>NZ_JAMXLV010000020.1 GCF_024054535.1 Thermococcus alcaliphilus | reverse complement strand
CTGGAAAAGAGTTCATAGGTTTGTTTTTCTGTTTGCTTTTTGGTATAATTTTGTCAGAATTCATTCTAGGTTTGGTGGACCTCCGGGTGATGTTACTGAATGGCTTCAGGAGGTGATACCCCAGTTATCCTAACAGTATCGAACATCTTTTGGCAAAGGTTAAAAGATGCTTAAAAGATAAAGGCTGTTAAGGGTGGTGGTATGATACTCATAATAGGGTTTGAGCAGGATGAAGTTTCCAGGGTGAGAGAGATCTTAAGTGAGTTCGACATTTATGAGGTCCCGGAATACTGCAGGGACTGGGTTGTGGAGGAAGTTGTAGCAAAGGCCCCTACTTTCCAAGGAAGCGGCAACTGGCACTGGAAAAAGTTCATCATAATGCACAACCTCTCAAATGAAGAGGTAAAGAAGGTTATTAAGGGGGTTCGCTCTCAAGGAATTAACCCAATCTTTGCAACCACAACGCCCACGTCCCTAACGTGGAAGCTTGAAGACCTTCTTGATGAGCTCATTCGAGAGGATGAATACTTTAGAAAGCTAAGAGAGGAAAAGCAAAAGATGAAATCCTTTTATCTCGACATAGGGAAAAGTTAAATACTTTAACCTTTTTATTTAAGTGGGGAGTAAAATGATAAGGGTCGTGTTTTTTGATCTCGATGATACCCTTGTGGACACCTCTCGCTTAGCTGAGCTTGCCAGAAAAAACGCCATAGAAAACATGATCCAGCACGGAATGCCTGTTGATTTTGACACTGCCTATAACGAACTTTTAGAGCTCATAAACGAATACGGGAGCAATTTTCCTCATCACTTTGATTACCTTCTCAGGAGGCTTGATCTAAAATACAACCCCAAGTGGGTTGCCGCCGGGGTTATAGCCTATCACAACACCAAATTTGCCCACATAAGGGAAGTTAAGCACGCAAGAAAAACCCTCATCAAACTCAGAGAGATGGGCTACCGATTGGGCATCATAACCGATGGCAATCCAATAAAGCAGTGGGAGAAGGTTCTAAGGCTTGATTTAGATGATTTCTTTGAGCATATGGTGGTCTCAGACTTTGAAGGGGTGAAAAAGCCACATCCGAAAATATACCAAAAAGCCCTTAAGATATTTGAAGTGTCTCCGGAAGAGGCATTGATGGTGGGGGACAGGCTTTATTCAGACATCTATGGGGCAAAAAGGGTGGGAATGCACACTGTATGGTTCCGCTATGGCAAATACGCAGACAGAGAGCTTGAATATGAGGAGTACGCTGATTTCAAAATTAACGACCTCTTAGAGCTTCCGGAGATTTTAGAGGTGCTCAAGGATGGTTCAAATAAGGAAGTTCCTGCTGATAGATAATTCATACAAATCCAAAATACTAAGCGGGAAAAAAACCACCACGATTAGATTTGGGGAGTATGAGGCAAAACCCGGAAGCGAGGTTTATCTGGTAATAACACCAAGCGACACCGCCGTTGCAAAGGTAAAAATCACAAAAGTGGAGAAGAAAAAGGTTAAGGAGCTTACAAATCAGGATGCAAAAAAAGACGGGTTTAAGGATGTCAAAGAGCTAGTAGATGCATTGAACAAGATATACGGGGAACTCCATGGAGATGACGAAGTGACGATAATTGAGTTTGAGGTAATAAAGAAGTTCGAAAGCGGAATCCCCTTAAAATGGCTTAAGGGACTGAACTACAGAGATCCAGAGGAGATAGCAAAGCTCTATGTAGAAAACAGCCTAAAAGATTCTCCCGATGTTGATTTAATAGTTAAAAGGGTTTATTCCGAAGGATTAAAAAGCGCGGTGAGAAGATACGGGCCAAAGAGGGTAAGGGATGCCCTTTTGAAAGCCTATCATAAACTTTATGCAGAGGGGAAAATTTAAAGTGGAAGCTCGGTTGTCTCTTTGTGTATCTTCAGCACGACCATTGTATGGGTCGCAACAACGCCTTCTATCTCCCCTATCTTATCAAGAAAGTCGTTGAGCTCTTCGCTGCTCCTCGTTCTTATCTTGAGTATCATGTCGTAATCGCCCGTGGTTTCATAAATTTCCACTATCTCTGGATAGGCGATGAGCTTCTCGGCAACTTCAGCATACTTTCCAGCTTTTGCCTTTATCAATATGAAAGCCAGCAGATGAAAGCCAAGGGACTCTGGATCAAGGATAATCGTGAATTTCTTTATTATTCCTCTCTCCTTCAGCTTCTTAATCCTTTCATAGACTGTTGATTCTGCAAGTCCAACTCGCTTGGATATTTCTCTCAGGGGAGTACGGCTATTTTTTTGAAGCACCCTCAAGATTTCCTTATCAATTTCATCTAAAAGTCCCTTCATATTCTCACCACCCTAAAATTTTTCGAGAAAGTATATAAAGTTGATGATAGTTTCACACCATAGATTTATAAAAACCCTCCATCATACCTCTAATGGGCTAGAGAAGGAGGGGTGAGTAGAAATGCCAACAAACGTAACAGCAGAATATCTAGCGGCGGAAGAGGAATACAGACAAGCTAAAACAATACCTGAAAAAATAAGGGCATTAGAGAAAATGTATGCCACTGTGCCAAAGCACAAGGGAACAGAGAAGCTCAGACTCCAAATAAAGAGAAAGCTAGCAGAGCTCAGGAAAGAACTGGAAAAGCAGCAAAGCCAACGAAAAGGGGGAGGTTATTCATTTAGCGTTAAAAAGGAAGGTGCCGCCCAGATAGTTCTCGCGGGTTTGCCAAACGTCGGAAAATCTTCACTTCTTAAGGTTCTTGCGGGCGTTGATGCGGATGTTGCCGATTACCCTTTCACGACAGTTGAGCCAATTCCGGGCATGATGAAGCACAAAGACGTTCAGATCCAACTCGTGGAAGTGCCGGGTTTGATAGAAGGAGCTGCCCTGGGTAAAGGCATGGGGACGCAGCTTTTGAGCGTCATAAGAAATGCCGATGCAATAGCTATCGTCGTTGATCTTTCTCAAGACCCAATAAAGCAGATGGAGATAATATTGAAAGAATTTGAACGTGCTGGAATAAAAATCAACAAAAGAAAGCCAAAAGTGGAGATAAAGAGAATGCCAATGGGTGGAATTGTAATCAACGGGCAGGATTTGATCCAGGGAGATATAAGCGAAGTCATGAAAATGCTTAGGGAAGAAGGCATTCACAGTGCTGAGATCACTGTAAAGGAACCTGTTACCCTTGAAGAGTTTTCAGATGCTCTTGATGAGAGCCTCGTATGGAGGAAGGCAATAATCATTGCCAACAAAGGCGATGCACCGGGGAGCAAAGAGAACTACGAAAAGCTCGTTAAAGCTTATGGGGATAGGTTTAAAATAGTGCCCGTTTCTGCGAAAAAGATGGCAAATATTGAAACTCTCAAAGAAGAGCTCTATGAACTTGCAGGTATAATAAGGGTTTTCACCAAATCACCTGGTGAAGAGCCGGCTTATCCTCCTATCGCCCTTAAAAAAGGCTCAACCGTTCTTGATGTGGCGGAGAGAATCCATAAAGACTTCGCAAAGAACTTTAAGTATGCAAGGGTGTGGGGAAAGAGCGCAAAGTTCCCAGGACAGAGAGTTGGGCCAGATCATGTTCTTGAAGATGGAGATATAGTTGAGATTCATGCTAGGTAATTACGTAAGATCCTTTAATTTGAACTTTTCCCCGGTAAGACTGTCCATGACGTATTCCTCCCCGTTCTCTTCAAATATCCAGAAAACCTTATATGCCTTTGCTTCCCTGACGACTTCTATCCTCGGAGTCCACCATGAGATTACCATCATGTTGCCCCACATGAATGCACTTTCGATAGCTTTCTCTTTGGCTTCATCATAATGACAGTTTTCTTCCATGATCACGTTATCTTTCACAACCCATTCTTCAAGTTCTATGAAGTCATCTCCTCTCTCCACCCCAAATCGATAAAGATCAACATAGGCAAAGTAATCTAGCTCCCTATCTTTTCTCCCTAGGCGCTTATAGAAGAGCTTTATATGGAATATCGAATAGGGATACAGCACAAACTTAGCGGGAACTTCTGGCCTGAATATCGGTTTCATGACTTTAACCTTTAGCATCTTTTAGACACCCCTTTCAATCTTTAACTTTAACGATTTAAAATGTTATACTTGAATTTGTGTTCATTGAATAATGTCCAAAGTAAACATCGATACATTTAAAACTATTTTACGTCGATATATTTATAAATGTAAAGTACCTAAATGCAATGTTGGGCATTGCCCAACACCCTAATTACTTTTGAGGTGGTGCAATATGGGCCTCAGTGGTGCAGCTTGGGCAACTTTAATTATTCCCACAATTTTGGGAATTATAGTGATGGTGCTCTATGGCTACTGGGACAGAATTACAGGAAAGGAATACTACGTAGATGAAGAGATTCTAGCTTACGACGAGGATCTTCTAAAAGAGCTAGAGGGGGGTAAAGCATGAACCCCGGAGTTCTACTTGGATTTTTAGTATATTTGGTGATTTTGGCTTACATCGGTTGGTGGGCTAACAAGTTCACAAAGACAGAAGACCAGTACTTTGTGGGTGGAAGGAAAGTCCACATTTTGGCTGCTTCATTGAGTGATAAAGCAAGTGATTTCAGTGGATGGTTAATGCTTGGATATCCTGGAGCCGCCTTTAAAGCCGGTTTGGGAGCGTTTTGGGCAGGAATTGGGTGTCTCTTTGGAACACTGGCAGACTATGTGTTAATTGGCCCAAGACTTAGAATCTATGCAGGTAAATTCAGAGCAATAACAGTGCCAGATTACCTTGAGGCAAGATTGAAGGACAATACAAAGTTAATTAGAATAATTGGTGCGGCCATTATCCTAGTATTTATGACGGCCTATGTGGCAGCTCAGTTCGCAGCTGGAGGTAAGGCATTAAGTGAAGCATTTAACATAAGCATAAACAGCGGTATACTCCTTACTGTGGCCATATTAACAGCTTATGTTATTACGGGAGGTTTCTTTGCAGTAGTTTGGACAGATGTTGTTCAGGCACTCTTCATGGTGTCCACACTTATCATTGTACCACTCCTAGCACTAGGAAAGGTAGGAGGGCTTGAAAGGGCGACCTCCTTGATAGCCCAGGCAGACCCTGCTAAGCTACATCCCTTTGGAGGAGCAGTTGGGATAGCGGCAATAATCTTTGCCATAGGATATGCTTCATGGATAGTAGGATACTTGGGCCAGCCCCATATAGTCACGAGGTACATGAGTGTTGAAGATCCCAGAAAGCTTAGAAGACCTGGAATATTTATAAGTGGTATCTGGACAATTCTTGTGCTGTGGGGAGCTTTCTTTGCGGGATTCCTTGGATTCGCACTTTATCAAGGCGGCATGTTGAAAGTCTCTGATCCAGAAAAAGTTATTCCTGCAATGGCACTTGAGCTAATGCCCTCATGGCTTGCAGGGTTTGTTATAGCCGGTATAATCTCAGCTATAATGAGTACAGCAGATTCACAGCTTTTGGTGGCGTCTTCAGCAGTCTCGAGAGACTTATACCACAAAGTACTTGGTAAAGAGCTTGGAAAGAAGCAGATGGTTAACATAGGTAGGGTAGTTGTTCTGGCGATTGCAATTATAGCCATGTACTACGCAATGAGCGGGAGCAAATTTGTCTATGCGATGGTTGCCACTGCGTGGGGAGGTTTAGCAGTAGGATTTGGACCAATACTTACCCTCAGCCTATGGTGGAAGCGCGTTACAAAAGAAGCTGGAATCATAGGAATGGCGTACGGACTGCTCAGCGAAGTCCTTTTAGAGGCAAAAATCTATGGATGGGCATTCCACCCCGATGCTCCAGGAATATTTGGGGTAATAGGCGGTTGGTTCAAAGACGTTCCAGTGTTCTTCGTTAACTTCTTTGTAACTCTGGTGATAATAATCATAGTCAGCCTCTTAACTAAGCCACCAGAAGATGTTGTAAAACTCCACGAAGACCTCTTTAGGAAGGTGCCAATAGAAGAGGGCAAGAGCAAAGTCATGGAAGCAAGAGCAAAGAGCCAAGTTGAAAACGTTGCAGCCTTTGTAAAGGCTAAGGGCATTGCTTGACTTCTCTTTTAATTTTAACCTTTTGTTTAAAACCTTTGGTTTTTTCATTAAAGTTTATAAGATTCTCTGTGTTTTATAGGTATGAAACTAACTGGGAAGGTGATCCTATGCGCCCGCTGGATCTGTATGAGAAAGACGCTTCTAAGAAAGTCACTATATATTTTGAGGGCAAAGCTCTGGAAGCATATGAAGGAGAAAAACTTCCAGTTGCACTGCTTGCAAACGGCATTTACTGGATAACGACCAGTCTTCAGGGAAGGAAAAGGGGTGCATTCACTTTTGGCCCGTTGCCGGTCATTGTAAATGGCATCAAAAACATGGATGGAAGAAAAACCCTCGTTAAGGATGGAATGAGAATAGAGAGGCAGAACTACGGGGAATTTCAAGAAACTGTGGAAATAGACGAAAGTAAGGGAGTTCTCAGGGAGGTTGTTGACGTCGCTATAATAGGCGGAGGAATTGCTGGAATAGGTGCAGCTTTGGAGCTTCAGGATTATCTAACAGTTGCCCTAATCGAAGAGAGGGGATGGCTTGGGGGCTTAATGTCCCTAAAGAGCACCCAGCAGGAAGGATTTGGGGGAGAACCCAAGAAGGTCATCAAGGAACTGACCTCTCAATTCAACGAGAACGTTAAGGTCTTCAAGGGTACAATAGCTCTTGGGGTTTTTGATGAAGGGGAATACTTCTTGGTTCCCGTAGTCAAAAAAGATCAGCTGATAGAAATAATGGCGAAGAGGGTTGTATTAGCTACTGGGGCTGTGGAAAATATTCTTCTCTTTGAGAACAACGAGTTTCCGGGTATCTTTAGGCTCGACTTTGCTCTTGAGGTTATAAACAAGTGGGGAGTTGCTCCTGGTAAGAGAGTTGCCGTCGTTGGAAGAAAGCCCGAGAGAATAATACCAGAGCTTGAGAAATGGAACATTGAGTACATTGTAGTGCCAAATCCAAAGCGCGTTGAAGGGGAAGAGAAAGTTGAGAGGCTTATAGATACCAACGGCAATGTGTATGAAGTTGATGCAGTCATTGTGAGCGATTACCGCTTGCCCGATATAAACCCAATCACTCAAGCAGGAGGAAAGCTCAAATTCAAATGGGGCTACTATGTCCCGGTTCTTGATGAACAAAACCGCATAAGAGATGGGATATATGTTGCGGGAAGTGCAAATGGAATAAAGCCCCACTATGCCAATTATCTGGAGGGTAAACTTGTAGGGGCTTACATCCTAAGGGAATTTGGCTACGAGGCCACTCCAGCAGTTTACAGAGAAAAGCTTGAGGAATATGAGCCCGAGCCAATGCCCATGCAGAGGATAGAGTTCAAGGACATGAACCTAGAGGATGTCCAAATATGCGGCTGTGATGTCAACCTAAAGAAAGTTGACGATGTAGTAAAGAAGGGAATAACTGATTTGCAGATCGTGAAGCGCCTTACCCACTTGGCAATGGGATTCTGCCAAGGAAGATTCTGCTTATTCAATGGTGCACTGCTTGTTAGCCAGAGAACCGGAATAGATATGGCTAAAATAGACCTTCCCGTTGCAAGACCCCCGCTTAAGAATGTTAGAATGAAAGTTACCGCTGTAAGGGAGTGATGAAAATGCCGCATAAAGAGCTTCCAAATAAGAGTGAAATTGTCATTATTGGTGGCGGGATTGTAGGGGTTACTTTGGCTCATGAACTCGCAAAAAGAGGAGAGGAAGTTATAGTTCTTGAGAAGCGCTTTATAGGTTCTGGTTCGACTTTCCGCTGCGGTACTGGAATAAGACAGCAGTTTAACGATGAAGCTAACGTGCAAGTAATGAAGCGTTCGGTTGAACTTTGGGAAAAATACAGCAAGGAATATGGCTTTTCATTTGAGCAAACGGGATACCTTTTCTTGCTATATGATGACGAGGAGGTAGAGGAATTCAAAAAGAACATATCAATTCAGAATCGTTTCGGTGTTCCTACGAGGCTCATAACTCCAGAAGAGGCGAAAGAGATAGTGCCCCTTTTAGATATAAGTGAAGTAGTTGCCGCATCTTGGAACCCCACGGATGGAAAAGCTGATCCGTTCCATTCGACCACTGCATTTGCACTTCATGCCGAGGAGATGGGGGCAAAGTTATACGAGTACACGGAAGTCAAGGAGATCATAGTTGAAAATGGGGAAATTAAGGGCGTGAAAACAAATCGTGGCGTTGTTAATACAGGAATCGTCGTAAATGCCACAAACGCATGGGCTAAGCTAATAAACGCAATGGCTAAAGTACCGGTGCATATCCCTATTGAGCCATACAAACACCAGGCGGTTATAACTCAGCCAATAAAAGAGGGAGCAGTGAAACCCATGGTAATATCCTTTAAATACGGTCACGCGTATTTAACCCAAACGAATCACGGAGGAATCGTCGGTGGCGTCGGATACGAAGTTGGTCCCACATATGACCTTAATCCAAGCTATCAGTTCATGAAGGAAGTGAGCTATTACTTTACTAAGATAATCCCAGCCTTGAGAGAGCTCCTTATATTGAGGACGTGGGCAGGCTACTACGCAAAGACCCCAGATAGCAACCCTGCAATTGGAAGGATAAATGAAATAGATGAATACTACATTGCGGCTGGTTTTAGTGGCCACGGCTTCATGATGGCTCCAGCAGTTGCGGAAATGCTCTCGGATTTAATAACAAAAGGAAAAAGCAAACTCCCAATTGAGTGGTATGACCCCTATCGCTTTGAAAGAGGTGAACTAAGGGGTAAAGCTCTGCAAATGGGTTAATCTGTCTTATGCTTCTTTTGTTTTTTCCCTACAACCAAAGGTGGAAAACGTTTTTATGAAAAAATACTCATAAATATTTCTTCTCAATTTTACATTGGTGAAATATTATGCGACTCACTGAACATCCTATTTTAAATTTTGAAAGAGTACGCGGAAAAGAGATTACAATTTATTTTGAAGGAAAGCCGATAAAAGCCTACGAAGGCGAAACAATTGCAATGGCTCTCCATGCTGCGGGTATAAGGACTTTCCAGCACTCCACGAAGAAGCACAGGCCAAGGGGGCTTTTCTGTGCAATTGGGAAGTGTTCCTCATGCCTAATGAAGGTAAACGGTATCCCAAACGTAAGGACTTGTATAACACTTGTTGAAGAAGGCATGCAAATAGAGAGGCAAGAAGAAAAGCCTGCCTTGCCTAAAACCACAAAGCCCCCCAAGTGGAAAGAACCGCCGAGAATAGAGGCAGACGTGATTGTGATTGGCGGTGGTCCAGCCGGAATGATGGCCGCTATACATGCGAGAGATGCTGGGGCAAAGGTTGTTCTCTTAGATGAAAACCCGATGCTCGGAGGACAATTGGTTAAGCAGACCCACAAGTTCTTTGGTAAGAGAGAACAGTTTGCTGGAGTTAGGGGAATAAAAATTGCCGAAATATTAAGCGAAGAGCTCAAGAGAAGAAACATTGAAATTTTCTTGGAAACCTCCGCAATAATGCTTTTACAAAATGGAGAGGAGAAGCTCGTTGTTGGAGTTAAAAAGAACAAGGAGCTGATAGAATTCAAAGGGAAGACTGTTGTTGTCGCAACGGGAGCAATGGAAAGGATGATTCCCTTTGAGAACAACGATTTGCCAGGAGTTTATGGAGCTGGTGCGATTCAAACCCTAATGAACACTTATGGAGTAAAGCCGGGAGATAGAGTTTTGATAGTAGGAGCTGGCAACGTGGGACTAATTCTAGCATACCAGCTCTACCAAGCGGGAGTGAAAGTTGAGGCGATAGTTGAAGCAATGCCAAAGATAGGAGGCTATTTCGTTCATGCAGCCAAAGTTAGGAGACTAGGCATTCCAATACTCACAAGGCATACAATCCTAAGAGCAGAGGGCAAAGAAAAAGTTGAAAGAGCGGTTGTTGCTCAGCTCGATGAGAATTGGAACGTTATTCCGGGAACTGAGAAAGTCTTTGAAGTTGATGTAATAGCCTTAGCCGTTGGATTGAGGCCGAGTATAGAGCTTCTTCACCAAGTTGGATGTCAGATAAAGTACGTTCCAGAGCTTGGTGGTCACGTTGTGATTAGGGACTCGAGGATGGAGACAACGGTGAAGGGTATTTTTGTTGCTGGTGATTCGGCAGGTATTGAAGAGGCCACAACCGCAATGCTTGAAGGAAAGATAGCCGGAATTGGAGCTGCTTTAGCTGCGGGAGTTGCATCTCCAGAATGGCTTAAGGAGATAGAGAAAGCCCAGAAAGAGCTTGAAGAGTTCAGGAGCGGGCCATTTGGAAGAAAGGTTCTTGAAGGCCTTAAGAAGGTGGTGGTAGAATGAGCGAACTCCCCAAATACCTAAGGGAAGGCTATCTAAGCGTTGAAGAGCTGAAAAAGTACGTTGGTTTGCCAAGCGAAGAGAGATTGAGACAAAGACCTGTAGCCGTTCCCGAGTGCCCTCAAGAAATTCCGTGTACACCGTGTAAAGAGATATGCCCGACCAATGCGGTTCTCATGGAACATCCAAATGCCGTTCCAATCGTTGATTATGAAAAGTGCATCGGCTGTTCTCTGTGCGTGCAGATTTGCCCGGGACTGGCGTTTTTCATGGTGCACTACATTGGAGACAAAGCAAGGGTAACAATGCCTCACGAGATTCTCCCAGTTCCAAAGGTGGGCGAAAAAGTGGTTCTTCTCAACAGAGTCGGAGAGGAAGTAGGAGAAGGCAAAGTGGTCACAGTAATTCCGAGGGAGAAAAGCAAGGGGGATACACCAATTATAACCGTTGAGATGCCCATAGAGCTGGCTTGGGATGTTAGGGCTGTTAAGGTGGTGAGAGAATGAGTGAAAAGGGTGAGAGGATAATATGCAGATGTAATGAAGTAACCGTTGAAGAAATTGAGGCGCTAATTGAGCAGGGGGTTACAGACATAGAGATGATAAAACGTCTTTTGAGAATTGGTATGGGGCCTTGTCAGGGAAGAACGTGTCTTCCAATGGTGATCAGCATAATAGCAAGAAAAACCGGAAAGAGTCCGGATGAGATAAAGCTCCCCGCAACTAGGATTCCAATTAGACCAGTTCCGGCGGGAGTTCTGGTGGGTGATATGAATGAAGAGTAAAGCGGAGGTAGTTGTCATAGGCGGAGGAAGCACAGGGACTTCTATAGCCTACCACCTAGCAAAGCTTGGTGTTGATGTTGTTCTCCTTGAGAAGGGCTACCTCGGAAATGGCTCAACGTTTAGGTGCGCAACTGGAATCAGGCAGCAGTTTACCGATGAGGCAAACATAAAGCTCATGAGATACAGCGTTGAAAAGTGGAAAAAGCTCAGCGAAGAGCTTGAATATGACGTAAACTTCAAGCAGACTGGATATCTCTTCCTCGCAACAACTGAAGAGGAAGTTGAAGCGTTTAAACAAAACATAAAGCTTCACAACAAGTTTGGCGTTCCAACAAGGCTTATAACCCCAGAAGAAGCGAAAGAAATAGTCCCTCTTTTAAATGCAGATGAATTCTTGGCTGGGCAGTGGAATCCAACCGATGGGAAGGCGAATCCCTTCAAAACGGTCTTTGCCTTTGCAAGGAAAGCCAAAGAGCTCGGGGCTGAGATTTATGAATATACCGAGGTAACTGACATTATCGTGGAAAACAACGAGATCAAAGGAGTGAAAACAAACATGGGGACTATAAAAGCTGACATTGTTGTTAACGCTGCAAACGCTTGGGCGCCGATAATAAACGAGATGGCTGGACTGGATAGGGAGTTCATCCCGATAAAGCCCTATAAGCACCAGCTTGTCAAAACGGAACCACTTAAAGAAGGGCAGATTGAACCGCTTGTATGTCCACCAGCATGGAACGACTCCTACGTAATTCAAGATGGGGAAGATGGTGGAGTAATTTGTGGAACTGGACTAGAGCATGGCCCAACATACGATGTAACTCCAACGTATGACTTCTTGAGGGAAGTGCTCAAATGGGCAACGAGAATAATCCCAGCGTTAAAATACGTTCACGTGTTGAGGCAGTGGGCAGGACACTATGCAAAAACTCCGGACAGTAATCCAGCTATAGGAAAGGTTAACTCCATAGATGGATTCTACATTGCAGCTGGTTTCAGCGGACACGGCTTCATGATGGCTCCAGGAGTGGGAGAAGCAATGGCAGAGCTGATTGTTAAAGGAAAAACTCACGTGCCACTTGACTGGGAGTGGTATGACCCACACCGCTTTGAGAGGGGAGAGCTTAGGAGTACAGCCTTCCAGATAGGGTGACCTTTTCTTCTTTTTCTTGCCTATTCGAATGAAAAGCTTTTTAACCCCTAATCTTTGAATGTGAGTGAAAGCAAAAATTTAAATAAGGCTTTACTAATCGGGCATTAGTTGGGCTTTTCACGTTCACAACTTAAGGAGGGGTTAAGAATGGCAAGAAACAAACCGTTGGCAAAGAAGCTCCGCTTGGCAAAGGCAGCTAAGCAAAATAGGAGAGTACCTGTTTGGGTTATTGTGAAAACCAACAGGAAGGTTTTGACTCACCCCAAGAGGAGATACTGGAGGAGAACCAAGCTTAAGGAGTGATGTGAGATGGCGGAAGAGAGAATTTACGTTGTTCCTATTAGAAAGGTCAAGAAAATCGTCCCAAGATGGAAAAGAGCACCAAGAGCCGCTCGCTTTGTTAGAGAGTTCATAGCCAGACACACAAAGGCAGATGAGGTCATAATAGGCACAGATGTTAACGAAAAGATCTGGGAGAGAGGCATCGAGAAGCCACCAAGCAAGCTCCGTGTCAAGGTAACCATCGAAGAGAAGGAAGGCGTTAAGGTGGCTGAAGTCCACCTTGCTTGATTCCTAATTTTTTCCAATGAGGGGAAAACCGAGGTGTGGAAATGCACATTGAAAGACTGGACTTTGAAAACTCGCCATATCTTGGGGTGTTTGGCTTAGCCACTGATAAGTTTGCCCTAGTTAGAGAAGGGCTTCAGGAGAAGAAGCTTAACGTCCTCAGGGAAGTTCTAAAGGTTCCTGTTATTGAAACGAGCATAATGAAGTCAAGAATAGTTGGAATATTCGCCGCTGCAAATTCAAGTGCTGTAGTGGTTCCCTACTACATCTGGGACTCCGAGCTTGAGAAAATTAAAACTTCCCTAGAAGAGAACGGTCTGGATGTTAGGGTCGAACCCGTTTTAAGCAAGCTCACCGCCTTTGGAAACCTTATACTTGTGAACGATAAAGCTGCTTTGATAAGCTCAAAGTTTACAAGGGAAGAAGCGAAGCAGTTTGAGGATATCTTTGGTGTCGAAGTTGAGAGGGGGATAATAGCCAACTACCATGCAGTTGGAAGTGTCGGGGTTGTTACGAATAAAGGCGGTCTTGTTCACCCCGAAGCAACTGATGAAGAACTTGAGTGGCTTGAAGACCTCTTCAAAGTTGATTTTTATGTGGGAACTGCCAATATGGGTGTTCCCTTTGTGGGTTCATGCATGATTGCAAATTCCTTTGGTGTTGTAGTTGGGCACCTCACAACTGGTCCTGAGATAGTTAAGATTGAAGAAGCATTAGGCTTTTTGGGGTGATGGGTAATGGAGGTTAAGGTGTTCAGAGTTAGGGGAGTCTTTGAAAAGAACGGAAGGAAGTTCAAGTTCACCAAGGAGTACAGGGCTTTAAAGCCAGAAGACATTAAGGAACTTGTCCTTTCAGAGATTGGAAGCAAGCACCGTGTTAAGAGATCAAAGATATACATAGAGAGCGTTGAAGAGATAAAGCCAGAAGAGGCCGAAAACCCAATAGTTAGAAGACTCAGCTTAGAGCTTGCTTGACACTTTATTTTTTAACCAACATTCTTAAAAACTTCTCCAGTTACTCTTTTTTGGTGATGGAAATGGAAAACAGAGAACAGCTTGAGAGATTGGCTTATGAGTATCAGCTTTTACAAGCCCAGGCACAGCTTTTGGCCCAAAACCTTGAGCTCTTAACCCTTGGTAAGAATGAGTTCCAGGCCGTAAAAGAGACCCTTGAAGGGCTAAAAAATGTTGAAGAAGAGAAGCCTGAGATTCTCGTTCCAATAGGGGCTGGTTCGTTCTTAAAGGGAAGGATAGAAGACAAAAACAATGCTATAGTTAGCGTTGGTTCCGGATATGCAATCGAGAAGAGCATTGATGATGCAATAGTATATCTTGAAGAGAGGATCAAGGAGTACGAAAGTGCCATTGCAAAGACCCAAGAAGCATTACACCAGCTGGAACACAAGCTTCAAGAATTAGCTCAAAAAGCCCAGCAGCTACAGCAAAAGCAGGCGATGAGCTTCAAAGTCCCCAAGAAGTAGTCTCTTCCTTTGGGATAACCTCAAACTCAATTTCTTCTTTTATATCTGGCCTAAAGGGAACATCCAGCGCTAACCTGAGGATGAACTTTCCATGTCCAGATATTATTCTCCCAAATTTCCCAGCCTTTAAGATTTCCAAAGGGCTTATCTGGTCATAGTGCCCCACTATCATCAAAGGCTCGTTTAGAAATTCTTTTTCAAAAACTCCAATGTTTTCTGTATCGCCGATGAGCTCTTTAACGGTTCTTTTTCCTCTTGAAATTAGCTCCACTTTAGCTCTTTTTGCCTTTGAGAGGTTTGCGCTTACCGAAACCCTAAATCCGTTTTCTGTCTCTTCTATTCTGACCTCGGCAAAGTCTTCTTCATGGGAAACACTGAAGCTTTCAGCTGGGAAGCTGAATTTGTAGGAAGGCTTTGCATACAGTATGAGGGCTCCCTGGAGTGTCTCATTCAAAATCCTAACCCCTGGAAGACGAACTTCGCCTTCCCCATCCTGGGCAATTGCAAGAAGGAAAGGCTTGTTTTCAAGCTTTAAGGAACTTAAAGTGGTTTTCGATTCCTTCACGAAGCTTCTAAAAACGTGGTAGCTTCTGCTTTTTCCACTTGAGCTCCAATAGCCGCTCGCATAGAAGTATCCAACCTCAGCTTGTACGGGAGTGGAAAACCCAATCTCATCTCCAATAACGGAAATAAGCCTTTCTAACTCTTCAACTTTTTTGAGGCTTCTCTTTGTTCGGTAGAATGCAAAAAGAGTAAGCCCAAACCACAGGCCAATGAAAGCACTTACCCCAACTTTTACTCTGAGAGGGGGATTAATGATAAGAATTGCAACAAGTGTTGGGATACTAATTGTCAATCCGATTATTAGCATAAGCCAAAAAATTCTGGTGTTCCCTTTAAGGATGAGCAACCGCACACCATTCACCTGTGCTTATACCACTCGATTGTCCTCAATAGTCCCTCTTCAAGTGAATACTCCGGCTCAAAGCCGAGCTTCTTTATTTCAGTTATATCTGCCTGGCTGTGCCTTATATCCCCGGGTCTTGGTTTGTCAAAGATGATTGAGCTCGGAGAATTTGTGGTGTCGATGATCTTGAGCGCAAGTTCAAGGATTGTTGTTCTCTCTCCCCTCGCAACGTTGAAGACCTTTCCGTTTGCTTTACTGCTCTTAGCTACAAGGATATTTGCCTTTACAACATCTTTAACGTAAATGAAGTCCCTCGTTTGCTTTCCGTCACCGTATATTATTAGGGGTTCCCCTTTAAGAGCTCTGTTTATGAAGATGCTTATTACACCCGCATATTGATTGTAACCTTGCCTTTCTCCAAAAACGTTGAAGTACCTCAAACTTACAGTTGGAACCCCATAAAGCTCGTAAAAGACCCTGCAGTAGTATTCCCCAGCTACCTTTGTCACACCGTAGGGAGATTGAGGCTTGGGAGTTTCGCTCTCTTTGAGGGGAAGGTTCTGGTTGTCTCCATAAACAGCCGCGGAGGAAGCAAAGATCAATTTTCCATGCCCCTCACTCAGGGCTTTTAGGATGTTTAAAGTGCCGAGAACGTTTATCTCCTCCGTGAGAATTGGCTTCTCTACACTCTCAACAACGCTAACCAAAGCAGCTTCATGAAAAACGTAATCCGCTTGAGAAATTAGCTCGGCTATGCTTTGGTAGTCCCTTATATCAGCCTGAATGAACTTTGCATTTGAAGGGACGTTCTCGGCTTTGCCTGAATAGAGGTTGTCTATCACTATCACCTCGTTCTCTTTGCTGAGCTCTTCAGCTATGTGGGAGCCTATGAACCCTGCCCCTCCAGTGACCACAATTAGCTTGTTCTTTATCATTGCCCTCCCTCATTTTGAGTTCTTCTTGGGGAATTTATAATTTTTGGAGAAGCATTTTCCTTGGATTGATGAGCTCCTATAAGGCTGTTCTTTTGTCGAAAGCTTTGAAGATTATGCCTGCACTCTCTGAGAGGGAGAGTTTTCCTAATAGGGAGGAGTACCTTGAAAGTATGGGGATTCTCTTACAAAGGAAGGAGAACCGGGTTTTATTCCCAAGAGTGTCCAGCAAATTTAAAATAGTCTTAGACAAATAAGACACCTTCGTGGTTGCAATGAAAAGGATAGCACTGATCATAATGGGCTTGGTGTTTTTTGCGGGGTGTATAGAAAAAGGACGAGAAGTTCCTAGTGCAGAGACTCCATTCTATACTGAAACCTCAACAAGCACTGCTATCACCCAAACTTCTCCTACCTCTGAGAATTCCGAAATTTCGGTAACTTTTGTGGTGGAAGTTCCAGAATATACTCCAGAGGGTGACACTATTTACATAGCCGGGGATTTCAACGGTTGGAATCCGGGAGATGAAGATTATAGGCTCAAGAAAAGGGTAGATGGTAAGTGGGAGATTACCTTAAGCTTTCAGAGGGGAAGGAAAATTGAGTTCAAGTTCACAAGGGGCTCTTGGGAAACAGTAGAAAAGGGCAAAAATGGAGAAGAAATCCCCAATAGAGTTCTCGTGATTGAAAAAGAAGGTACGTACGAATTTAAAGTCTACCACTGGCGGGACTATGTGGAAGAGACTGGTGTGGGAACCCATACAATAGTGGGGAACGTCATAACCTTCAAAATGAAAATTCCCCAGCTTGGCAACAGAGAAAGGAGGATATGGGTTTACCTCCCACCGGACTACAATCAGAGCAATAGAAGATATCCGGTTCTATATATGCATGATGGACAAAACCTCTTTGACCAAGCAACTTCATTTGCGGGAGAATGGCAAGTAGATGAGACTCTGGAGAGGCTCTTTAAAGAGAAGGGGTTTGCAATAATTGTTGTTGGAATAGACAATGGTGGAGACAAAAGAATTGATGAATACTCTCCTTGGGTGAACTCTGGGTATGGCAGAGGCGGAGAAGGTGATGCCTATGTACGCTTTATTGTCGAAACATTGAAGCCTTACATAGACTCTAAATACAGAACTTTGCCAAACGAAACCGGAATAATGGGGTCTTCCTTAGGAGGACTCATCTCAATATATGCCGGCTTCAAGTATCCAGAGGTTTTTAAGTACGTTGGCGCTATGAGCTCTGCCTTTTGGTTTAACCCCGAGATCTATGAGTTTGTTAAAAACTCCACAGCCGGGCCAGAGAAGATCTACATCGACTGGGGTACATTGGAAGGAAAAGACCCCGAAGCCTACATAGAGACAAACAAAAAGCTCGTCGAAATTCTCAAGGAAAAAGGATACAGGGAAGGAGTTAACTTAATGGTAATTGAAGAAAAAGGTGCCATACACAACGAATACTACTGGGCAAGGAGATTCCCCAATGCTGTATTGTGGCTCTTTGAAGATCCTTAGATTTCAATTCCCACCTTAACGCCCTTCTCTTTTTCTAAGCCTTTAAGGAGAAACATTATTTTCTCCCTATCCAAAGGAACTCCCCTCAAGTGCCTATACGCTTCGAGCAATTCGGTTTTTTCTTTTTTCTCTGCTTTCTCCGCTAAATATAGCAACAGGGAAAGCAGAACCCCTTTCATGCTCTTCTCGATTAGGGGAACAACTTTCCATCCATTGTCGTATACGTAGAGGGCTTGGGGAGTTTCATCACCGTTCAGATGCTCCAGAAGGAAAAAGCTTGGCCTTATCGTGCTCTGCAGGTATGAAATGAGGGAATCTTTTGAGTATCCTTTCGCCCTGAGCATCTCAAAACCCCAGTAAAAAGCCTTTAGGTAGTTGGCATGTTCTTCCAGCGAGGATATCCTTTCTTTTGAGAGGAAGCTGAGTTTCAAGGAGCTTTTCTCAAGAGGCTCGTTAAAGAGGTCTATCTTCATAAGAACCCTATCCCCAAGAGTGGAGTTTTCTTCGAAGGACTTCACCACTTTCCACTGTATGCCGTTTGTCAAGATACCGTATTTAACTCCATGAGAAAAGCAGTATTTGGCGAGCTGTCTTAGGGGTTTTTCACTTCTCAAAACGTTCACGCTTAAATTTTTGGCCTCCAAATATGCTATCACTCTGTCATTGATGACGAGAGCATAGTCAGCCCTTCCCTCTTCCGTTCTCTCTTCGGGTCTTACCTCTTTTGGGTTCTCCCAGTTCCATCCTAAGGCTTTGAATATCTCCCCTATAAGATGCTGCTTTACCGCCTCTTCGTTCCTTTCATAGAGCAACCTGTGTTCTCGAACCTTTTTGAGAACGCTTATTACAGCCCTCTGGATTTCAAGCATCTCTCACACCTGTCAGACTTCAATAACGTATTTCTTGCTCTGCTTTCCAAATCCCCTAAAACTTCCGAGCTTTAGGTTTATAAGGGCTTTCTCAACATCAATGACCTTTGCAGAGGCAAGATGAGTAACTCCGGTCCCCTTGAAGAACTCCGGCAATGCTTGGGCTGTTGCCCCGGTGAGTATGATTTTCTTTGCCCTTTTACTCCTCTCAAGTATCATATCAAGGGTGCAGTTTAACAAGGCGGAGCCACTCACAATTACAGCTTCCATTTCTGGGAGAAGAACGTACTCAAGGGCATCGCTTAGGGTCTCTCTGTCCCAGAGTTTGGGGTTTCTCTCGAACACGAACACCTTTTTGTTCTTATCTTTTAACGCCTTTACGATTGGAGGCATATTTCCTATAACGGCAACTTTTTCCTCTTCTATTAGCTCTATAGCATCTTTTTCTTCATCCACCACCTCTAAGTAGTACTGAGAAACAGCGTTGATCGCCGCAAGTCCAAGGGTTCTTTCTATTATGTTAAGGCTGTCTGCCTTTTCTATAAACTCCTCCAAGCTTGGCTCTGTGAAGGTATTTTTATATTCACCAATCTCCTCTGGGAGAGTCATAGCCAACCCTATAGATTTTCCCTTTTCCCCTTCAATAACAACGTAAGTGTATGGTAAAGCAAAAGAAAAGTCCACCAGCTTGAATTCCTCTTCAATCGCTTCCATTGCCCTCTCTTTTAACAGCTTCAGCATCATTTCTACTCCTCCAATCTTTTTAAACAGTATTGCCTAAAAAAGTTTGGTGGATAAAATGTGCAGGGTGCTGTTTGCAGTTGGAAATGGAGAAGCGATGAAAGACCTTGTAGATGCGCTGGTAAAATCCTCTGAAAATGACCTTTATAAAGTAGCATTAGGTAAGAGTCCCTCCCATAAAGATGGATGGGGATTCTTCTGGATGTCCAAAGACAAAGCCGAACATTACAAAACGATCAAACCCATTTTTGAGGATAAAGAAGGAGTTGAAAAGCTTTTAGACTCCTTAAAAGGTTTTGGAGTTTTATTGGCCCACACGAGAGCTGCAAGCCAAGGAAGTGTCAACCTATTCAATGCTCAACCGTTTTCTTATTCGTCTCCAAAGGGCTTTGCATTTTGGTTTTATCACAACGGCGACCTAAAAAAGGATGAACTTATAAAAATGGCGGGGCTTAGGGAAGAAGAACTTAAAGACGCTTCCGACAGCTATGTATTTGGCCTATATCTTTTGAGCAAATTGTCCTCATTTGAGGAAAGTGAGGTTCTTAGCGCATTTAAAGCTGCCCTTCCCGTAGTTAAGACCACGCTCAACACGGGCACCCTTTTAATAACTCCGGATGAGGTTAGGGGGTTTGTAACTGCCTACATGGTGGAGAAGAGAGAGAAAGACCCGCTGTACAGGAGATATTCACGCCTTTTAAAAGTTGAAGAAAAAGGTCTCTTTGCCATTGTATCTTCAACCTTTGAGCTCTATTCGTCCCTTCCCTTTGAAGAAATTCCAAACGGAAGGGCATTTTACACAACCATAGACTTAAAGGAGGAAAAGTTCGAGGTGAGGGAGCTCACTCTCTAAACTTTTTTATGAAGTTCGCCATCTTTACGGCATCGAGGGTCTCTTTAACGTCGTGGGTTCTTACAATGTTAACACCATTCCATACTGCTATCGCTGTTGCACTTAAACTTCCGGCTAATCTTTCCAGCGGGTCTTTTCTTCCGGTTATGGCTCCTATAAACGACTTCCTCGATACTCCAACCAGGATGGGAAGCCCAAAGACTTTTAGCAGGTTCAGGTTTGCGATAATCTTAGCATCCCACTCATACCATGGAGGATATTTAGGCCTTAGAAATCCAATTGCCGGGTCAATTGCTATTCTCTCTTTTTCAATGCCGTTTTTATATGCAATCTGGAGGCTCTCTTCGAGGGCATCAATGACTTCATGAACTGGATCTGTGAAGTTCTTTACTTCTTTATGGGCACAAACTATCACCGGAACATCGTACTCCTTGGCAACTTCTGCCATCCTTGAGTCTCCTTTAAGACCGGTAACGTCGTTTATGATGTCCGCTCCCACCTTGATAGCTTCCTCGGCAACCTTTGCATTAGTTGTATCTATGCTTATTGGAACTTTAACATGCTCCCTGATGGTGCTTATCGCCCAGACTGCCCTTCTAATCTCTTCTTCTACGGGTATCTGGGTTTCTAAGTACGGTGCTGTGGACTTCGCCCCGATGTCTATAAAAGAGGCCCCTTCCTTCACCATTTGAACTGCAGTTTCTATCAGCTCCTCCTCATTTTGCCTAACGCTTCCCTTATAGAAGCTTTCTGGGGAAACGTTAATAACTCCCATAATTTTTGGCTCATCTAAACTTACCCCTGCAAACTTCATGCTCTCACCGAAAAGTGTTTTAATGCCCACACTATAAAAATTTGGGGTGAGAAAATGTTAATCGAGACACCGAAGAGGCTACACTTGGGTTTGATAGATCCTTCCGGATCATTGGGGAGGAGATTTGGATCACTTGGAGTTGCCCTTGAGGGAGGGTACAGAATAAGGGTAATGCCCCATGATAAGCTTGAAATAAGGGCAAGTGAAGAGGACACTAAAACAATACGCCATGCTGTTGATAGAATGAATCAGAAATTTACAACGGGATTTAACTACCTCATTGAGGTTGAGAAAGCCATCCCAAGGCACGTCGGCTTAGGCTCCACTACTCAGCTAACGCTTGCTGTAGGATTGGGAATAGCAAGGCTTAACTCCCTTAGGATTGAAATCGAGGATCTGGCTCATCTTCTTGGCAGGGGAAAAAACTCTGGTGCTGGAATTTACGCTTTTAAGTACGGTGGGTTTGTGATAGACGGTGGTGTTAAAGGCAAAATTTCACCTTTAATTATCAGGGAGGAGTTTCCAGAGGAGTGGGGATTTCTCTTAATAATCCCGGAAGCAAAGAGGGGCTTTGACGAGGAGGAGGAAAAACCAATAATGCAGAGCGTGAAAGGAGAAAGCAGCATAGCGGAGAAAATCTCCCACAGAGTTCTTTTGGGACTGTTGCCGGCGTTAAAGGAGAGAAACATCGAAGAGTTTGGAAAGTATCTGAGTGAAATTCAAAAACTGGTTGGGAAGCATTTTGAAGAGTATCAAGGTGGAGAGTTCAGGGAGGACGTTAAGCTCATCATGGAGTTCCTGAATGAGAACACATACGGCTATGGACAAAGCTCCTGGGGACCAACGGTCTATGGACTGATAAAAAGGAGTGAATATGGGAATATAAAAGCAAAGGCTCATGATTTTCTCAAGGAGCATGGGATTAGAGCTACTATCGACTTAGGCATCCCAAGAAACAGGGGAGCAACAACCGTTGAAGAGAACACTTACATCTTGAGGCTCATTAACAAAGTTGCCCAGAAGTAGTGCAATTTTGTTTTTGAGGTGGGTCTTTCAAGCCCTACTTTGCTTCATCAAAAGTAACCCCATGGACGCGGTTATTGTTTTTGCCATTGACAGGCTCGGGAGGAATATGGAGGACAGGGAGGCTAGGAAGCAGAAAGAGAGAGCTCCAAAGCTGAGTGATGCGACACTCAAGCGCTACTTCAAAAAGTGCCCAGACTTGCCTATCAAAAGCCTATGGAAGATCATGAAGGCGGATGGGGTTGATATAAGCTACGATTGGCTTAGGAAGAGGATTAAGAGACTGAAAAAGAAAGAAGTTAACAAGCGCTAACTCATGCGAACTTATAATTTCTGTCCTTTTCACAAGAAGCACAATAAAAAGAAAAACTCAATTGAGAAAGTCAGACCAAGTTACAAAATTGCTTTTCCGGTTTTCTTGTTGAAGACGTGCGCCTTCCGCATGTCGAAGACCACGTCAACCTCCTGACCCTCCTTAACTCTCGACTCCGACCTGAAAGAGCCAACAAAAGTCACATCACCAACACGCAAATGCACAATCCTCTCACTACCCAAATTCTCCACAATCTCAACCACAGCCCTAACCAAATTCTCCCCAGGAACCTTCACCTGAGCAAACACTGCATCGTAGAGATCCTCCGGGCGAATGCCGAAGATAACTTCCTTACCGATGAGGTTGGCCTCCCTGAGAACCTCCACCTGCTCTGGGAGGAGCTTGAGTTTGAATTCTTCAAAGTCGGCGAAACCGTCTTCGGTAATGCTCGCGTCCATGAAGTTCATCGGAGGCGAGCCGATGAAGCCTGCCACGAAAGTGTTTGCGGGCTTATCATAAACCTCATCCGGCGAACCGACTTGCTGTAACTCGCCAGCGTTGATGACGGCAATCCTGTCGCCCATGGTCATTGCTTCAACTTGATCGTGGGTTACGTAAATTGTCGTGACGCCTAATTGCCTCTGGAGTTTTTTCAATTCGGCGCGCATTTTCACCCTAAGTTTAGCGTCCAGGTTGCTTAACGGCTCGTCCATGAGAAAGACCTGGGGTTTCCTCACGATGGCCCTCCCGAGGGCTACTCTCTGCCTCTGTCCTCCGCTTAATTCCCTGGGTTTTCTTTTGAGTAGTTCTGTTAAGCCGAGCATTTCCGCGACTTCTCTAACTCTTTGATCGATTTCTTGCTTTGGGACTTTTCTTAGCTTGAGTGGAAAAGCAATGTTGTCGTAAACCGTCATGTGGGGGTAAAGCGCGTAGCTCTGGAAGACCATGGCGATGTCCCTATCCTTGGGTGCGATGAAGACTCCTTTTTCCGGATCTGCGACGAGTTTGTCTCCAATGTAGATTTGGCCTTTTGTTGGCTCTTCTAAGCCTGAGATCATTCTCAGGGTGGTTGTTTTACCGCAACCGCTTGGGCCGAGGAGTATCATGAATTCGCCATCCTTAATGTCTAAATTCATGTTCTTGACTGCGGTGACTTCCCCAAACTGCTTCCAGACGTTAACAAGCCTCACACCAGCCATAAAATCACCTCCTCTCTTTACTCGTTTGAACGTTCTTTGGGTAAAGGATAATTCCTACCTCTTCATAGTCCTCAAGTATCGAAAATGGCCCTCCGACAAGAACTTTTCTTTTTCCTGTGTCTAAGAGTAAATTGTTTATTATTTTGGTGCTAGTAAAATCAAGCACCTTTCCTTTGAGTGTCTCCCCTGAGGTAGTGTAAACTTCAGCATCAAATTCAACTCCCTCAGTGAACAATTGCTCAATAGTCTGGAGGGCATGAAAATATATCGCAAATTTTATCTCTTTGTTTCTTTTCAAAACGGAGGAAATAAGAGTGGATTCTTCAAAAATGTCCCTGAGGTAGATATAATACGAGAAAATTATCTCAGGAAAGTTTGATTTGAATCCCGAGGGGAGTTCCTCACCAACGTTAAAAACGAGGCTGGGGGAAACTAAAACCTCCCTGATATCATTCATAGCAATAATATGTCCAGTTTTGTTAGTTCTCCTAACAAATAAGTTTCCATTGGTAGGTATGCTAACTTCTTCGTTAGTGTATATTGAGACAGTAATTCCTCTGTTTAAAAGTACCTCCAATTCGTCTTTAATTCCTGAAATGAAATCAGAAGGTGCTAATAATGTGAATTCAAACTTTGTGTCTTGCATCATGTTTTTTAGGCTTAATATGGCCTCTTCTGGAGAAGAAAATCTCCATATTGCATACTTTTTCCTCTCTACCTTCATATCTTCGGCAAACTTTTTAATTTCGTCAATCAGCTCCCTTAGCGACTTACTGTAGCGGTGAAAAGCTATTTCGGGCTCAACTGCAACAAATGTTCTTGTCTTACCTTCCAGTTCCTCAACAAATCCCCTTTCCTTAAGAGATGTCAAAACATCGTAGGTTCTATTGTAGGGTATTTGAGCCAACTGAGATATTCCTCTAGCAGTAAGAGGGCCATTAGCCAAGAGAGTAATATATGTTAAAGCTTCGTACTTTGTGAATCCAAACCTCTTTAACTTTTCTAACAGACTTTCCACATTACCTCACCTTTACCAATGTTCCTTCTCTACTAACTACCTCCGAAGCAACTTCTACTCCAAACCATATAGCTTCTTCCATGTCATATCCTTGTGAAAGCTTTGCCAACACTGTTCCCAGGAGAGAATCACCCGCACCAGTAGGATCGACTAACTTAACTTTCTTGGCGGGTATTTGAATAAATTTTCCATCCTCCGTTAGAGCCAAGACTCCCTTAGAGCCCATACTGAGGATAACATTATTTGCTCCGAGCTTCTTAAAATTTTGTAAGACATCTATTGGATCCTTGGTTCCAAAGAGCTCCTTTGCATCATCAAGAGAAGGCTTAACAAAGTCCGCAAGCGAAATTGCTTCAAGCAGAGCTTTTTCATCAGCTCCCCATCTTTTCCAGATCTCCCTTCTATAGTTGGGATCAATGGAGATTAGGGCCCCATTTTCCTTGGCTTCTTTTAAGACTTCTAAAATCACTTCTTTAGAAGGAAAAAGGGAGAGGGCAAAAGCAGAAGTATGCACAATCTTCGCGTCTTTCCAGTTCTTTTCTACCTGTTCTTTTGTTATAAACCTATCAGCATCTCTGTAGATTACTGGGATAGGACTTTCTTTCTCGGTCTTTATTAGTACCAAAGTTGTATTGCTGTCGACGACTGAAAGCATGGGCTTAAACTCAAGCTCGTTGAGTTCCCTTATTATATAATCTCCCAAGAAGTCGTTGCCTATGGTACCTATAAAGGAAGAACGAGCCCCTGCCTGACTAGCATAAAAAGCAACATTGAGGCAAGAACCACCAGTGTGCATGCTAAGCTTACTGTCTATAATTTTCAGGTCAACCAATACTTCTCCAATTGAAAGTACATCGAGCATCTCTTTCACCTCACAGCTTTTGATAGAGACTGCGCATTTCTTTAGCAACAACCTTCCACGAGTACTTTTCTCTGACTTTTTGGTAAGCCCTTTCTGCGAAGATTTTCCGTAATTCATTATCCTCAAGAAGTAGTGCTATTTTCTTCCCCATCTCCCTTGAGTCCTTCGGGTCAACGAGAAAGCCGTCGTATCCGTCCTGGAGAACCTCCGCCGGGCCGCCGAACTTGGTGGCGACTATGGGGGCCTTGCATGCCATTGCCTCGAGCATGACTATCCCGAAGGGCTCGTAGGGGGAGGGCAATACGAAGACGTCCGCCGCGGAGTAGTACCTAGGAACCATGGTAATGGGCTCTATGGCGGGGATTATCTTGACGTGCTCCTTCACCCCGAGGCTCTCGATGAGGTTCAAGAGCTTGTTCATCTCCTTCTCCTCTTCCTTCGCCCCGGTGCCTGTGCTTATGAGCACGAGGAAGTCCCCCGAGTAGTATTCCCTTATGTACGGGACGCTCTTTATGAGGAGGTCGAGCCCCTTCCTCGGGTCGAGCCTCGCTAGTGCAAACACCAGAGGGACGTCCGGGAGGCCGAGTTCCCTCTTCAGCTCTCCCTTCTCTCCCATCGGCCTGTAAAATGCTGTGTCCACGCCTATGGGAATCACGTGGATTTTTTCTCTTGGTATCTCGTAGAGGGTTGCTATGTCGTTCTTTTCAATCTCGGTCGTTGCTACTATAGCGTCGCTCGTCTCGTAGATCTTCTTTTCGAGCTCTATCCTCTCCTTATAGGGCTCGAAGTCTCCTAAGGCCTTCGCCTTTAGTATCCCGAGCGAGTGGGAGGTGTGCACCATTTTGGCCCCGTGGCGCTTCTTGAGCTCCATCCCAACGAAGCCGCCGTCCCAGTAGTGGGTGTGAATGACGTCATAGGCTTCCCTCTCGAAGTACTCCGAGACCCTGTCCGTGAACTCCGGGAGGTACGGCATGAGCTTTTCCTTGGGGATGAATCCCTCGGGCCCGCACTCTATCCTGATGACCCTAACGTTCTCGTTTATGTGCTCTATCCCCTTTCTTCCGCCCCTCTGCCTCGTGAATATGTCCACTTTAACTCCGAGCTTTCCGAGGTGTTTGCTGAGCTCCTTGACGTAAACACATTGCCCGCCCGTGTCGGGTTCGCCGAGCTTTCCGAGCGGGTCACCATGGGGAGTTATCATGGCAACCTTCATCATTAATCACCCCTTAACTCCTGTTGTAGCAATACCCTTGATGTAGTACCTCTGGCCGATGAGGAACAGTAGTATCGAGGGAAGTGATACAAGTATTGTTGCGGCAGTTAAGAGATGATACTGGGCTATAAATTGCTCTTGGAAGATAATAAGGCCTAGCTGTACGTTTCTTATCTCCGGAGATTTTGTTAAGATTAGCCATTTGAAAAGAGAATTCCATTCTGCTATAAACGTGAACATTGAAAGCGTTAACACTGCAGGAGTTGCTAGCGGAAGCATTATCTGCCAAAGTATCCTAAATCTCGAAGCTCCATCTACTATAGCAGCTTCTTCTATGTCCCTTGGAATTGTTAAAAAGAACTGCCTGAATAAGAACACACCAAATCCATTAAAAAACCATGGAATTGCAAGTCCCCTGTAACTGTCGATCCATCCTAATTTTGCCAATATTAGGTACAAGGGTACAATAATTATCTGCTCTGAAAGAAGCATTGTTGCTATTGCAATACTGAATATCAGGTCTTTGCCTTTGAATTCCATTCTGGCAAGGGCATATCCGGCCATTGCCGATGTTATAACCTGACCCAGCGTTACTGTGAAAGCTACTATTAAACTGTTTAGGAACTTTCTTGGAAACTCACCTTGGGCCCATGCCAGCTTATAATTTTCCCAGTGCCATACTTTGGGCAATAGCCCCCCTTGAGCGATCTCTATCGGGTCTTTGAGTGATGTGAAAAATGTCCATATGATTGGGATTAAGACTATTATAACCACGACCAAAATAATCCCGTGAATTACAATATTTTTCCACTTCATATCCCCCACCTCAATATATTGCCTCCTCCCCAAACGCCTTTCTCTGGAGATACTGAACAAAGAGGACAAGAATTAGGAGTATCACTGCCACAGTCGCTCCTTGGGAAAATCTAAAGCGCTCAAAGCTTAGCACGTATATGTAATACGCAAGCGTTGTAGTTGACATCATGGGGCCTCCTCCAGTCATAGCATATATCTGGTCGAAATCTCTGAAAGAGAAAATCGTTAGCATAACAAGAACGAGCACATGAGTTGGCTTTAGCAGAGGCAGTGTTATTTTAATGAACCTCTGAAGTGAGTTTGCACCATCTATGCTGGCAGCTTCATAGTAATCTTCGGGAATTGTTTGAAGCCCTGCCAAATAAATGACCATGAAATATCCAACCCTTGCCCATACCGTCGCTATTATGACGGCAACCATAGCCCACCGTGTACTTCTAAGCCAGTCTATACTTGAAATTCCAAAATACTCCAGAACTCTATTAACGAGACCATAATCTGTATTAAACATCCAAACCCAAATTATCCCTGTAGCAACAAAAGATATTGCAGTTGGAGAGAATATTGATGTTCTGTATATGCTCCTCATTCTTATTTTTGAGTTTAAGAAAACAGCAAGAAAGAGGGATATTACCATTGTGGTTGGGACAACTCCCGCCAAATAAACCAGAGTATTCTTAAATACATTCCAAAATTCAGGATTTGTCAAGATATTTTTATAATTCTCCAGAAAAACGAATTCCTTACCTCCTAGCCCTCTCCAGTCAAAAAAACTGATATACACTAAATAGACTACAGGATAAGCAAGAAACGATAACATGATTATAAGTGCCGGGCTTAAAAACATGTAGGCTTCAAGTTGTTGTTTGAATTCCCGGATTGCCATTTTTCTCCCTCCAAAAAAATTAGAAGAGAAGTATCAAGAACTAAATAACGACATTATTTTTTCCTGTGCTTCTTTTAATGCTTGGGCGGGATCTTTTTTCTGAAGTAGCGCTGCTTCAATTGCTTCACCGATTGCGGCAGACATATCTGGGTACTGTGGAACTGGTGGTCTAGCTTTTCCGTACTGTAAGTTTTCTACATAAATCTTAATGAAGGGATTCTCCTCAAGGAATTTCTTGTATTCTGGATCCTCTGCAGCGCTCTTACAAACTGGAAGGTACCCAGTTTTTAAAGCCCATGTGACCTGGAATTCAGGACTCATAATGTATTTTGCAAATTCCCAAGCGGCTTTTTCTCTCTCAGGTGTAGTTTTAAAGATGAAAAGGTTCTCACCACCAATGTTTGTTGCAATTCTTTTGTCGTAGGGCATTAGCATAACTCCTACCTTGTCGAGCCAATTTTGCTCTTTAAGGACTGGGAAATTCCAAGGTCCGTTTATTGTCATTGCAACCCTTCCGGCAAAGAAGTCATCTAGCTTGTAACCTGCATTGGGTTCGCTAAGCTTAGCAACTTTGTCTTTGTAAACAAGATCGACCCAGTATTGAAGTGCCTTAACTCCAGCATCACTTGCAAATGCAGGTTTTCCATTTTCATCAAGTAATTCTCCACCTGCTGACCATAAGAAAACCTCCCAAGTCCAGACTGTCCACTCATATCTACCAAAAGGAACCATAAAGCCGTACTGATCTATTTCACCGTCTCCATCTTTGTCCTTTGTGAGTTTTCTTGCAAGTTCTCTAAATTCCTCCCAAGTTAAGGCTTTACCCATGTAAGCCTCGGGGTCGAGACCTGCTTCTCTGAAGAGCTCTTTGTTATAATAAATCGCCAAGTTGTTTGTATCAAAGGGGGCCGTATATATCTTTCCTTTGTATGTTCCAAGCTCCCAGAGCCCCTCGTATATGTCATCCTTGTTAAATGACGGGTCGTTCTTTATGAAATCCTCAACAGGAGCTAAAACTCCTGCTTCTGCAAAAAAGCCAGTCTGGGCTGGGTTCAACCATACAAGATCTGGAGGAGTGCCTGCTTGTACAGCAGCCATAATCTTTGGAACAGCCTTATCTTGGGCTCCATAGTTGACAATCTTTATCCTAATGTTTGGGTGTTTCTCCATAAATTTGTTGACTAGTTCTTCGAGAACCTTTTGATTTTCTGGGGCTTCAATCCCATGCCAGAATTCGAGTTCAATAATCTTCTGTTCTTCTTGGCTTGAAGACTGTGTTTGTGTTGCTGTGCTAGTTGTTTTGCCACCCCCAATGCACCCACTTGCTATTACACTAAAACCCAAAATTCCAAGGAGCAACACGGCAAACACTAATTTTCTCATGTTTAGCACCTCATGTACTTGTAGTAGTATATAGTACTTTCAGTAAATTAACAACCAACTTCATATATAAGCTTTTCTGAACATATGTGTACATATAATGCTAGGGTATACATTAATGTTAGCTCTTCGATTTTTCCAATTCCTGATTCTCTTTGTGATGTTTTTGCAAATGAGCTCTCAAGTTAACAGACAATTTAACATAACCATTATGGAGAAGAAGCCATGTCTTCTACAATAAGAGTAGAAACAGGGGAGAAAGGCTCACGCTCAATTCTTTTAAAGTCTTATTGGAACTCGACTAAGCCGTATTCTTCCGCTCCAAAACTCACCGACTTTCAATTCTTTTAAAGTCTTATTGGAACCATTGTTGAAACCTTCGATATATACCCTATAAGGAGCGCTTTCAATTCTTCTAAAGTCTTATTGGAATGTTTTTAACTGTGATCGAGAGCATTGAGAATATTTTCCTTTCAATTCTTCTAAAGTCTTATTGGAACATGGAAACGGGAACATTAATAGCAAACTTAACTGTCGACTTTCAATTCTTCTAAAGTCTTATTGGAACAGAGATCAAAAGGCCGTCTCATTCGTCAAGGAGATCGCTTTCAATTCTTCTAAAGTCTTATTGGAACAAGACATTCTCACGGGTGCGCTGGTCGGTTTGATTGGTACTTTCAATTCTTCTAAAGTCTTATTGGAACGGAACTTGTCAACGTTCTCACTACCGAACTTGTCGAATTCTTTCAATTCTTCTAAAGTCTTATTGGAACCGTGACTGTCGAGGGCGTGCAGGGATTCAAGCCAGTACTTTCAATTCTTCTAAAGTCTTATTGGAACCTGCTCTCACTTCTGCAAGAAGTGATAATGAAAATATGCTTTCAATTCTTCTAAAGTCTTATTGGAACCTAAATAATGTTTAACATGAGTTAAAAATCCATAGCGCTCTTTCAATTCTTCTAAAGTCTTATTGGAACACGCCGGGCGACAGAAAGGGCAGGTGCGTGGTCTGCGGCCTTTCAATTCTTCTAAAGTCTTATTGGAACGAAGGCACTTCTTGGGAAAGGTGGTTCCAGAGCTGATCACTTTCAATTCTTCTAAAGTCTTATTGGAACTTATGGGTGGAGTACAACCGGGCTAAAGAGGAGTTCCTTTCAATTCTTCTAAAGTCTTATTGGAACAGGGAAGTCGTATTCAGCGTGTTCATGTCCGCATCGCTTTCAATTCTTCTAAAGTCTTATTGGAACTCTCGATAAGACTGTTAGGACACTCCTTCAGACCATACTTTCAATTCTTCTAAAGTCTTATTGGAACGGCCCAATCATCGAGCCCGTAGCGCTCCTTTAGTTTCTCGACTTTCAATTCTTCTAAAGTCTTATTGGAACTTGAGACACGCTTTGAGAGTTGCAGAATACGAGCACAATCGCTTTCAATTCTTCTAAAGTCTTATTGGAACGAGCACAAGGCGCGGGTGCTGGAAGCGAAAGAAGTCATCCTTTCAATTCTTCTAAAGTCTTATTGGAACTGGAACTGGCTAAAAAAGTAAGAGAATTGTTTGAACACTTTCAATTCTTCTAAAGTCTTATTGGAACCTGACATATCATTAGAGTGAAGGAGGTGAGCATGTGGCGTTCTTTCAATTCTTCTAAAGTCTTATTGGAACCTGAGGGCTCAGGAGTCCGTAAAACGCAGGCTGAGAACCGACTTTCAATTCTTCTAAAGTCTTATTGGAACGCGCAGGCGGCATCAGCTCGATGATCTTCCTCTTCAGCCTTTCAATTCTTCTAAAGTCTTATTGGAACCGGGATGAGCGTGCTTGAGTTTGCATCGTAAACGTTGATGACTTTCAATTCTTCTAAAGTCTTATTGGAACAGAGGTGCCCGATTCACCGAGCTTGAACAATCATGCGCTTTCAATTCTTCTAAAGTCTTATTGGAACAATTGGTATTTCATTGTGAGAACACAAAAAGCTTACGGCTTTCAATTCTTCTAAAGTCTTATTGGAACAGGGAAATAAACAGCGCAAGGTGGGCCCAAAGGAAGCACTTTCAATTCTTCTAAAGTCTTATTGGAACCGAACAATGCAGCAACTCTCATTGATGAGTTCAGGCTTCTTTCAATTCTTCTAAAGTCTTATTGGAACTGTATTGAGCCCAAAGTACACTGCCACCGCCCGTTCACTTTCAATTCTTCTAAAGTCTTATTGGAACTGTGGCCGGTGCGGCGTTAGTACCCTTCTTCCTATCAAACTTTCAATTCTTCTAAAGTCTTATTGGAACAGGAAAACGCTAATCGTATCTGCGAGTGATGAGAGCGTGCTTTCAATTCTTCTAAAGTCTTATTGGAACTCTTTTCAACCTTCATTCTCATCATCAAAGCCAAATCGAGCTTTCAATTCTTCTAAAGTCTTATTGGAACACAGTAAACTTTATATATGATGAGCACCAAAGTGAAAACTTTCAATTCTTCTAAAGTCTTATTGGAACTCAAACGCAACGATAAAAATGCTCACGACAGCGCTAACTTTCAATTCTTCTAAAGTCTTATTGGAACGGGGCCTACCACACAAGCCCGCATTTCGCCAAGGTGTTAGCTTTCAATTCTTCTAAAGTCTTATTGGAACTTCAAACCCTGCTCCTGAGTATCCTACCATAGCGAACCTTGACTTTCAATTCTTCTAAAGTCTTATTGGAACTCGAGATAGTGCACCGGGCGCTCGACCCGCTGTTAACTTTCAATTCTTCTAAAGTCTTATTGGAACTTGATGCGTTCTACTCATACTTAATAAATGATAATGTCTTTCAATTCTTCTAAAGTCTTATTGGAACGCCGGCAGAACAAGGGGATGTGACGTTGAAAAACATTACTTTCAATTCTTCTAAAGTCTTATTGGAACATACATTGACAGGAAGGTTATTTATTATGAGTTTGACTTTCAATTCTTCTAAAGTCTTATTGGAACATTTATAATATATATAGATACTTTAAATGTATTTCTCATGCCTGCATACTTTCAATTCTTCTAAAGTCTTATTGGAACGCGGTTTAACGCTTACCCCACGCACCTCCTCTTTGCCGCTTTCAATTCTTCTAAAGTCTTATTGGAACCTACCTGTTGAACAACTACCTGTTGAATCAACATACAATCCTTTCAATTCTTCTAAAGTCTTATTGGAACTCGTAGTGGACGATTTGACTTCAAAAGTGACTTTGAGCAGTTCTTTCAATTCTTCTAAAGTCTTATTGGAACAGGGGCGAATTTTCCTTTAAATCCCTTACAAAGTAATTAGAGAGCTTGAAATTTATAAGCTTTTCCTCAAAGGGTCAATAAAACTCCCCTCAAAAAGCTCGGATTCGAGCCTTCAGGAAAGATTTCGAAGCACTCACTCGTCTGAACTTACTTCTTTTCCCGCATGCACGAAAATGTTCATGAGACTTCCAGAGACAAAACAAAAGCCTAAACCAAAAACAAGTCCATAAAAAAGCATTAAATCCAAGAAGGTTAAATTTCCACGAGGAGAGAATATCAAAGAAGTCCTGATAAGCCTCCGCTCAAAATTCCGAAAAAATTTCGTTACAAAAACCTCAAAATACCATAACTCTTTGTTTGATAGTAACTTATGGTTACTAAAGACTTCCAGAGCAACCTTAGAGCCTTAACATCAAAACTGACCCACCAGAAGAAAGAAAATCCAAAAAAGGAAAAGCTAAACGTGATACAAAGAATCTTCGGCTATTCACTCACGTAGTAGTACTCCCCTATCTCCTTCTGTTCTCTGTCCTTGACGCTTCCCTCTTTATTTGCCCTCGGCCTTCCAGTGTCTGGGTCTCTCCTGAAGGTTATGCCCACGTTTGCTAAAAACCTGTTCATTCCTTCTCTCATACCCATTGGAGGTAGAGCCCTACCGTGTTTGCCTGGCTCGCCTTCAAATACCATTATGCGGTCGCTTATGTAATCTATCATCAGCACATCGTGCTCAACTACAAGTGCGGTTTTCTCGTTCTTTTCCATTAAATGCCTTATAGCCCTTGAAACCGCCAACCTCTGCTCGACGTCGAGATAAGCGGAGGGCTCGTCGAGAAGGTATAAATCGGCATCCCTTAACAGGCAGGCAGCTATTGCTACCCTTTGCAATTCACCACCACTTAGGTCGTTTACGGTTCTATCGTAGAGCTCTGGAATTCCCAGAGGATTGAGAAGCTCGGTTTTGTAGAAGTTGCTCATGAGCTTTGTAGCATCGATTTTACTTAAGAGCTCATAAACTGTCCCTTCGTAGTCGGCTTTTATATACTGGGGCTTGTAACTCACTTTGAGCTCCCATTCTACTTTCCCTTCCGTTGGTTCTTCAACTCCAGCCAGCATTTTTACGAAAGTTGTCTTACCTATACCGTTAGGCCCCACTATGCTCACAACTTCTCCCTTGTACAGCTCTCCCCCCTCTGCTTCGAGCCTAAAGCTTCCATAGTCTTTAACTAGTCTTGGATACTCTACAAGAATATCTCCAGCTTGACTGTGCCTCTCGCTGAGCTTTGTGAACCTTATTTGGTAAGGCCTGAACCTTACGTTTTCCTCGGGGAGATAGCCCTCCAAGAAGGCGTTTATACCGACTCTGGTTCCTTTGGGCATTGAAAAGATACCATATGCTCCGGGCTTACCATAGACTATGTGAATGATGTCGCTCAAATAGTCAAGAACCGCTAAATCGTGCTCAACGACCATAACGGATTTCCCTTCTTCTGCAAGTTTTCTAATTGCTCTTGCAACTTTAAGCCTCTGCCTTATGTCAAGATATGAAGACGGCTCGTCAAAGAAGTAGAAATCTGCATCCCTTGCCATGGCTGCCGCTATCGCAACCCTTTGCAATTCACCACCGCTCAAATGTTGAATTTCCCTGTCTAGGATATTTGAAAGCTCAAGCTCCTCGACGAGCTTCTCCAGAATACCCTTTTCATCTGCTTTCTGAAGGAGGTCTCTTACCTTCCCTTTAACGACCTTGGGGATTAAGTCAACGTACTGGGGTTTAACTACCTTCTTTATGTTGCCCTCTTTGAGCTTTTCAAAGTAGTTCTGGAGCTCATTTCCCCTGAACATCCTTATGACATTGTCCCAGCTGTCGTTGGAACCGCAGAGGTTAGGGATAATTTCTCCAGAGAGTATTCTAACAGCAGTGGTCTTACCGGTACCGTTTGGGCCCAAGATACCAACTACCATGCCTTCCTTGAGCACTGGTAATCTGTAGAGGGCAAAGCCGTTAACTCCGTATCTGTGTACACACCCTTCTTCCAGCTCCTCTGGGAGGTTAACTATCGTTATAGCATTGAAGGGACATTTGTGGACGCATATCCCACACCCAGTACAGCTTGCCTCTTGAATAATGGGCTTATAGTTGTCTTCGTCGATGATTATAGCTTCTCCACCCATTCTATTTACTGGACATACCCTCTCACACAGGAAATGACCGCACTTGTCGGGATTACACTTGTCGTAATCGATGACCGCGATCCTCATAAGCCTCACCGGTTACCATTTCTGGAATGCCTTTAAAAAGTTGTTGAAGAATTGGCCTCTATTTGCTGGAGTTGGCCATTTTTGACCAGTATTTCCCTGTAGTGTGATGTAGTGATGTTTGGCTTTGAGGGTTTGAGAAGGTTTTGGAAAAATGAGAGGAAACCTGAAGTTCAGAGAGAATACGTGAAATACCTGGCAGTGAACTTCCAAAGAAGGCTATTGTGATATAGCTATTAAGGAAGGATTTAAGGATTTTTAGTATTTAAATTATGTTGACCTATCAACCACCATTATTTTTAATATTAATCATCTGAGATCGTTAGTATGGTTTAACTATGTCAAAATGTTTTTATACTACTTTTAGATATAATATTATCGCAATATCTCATCTGGAGGAGGAGTAGATGGAAAGGAAGAGCAAGGTTGTAGTAACTGCATTAGTTATTGTTTTGGTGGTGTTTGTAGGGATTCCTATAGCTCAGGGAGTCTCTCCAGAGAACTCTGATGTTCTTTACAGCGTATACTTAGACTGGCTTCAAGGAAAGCCTGTAGGGCTTGCAAGCATTGAGATAAAAGTTAATAAAAGTCTCCATAATCCGGTTGTAATAGTTCAGGACTATAGCAAAGAGCATCCAAGGACTTTGTACTCAGGTCCTCTTCTCTCACCAACTGTAAAAATAGAGAGAATACCCATTGATACATATGTGGAGAATGTGCAAGAGAATGGAAAAAGTGAGAGCGTCCTTAAGACGAGGTTCAGACCAGTTTCTCTCTTAGTAATAGTTGCAGATGAAAATTATTGGGGTGCACGAGTGATAAGTTTCGAGCCTAAAAAACCCTTGGCAAGAATCTCTGCAGAGATTCCCCTTCATTATGAACCTGCCAAAAAAGGAAATTACGTTCAGACTGCTTCGGTCACAGACCATGGCACGGTCAGGATGAATGGAATAAAAACAGCCATAATAAGAAGTATTCCAGGAGTAGATGTTAAGTGGGTCATTGAAAGAAACGATGCAGTAACCTACGAGAGCTTTTCTCAGGAAACATGGGGTGGAACGCCGGATCCAAACGGTTGGTTGAGTAATGGCCCCACCTTGGTTCAAGACAAAGACGTGTGGATAACTTACACTGCTTCCAATGGTGATGTTAGGCTGGTGACTTCTGATGTTCTTTACCAGATAACTGAAAACGAAATATGCACCTCCCTGTGGTGCAGGGACATTTGGTCCTTAATCCCTGTGAGAATAAAAAACTTTCACTCTACAGTTACGGGCTCTTACAGCGGAGGAATACCCTCAAACCTTGAGAGAGAGACAAGATATAAATGGGAGGGTGCAAATGAGTTCGCTATAAGCTTTGACGCACCAACAGACAATGGAGGGGTTTACTTCAGTACTTCTCTTTCAGTATGCGGTGGTGAAGGAGTACAAGTGTGCTTTACAGGGAACGTTGAAACATACAGAGAGAGTAAATCCAACTACAGGCCACATTATGAAGTCAAAATTAATAATTGGGGAAGCCATGATGTTCTTTACTATGCATATCTAGACAAGAGTAGCAGAAACTATTACGAAATATTCTTGGAGTGGGGTTAACAACAGCAGATCCTTTTTTGTTTTTAAATTTTAAATATCACTTAGTGGTGACAGTTTTGATTCTAGATATCTCAAGTTTTTCAATCTCGGCAAAAAGTACTTTAACCAAAAAGCAAAATTATTCTTGTCATGCTGAGCATCTTTGAGGGATTAAAAAGTGAGATTGTAGCCCTTAAAGAGTTTAAGCCTAAGTGGGGTAAATACGGCTCTTTTGAGTTTAAAAACCCTGAAGTGAACAAGCTAGTTGAAGAAATGGGCTTTAAGCTCTATAAGCATCAGGTTGATGCCTTGAAAGCCCTCTATTCTGGAGAGAACATAGTGGTGACAACCCCAACCGCCTCCGGCAAAAGCGAAATTTTCAGACTGGCTATATTTGACAATTATCTTTCAAATCCTCAAGACACGTATCTGCTCGTTTATCCAACGAGGGCATTAATAAACAACCAATACGAAAAGTTCAGCATTGAGAACTTCCACTTTTTCCAGCTTACAGGAAAGATGGTTAGTGCAAGAATTCTAACGGGCGATGTTGAGTGGAGCGAGAGGAGAAAACTCATTAAAGAAAAGCCGAGGGTTGTTTTCACGACTCCGGATATGCTGCACTATAACATTCTAAGGAACAGAAAAGATTACGAGTGGCTTTTAAGGAATGTGAGGTACCTCGTAGTTGATGAACTTCATATTTACAGAGGTGTTTTTGGAACTAACGCTGCTTACGTTTTTAAAAGGCTTCTCAAGGCGCTGGAGAGATACGGGAGGAGACCACAAATAATAGCCCTCTCAGCAACACTTAGGAATCCAAAAGAGTTTGCGGAAACCTTTTTTGGAAAGCCCTTTGAAGCTATCACAAAGCCTGCAAACCCCTTTCCAAAACGATACCTCGTGATGTTCGAACCAAGAAGGCTTAATGAGATGCAGCTTTTAAGGGCAATCGTCGAAAAGCTGGCTGAGGAAGGCATTAAAACCCTTGTTTTCTTTGATTCAAGAAAAGGGACTGAAAAGCTCATGAGGTTTCTTTTGACGTCTCCAGCGGTTTACAAAACCACTACTTACAAGGGCACCCTTCCAAAGAATATCCGCTGGGAAATCGAGAGGGACTTTAAGGAGGGAAAACTTCTCGTGCTTTTGACGACAAACGCTCTGGAGCTTGGAATTGATATAGGCGACCTAGATGCCGTTGTAAACTATGGAATACCACCTGATGGGCTGTTCTCCCTTATCCAGCGCTTCGGAAGAGCAGGAAGAAAACGGGAAAGGGAAGCCATAAATGCAATCATCTTAAGAAAAAACGGCCTAGACTATTACTATAAGGAGCACGTTGAGGAGCTGGTAGAAAAACTTGAGAAAGGGATAATCGAGTACATGCCCATAAACCTCAAAAACCGACTCGTTGTGAAAAAGCATCTCCACTACCTCTTGAGTGAGCTCAAGATTCTTGATTGGGACGAACTGAACGAGTTCGAGAAGGAGCTTGCCATGGAGCTCGTGGATGAGAAAAAAGCAAAGCTCTACGATAATCCGATTACGGGTAAAAGGGAAATCCGCATCCTGAGGCCAGCTTTTAACTACTCCTCTATAAGAACGGCAAGTGATGAGAGCTATTTCCTCCTGCTCGATGAACCATGGATAAGGTACAAACTTTTGGAAAAGTCCAGTGCAAGGGACTTAATCCGATTTATAAACTGGCTCAAGCTTAAGGGGTATGTAATAGAGGAAGTAGATAAGCCTGAATACTACAGGTCGCTCTTGCCGGGAATGGCGTATTTCTCGAGGGGAGAGCTGTACATCACAAGGGACAAGCTCAGTCTTGGAAAGTTTCACTTTATCTTCGCCTATCCACTCAACAAGTTCTGGGAAGTTGATACGTTCCCGTCAAAGAGAGAAGAAGTAGAGGTTCTTAAAATCTATGACAAAAAGGAGTACAAAGGAGTAGAGATTTATATCGGCCGGCTGAGGGTTAGGCACCACTATTGGGGATTTGCAGTCAAAGGAAAAGATACGCCTCAGTATCTTCAAGAACTGTTGAAGCTCAAGGAAGAGGGAATTTTGAAAGGGGAGCTTTACTCTCCAATGCTGGAGCTCAAAGAGAGTGCTGAGGTTGATGAGGAGTGGAGCATTCTTAACTGGGAGAAGTTTGCGAAGGTTGAGTTTGATGAGCCTTTAATGTGGGAGTTTGAAACGGATGGAATATGGCTTGTATTTCCCGAGAGCATTAGGGAGATTGCAAACGAGGAGTTTAGAGAGTTCTTTAGGATTGCTGTGGAAAAGGGCTATGAAGATATTGCCTTTAGTCTTTACGAGCGCTTGGATAGGAAGTCTCTTTTCCCCGAACTTTTGGGCGCAACGAGTCACTACCTAAGAAACTACATCAAAGAGAGCCTAAAGAATTCGAAGATTGAAGATGAAGAGCTTGCTTTTGCAGTAAAGAAAATGGTGGACAGTAAAGATGGAATCGGAAGCGGACTTCATGCAATAGAGCACAACATGATTAAAATCGCCCCAATTTTCACATATGTGGACAGCAGGGAGCTCGGTGGATACAGTTATGAAAGTTTTCCAAATCCTCCCTTTGTGGGCAAGCCTATAGTGTTCATATACGATGGAAACGAAGGTGGCTTTGGATTGGCAGAGATCCTCTATAAAAACGCCGAAAAGCTCATGGAGAAGAGTCTTGAACAAATGAAGAAGTGTGAGTGCAAAGACGGCTGTCCGTTGTGTGTTTATTCGCCAAAGTGCGGCACTTTTAACGAGTTCCTTGACAAATGGCAGGCCATAAGGGTTTGGGAAAAACTCCTCAGCGGAGGTAGTACTGAATGAGCTTTCTCAGCTCTAGGTTTCTTTCTACCTTCTTTCTTAAAAAGCGCTTTAACTGGGAGTTTTCTGCGAGAAGGGCGTTAAGCTCAATAGCCAAAATCTTGTTGTCTTCACTGACTCCATAAGCTTTGTACCTTAACGGTGCCCACTCCTTCTCAAGTCCACCCACTTTTTTCTCAAGCTCCCTGACTTCATTTTCTAGTTTTTTGACATCTCCTTTTGGCTCTTTAAAGCTTCCAGAGAGTATTATCTCGAGGACTTTTTTCTCACTCACAGCATAGCGCTTGCTGAGCGTTTTTATCTTCTCTGCGAGTTCATCGGGGAGATCAACTTCAATTCTTCCAAACCCCCGTTTAGGTCTTATTATTAATTTCACGCCTCCTCTCCTCCAGCTCTTTTTTGAGCTCTTCATTTTCCTTTCTCAGCTTTTCTCTAACGCTTGTCATCAGCTCTTTATCTTTCAAAGCCTTTTCATAGAAAGCCTTAAGGTCTTCCAATTCATCCTCGATTTCCCTCAGCTTTTCTTCAAGCTTTGCTTTTTTCTCAAGGAGAAATGCCTCTCTCTCAGCCTGCAGAGTTTTCTCAGCTTTGGTGAGGCTCTTTTCTATCAGTTCCAGGATGTCCAGTTCTTTTAGTTTTCTAAATCTTTTTCCTTCTACCTTTATTTCTATTGGCATTTTTCATCATCTCGGTCTTCCTGTCATAGCAGAGAATATAAAAGGCAAGCAGGGACTTCCATTTTCCATACGGCTCGATGATTTCTCTAACATCTCTCTCTTTTACCTCCCTGGGGTTCAGATTAAATATCTTTGCTATTCCTCTTCTCAGCCCCAAATCTCCCGCTGGATATGTGTTCTTCCCAAGACCATAGGCCAAGAAAAGCTCGGCACTCCATTTTCCAATGCCCCTGAATTTTGTGAGGTATTTTATCGCCTCTTCCTCGCTGAGCTTCTCAAGACCCAAGCTTAAGTTTCCCTTAACGTACTCTTCTGTAAGGGATTTTATGTAAGCTGCCCTATATCCAAGCTTAGTCTCTTTGAGCTCTTTGCCACTTAGGTTTAAGATGTCCTCTGGCTTTGGGAAGAGGTAGAGACCCCCGATTTTTCTCCCCACGAGCTTCACAAGGTTGTTAATTGTTCTCATGGCAAATTCAAAGCTCACCTGCTGCTGGGCTATTACCTCCACGAGGGCTTGATATTTGCTCGGTGCCCTTGGTATGGTTAATCCATAAAACTCCTCAATTAAGAACGAAAACTTTGAATCTTCTATCTCTGAATAAAAGTTCTCAAGATCAATATCCAAGCCAAGAATGAATTCAAGCTTCTTTTTGGCATCTTTTCGCTCTTTTTGTGAAAAATATTCTGGAAAATAGAAGTTTTCTCCGTCAAAACCCACTATACCATTCTCTAGCGCTTGTTTGAAGACTCCATTCTCAAACTTCCAGGTGCCGTTTTTTATCATCTCATGGGCTACCTTCTTGAGGTCGATCACTTTAACCATCTGTCCAGCTTAACAGGGTTTTCCTTTATATCCTTTAGCGTTGATACGTAGAGCCTCTTTCCATCCACTGAACGGTGAATTTCAAGTTCTCCTACTTCTTCCAGAAAACGCATGATTTCCTTAACGTCTTTCTCCCTTATTCCAAAGTTTTCTCTTAAGAAATCCCAGTAAGGTTCTGTGTGGGAGTATTTGGCTACCTTTCTAATTAAACTCCAAGCAGCCTTGATTTTCTCCTCTCCTTTGGATAGTTTGAACTTTCTTATCTCCTCTTTCATGCCCCCTCATATGATTTTGGGTTCCATTCTTATTAACTTTTCTTGAGAAAACTTAATTAAGTTGAAGAACTATATTTACACAAGGTGGTGGTTATGAGAAAAATCATTCTTATCTCTCTGTTTCTGCTCATATTCTTGGGCCCAGCGCTAGCTGAAGCAAAAACCGTTTATGTTGCTCAAATAAAAGGTGAGATAACTCCCTACACATACGATCAGTTCGACAGGTACATAAGCGAGGCAGAGAAGGCAAATGCAAATGCAATAATAATCCTTCTTGACACTCCCGGCGGTAGAGCGGATGCGATGCAAAACATAATCGAGAGAATAAAATCCGCCGATGTTCCCGTTATAACCTACGTTTATCCACCTGGAGCTATGGCGGCCTCCGCTGGAACATATATTGCCTTGGGTTCACATTTAATAGCCATGGCACCCGGAACAAGTATCGGTGCATGCAGGCCTATTTTAGGTTATTCTCAAAATGGAAGCATTATAGAGGCTCCCCCAAAGGTCGTTAACTTCTACATCTCCTACATAAAAAGCTTGGCAAAGGCCAGTGGAAGAAATGAAACAATGGCAGAAAAGTTCATAACGGAGGATTTGGCCATAGATCCCGAAGAAGCCCTAAAGTACGGAGTTATTGAGGTTATTGCAAACGATGTAAATGACCTCTTGGAAAAAGCAGATGGCATGAAAACTAAAGTTCCCGTAAGGGGAGAATACGTAACTTTAGATCTTAAAGGAGCTGAAGTTAGATATCTAGAACCGAGTTTAAAGGATAGAGTAATAACATACATCACCGATCCAGCAGTTGCTTACGTTCTCTTAACACTCGGCATATGGGCTCTTGTTTTAGGCTTCCTGAGTCCAGGGTGGCACGTTCCAGAAACGGCTGGAGCAATAATGATTGTCCTAGCCATAATAGGGCTTGGATACTTCGGCTACAGGAGTGCAGGATTGCTGTTGATAATCCTTGCAGTGATATTCTTCATAGCAGAAGCCCTAACACCTACTTTTGGCCTCTTTACCGTTGCTGGCTTTATAACGTTTGTTTTGGGTAGCATAATGCTCTTCAGCGGGGGTGGGGGAGTGGACTATCTGGTTTCAAGAGAAGTTTATTCCCAGATTAGATTGATAATAATAACAATCGGTGCACTGCTTGCTTTGTTCTTTGCCTTTGGAATGGCTGCAGTGATAAGGGCTCATAGAAGAAAAGCACAAACAGGGAAGGAAGAGATGATAGGCCTTTCAGGAGAGGTAGTGGAACCTTTAGCTCCAGAAGGGATGATAAGAGTCAGAGGAGAGCTTTGGAGGGCAAGAAGCAGGGATGGTGAAACAATAAATGTTGGAGAAAAAGTTAAGGTTGTTGGGATGGATGGGCTCAAACTTATCGTGGTTAGGGAAAAAGAAAAAAAGCATGAAAAAGAAAATACTAATGAGGTGAAGTAGAATGGCCTTTGAGTGGGTTGTGTATGTTATTATTTTAGTTTTTATTTTGGTGTTTTTAGCCTCGGCTATAAAGATAGTGAAAGAATACGAGAGGGCAGTGATCTTCAGGCTTGGTAGGGTTGTTGGAGCCAGAGGACCAGGATTGTTCTTCATAATCCCAATATTCGAAAAGGCTGTTATAGTTGATTTGAGAACCCAGGTTTTAGACGTTCCAGTTCAAGAAACAATAACAAAGGACAACGTGCCTGTTAGGGTTAATGCCGTTGTTTACTTTAGAGTCGTCGACCCGGTAAAAGCCGTTACCCAGGTTAAGAACTTTATCATGGCAACATCCCAAATTTCTCAAACAACTCTGAGAAGTGTAATTGGTCAAGCGCACTTGGATGAACTTCTTAGCGAAAGGGAAAAGCTCAACAGAGAACTGCAAAGGATAATTGATGAAGCCACTGACCCATGGGGAATAAAAGTTACGGCCGTAGAGATAAAAGACGTTGAACTTCCGGCTGGAATGCAAAGGGCAATGGCAAGACAAGCAGAGGCAGAAAGAGAAAGGAGAGCAAGAATTACACTTGCTGAGGCAGAAAGACAGGCTGCCGAGAAGCTCAGAGAAGCTGCAGAAATTATCTCTGAGCACCCAATGGCACTCCAGCTTAGAACCTTGCAAACAATAAGTGACGTAGCAGGAGACAAGAGCAATGTTATAGTTCTAACACTCCCGATGGAGATGTTGAAGCTATTCAGGAGCCTTTCTGATACAGCTGAAGTCGCAAAGAAAAAGTTAGAGGAAGAAAAGGAGTAGCCTTTTCTTTACGTTTTTTACTGCCCTTTAATTCTTTTTTAAGGATTAATTGAGTTAACTATAAAAAGTTAGACATCAACATATAAGTTAGATGCATTGATTACAAATTTCGTACATTGGATTTAAAGAGATGGAGGGATTAAATTGGGAAGGTCTATTGTTTTTGCCTCTGGAAAAGGTGGCACAGGTAAAACCACAACACTAGCAAATGTTGGTGTCGCTTTGGCACAGTTTGGAAAGGAGGTTATAGTAATTGATGCAGATATTACAATGGCAAATCTGAGCTTAATCCTCGGTATGGAGGATATTCCAATAACCCTCCACGATGTTCTCTCGGGAGAAGCAGAGCTCAGGGATGCCATCTACGAAGGCCCAGCAGGTGTTAAGGTAATCCCAGGCGGACTAAGCCTTGAAAAAATAAAGAAGGTAAAGAATCCAGAGAGATTGAAAGAGCTCATAAGGGAGATCTCATCAATGGCGGATTTTGTTTTAATCGATGCCCCTGCTGGTCTGGAGATGACCTCAATCACTGCTCTGCTCATAGGAAAGGAACTTATTTTGGTAACAAACCCAGAGATTTCTGCGATCACAGACTCCCTTAAAACGAAACTTGTGGCAGAAAAGCTTGGAACCCTTCCGTTGGGGACTGTATTGAACAGAGTAACAAATGAAAAAACAGAACTAAGTAGAGAGGACATTGAAGCCATCTTAGAAGTCCCAGTACTTGCAGTAATACCTGAAGACCCAGAAGTGAAGAGGGCAAGTGCTTATGGAATTCCCCTAGTTATCAAAAATCCAATGTCGCCGGCGGCAATAGCCTATAAGCAGCTCGCCGCAAAGCTCGCGGGAGTTAAATACAAGCCCCCGGAACCAGAAAGCCCAATAAAGAGGGTTTTCAAAGCCCTGTTTGGAGGGGGGAGAAGATGAGCCCACTTACTTTTCTGGTCATTATCCTCCTGGATACAAATATAATACTGGCGATACTATACATAGCGGAGAGAAGATCCCCATACTATGTTGGGTATGATACGGAAACAAGGAATACCTTGAAGAGAAGGGTTACCCATCTAAAAGAAGAGCTGGAGTCAGAATTAGTTGAGTTTGATGTTGAGGAATGGGAGAGGGCCCTTGAGGAATCCTTGGAAGAAGAAATACGGAACTTATGAGTTCTCTGTCCCTTAAATTCTTTTTGTCCTTAAGAAAAGCTTAAGTATTCTCGGATAATATTGTTACATCCCCACTCATTTAGGAGGGTGAAAACATGAGGGCGAAAGTGAAGATTTTGGATGTAGAGACCGGGAGATTTATGGTAGTAATCAACGAGGAAGACGCTAAGAAAGCAAAGCTTCATCCAGAGGACCTAATTAAAATAGAAACCGCAAAAAGAACAATATACGGAGATGTGGTTATAAGCAACATGGTTCAGCCGGGGGAGATAGGGGTTACAAAGGACATAATGCGTGCTTATTCCTTTTCTGAAGGAGAAATGGTAAACGTAGTTCCTGCAGGAACTCCAGAAAGCGTGAGATATGTTAAGAAAAAGATGAATGGTCAAAAGCTTAAGAAGGTTGAAATAGAGGCAATTGTTAAAGACATCGTCGATAGAAAACTTCGGGACATAGAAATAAGTTCTTTTGTAACTTCTCTTGAGATAAACGGGCTTGATATGGATGAGATTGCGTGGCTTACAATGGCAATGGCAGAGACTGGAGATATGTTGGATATAGATAGAAAGCCGATTATGGATGTCCACAGCATAGGTGGAGTTCCCGGAAACAAGACAAACGTGCTTGTAGTGCCGATAGTTGCCGCAGCCGGCTTAACAATTCCAAAAACCTCTTCAAGGGCAATAACAAGTGCCGCTGGAACTGCTGATGTGGTAGAAGTTCTTGCTCCAGTGACTTTCTCATTGGACGAAATAAAGAGGATCGTGGAAAAAATTGGTGCCTGTTTGGTGTGGGGTGGAGCCCTTAACTTGGCCCCCGCTGATGACCTGACAATTAAAGCCGAAAGGGCATTAAGCATTGATCCTAGGGGGCTTATGCTTGCGAGCATAATGTCGAAGAAGTACGCCATGGGTTCTCAATACGTTCTCATAGACATACCAACGGGAGAGGGAGTGAAGGTTGAGACCATAGAGGAGGCAAGGTCTTTGGCAAAAGACTTCATAGAGCTAGGAAAGAGACTCGGTCAATATGTGGAAACAGCGATTACTTATGGGGGCCAGCCAATAGGACACACAGTTGGCCCTGCGCTTGAGGCTAAAGAGGCTTTAGAGACCATAATGACAGGCAAAGGCCCGGGGAGTCTGGTGGAGAAGGCCACGGGCTTAGCGGGGATTCTGCTTGAGATGGGTGGAGTAGCACCGGCAGGAATGGGCAAGAAGATGGCGAAAGAAATCCTCGAAAGTGGAAAAGCTTACGAAAAGCTAAAGGAGATAATAGCCGAGCAGGGGGGAGATCCAAATATAAAGCCAGAGGATATCCCAATAGGCGACAAAACTTACACCTTCGTAGCTCAAACCTCTGGATATGTAACAAAGATCGACAACAAAGCAATAACGACAATAGCAAGAGCCGCTGGAGCTCCGGAAGACAAAGGTGCCGGAATTCTGCTCCATGTCAAAGTTGGAGAAAAAGTTAGGGAAGGGGATCCTCTCTTTACAATACACGCGGAGAGCGAAGTTAGACTCGACCAAGCAATAATTCAAGCAAGGAGAATGGAGCCGATAAGAATAGAGGGCATGGTGCTCCAGAGAATTGGAAATATCTAACGTTTTCTATGCCTTTCGTACCATCCCCACTCTTTTTTGCTTCCAAAGCTTCTTACCCCTTCTTTCACAAGCTTTATCCTGAGTTCTTTGGCTAATTCAGGAGTTATCTCGCCGTGCTCCTCCATCCAGTTGATAATTTCCAAAGCCTCCTCATCGGTCTCGCATCTTCTTATGAAGTCAATAACCGTCGGATTGTACCCGGAAAAATCCATCAATTCTTCCTCTTCTTCCTCTTCCACTCTGTAACCTTCGATAACAAGACCAGGCTCTTCTTCAAGTTCTTTAGCTAAGTGGGGATATTTTTCTTCAAATTCTTCCTTATCATATTCCTGCCAAGGAAATTCATCAATGGGGCGCTTTTTCTTTTTGTCCACCATACTAGGCACCTCTCTTCAAACTTTACTCCGCTGGTCTGCTTTATATACTTTGTTGCCTTGCCCTTGCAAAGCCCTTATATATTCTTTTGCAGAGTTCTAAACATGAAGGGCTCCTATCTTCTTGTAATCTATTTGGAAAGAGACGCAAACATAAGAACAAAAGCCCGAGAGTTTCGTTTGAAGAAAGGGTATTACATTTACGTTGGCTCTGCAATGAACTCCCTCGAAAAAAGGGTTGCAAGACATTTCAGAAAGAAAAAACATCTTCACTGGCATATTGACTTTCTTCTCCAAAGAGCACAGCTTTTGAGCGCTTATCTAATACCCAGCGAGGAAAGAATTGAGGAGGAACTTTCCCGTATCGTGGGAAAAGTTTTTCAAGGGGTTGAAGGTTTTGGGGCGAGTGATGTTAAAGTAAAAACAAATTTATACTTCTCCGCAACTCCTCCAGATGGAACAATATGTAACATCTTAAACTCAAGAAACCTTAGGTGGAAAAGAGTTAAAAGTCCCGAAGAAATTATGAAGTGGAGGGAAGAGAATGCTGAGGATAGGAAAGGTTGAATCTTACATTCACGAGAAGCTCGAAAAAGAAAAACTCCACTTTGTTCTCTTAGATCCCGATGATGTTTCTCCCGAAACTGCAGGAAAGCTTGCCAAAATGAGTGAGGAACTCGGTGTGGATGCAATAATGGTTGGTGGTTCCACAGGGGCAGAGGGAGAAATTCTTGATGAGGTCGTTAAGTCGATAAAAGAGAGTTCCAGCTTACCTGTGATACTCTTTCCGGGTTCACATGGAGGGGTAAGCAAATATGCGGATGCAATATTCTTTATGAGCCTCCTTAATTCACGAAATCCATTTTTTATTACTGGTGCCCAGGCGCTTGGAGCTTTTACGGTAAAACGCTATGGAATTGAGCCAATACCGATGGCCTATCTGGTAGTAGAGCCGGGTGAAACAGTTGGATGGGTAAGTGATGCTAAGCCGATTCCAAGGCACAAGCCAAAAATAGCCGCCGCTTACGCTCTAGCTGGGCAGTACATGGGGATGAGGCTTGTTTACCTTGAAGCGGGAAGCGGTGCTCCAGAACATGTACCGAATGATATGATTAAAGTTGTTAAAGCCGCAATTGATGTTCCCCTAATAGTTGGAGGCGGCATAAGGAGCTACGAAGATGCAAAAGAGGTTGCCCAGAGCGGTGCGGACATAATCGTTACTGGCACAGCGATAGAGAAAGCGGGATCTTTAGAGAAAGCTAGGAAAAGGCTGGAAAGAATAATAAAAGGGGTCAAAGAAGTCAAGCCTTGAGTTTGACTGGTGAACCTTTGTTCCTAACTTCACTTTTTTGAGGTTCCCAAGAAATCTCCAACAAGCTCTGAGAGGCCTTTCCAGAATCCTTCTAGAAACCATATAATCACTATTACGGTAACTAACCACACAACAATTCCCATAACTATCTTTAGAAATTCAACTATCGCGCCCATTTAATTCTCCTGTTTAATTGATTGTGCTCATTATATTTATTGGTTATCGTTTTTGTTTCTGAGGGTGTCTTGTTTCCCAAATTTATTTAAATGTGTGCCACTGAGATATTTAATCGGTGATCCAAATGCGCGCTTTTATCTCTGTTGATTTAGAAGGGATGCCCTTTATAGTCAGTCCTCAGCACTTGGTGGAAAAAGGCGCTCTATACAACGAAGCTCGGAAAATAGCCACGGAGATAACTTTAACCGCTGCAGATGCCCTTCACAGAGCCGGTTTTGAAGAGGTGATAATAGCTGACAGCCACGGCCCAATGGTAAACCTTCTTCCCGAGGAGCTCCCCGAATACGTTTACCTCGTCAGAGGTTACCCAAGGCCAATGGCTATGGTTGCTGGAGCTGAAGAATGTGATGTAGCTTTATTTTTGGGATATCACGCAAAGGCTGGAACGGCATATGGTATCTTTGACCACACCTACAGCGGTGCAAACGTTGGAAAGCTTGAGCTAAATGGCATTGAGGTTAGTGAATTCCTCTTGAATGGCTTTGCTGTAGGACATTTCAACATTCCAGTGATCCTTGTTGGAGGAGACAAAAAACTCCTCGAGGAGGATGTGGAGAAATTCACACCATGGGCTGAGAGAGTGGTATTTAAGGAGGCATTCTCAAGGTATTCCGCCATAAGCCCGAGCATGAAGAAAATTAAGAAAGACCTCGAGAACGCCGTCTTCAGAGCTGTTGAAAAATACAAAAACGGGGAAGCAAAACCTCTAAAACTTGACTATCCCGTTAGGGTGAGGCTCACTTACAACAACAGCGGCATGGCGGATGTAGGAGAACTTCTACCGGGGGCAAGAAGGATAGATGGAAAAACGGTAGAGTTTGAAGCAAAGAACATTATCGAGGCATACAAGGCATTTCAGCTACTGGTGTTTGCTGCCACTGGAGTCACATCAATACTTAGGCGTTAGGCTTCACTCAACACTTTAAAGCTGATTTTTCCGTCTCTTACTATCTTTTTGATGTCCTCAAGGAGCTTTTGAACGTTCTCTTCTGCAACTTCCATTCTTATTTCACTAATACCTTTGCTTGTGGGGGGCAAGAAGTATATGTCCTTAATCTTTCCCCTAACCTCATTTAAAATTTTACTCAAAATTTTTCCCCTTTTCTCATAAGGCAATTTTATGTCCAGTTCAACAATTTTCATAGCTGTCACCATTTTATTTTAGAAAAGAAACCCTATATAACCTTTTTCATGAGCCAGAGGTATGAAGCTTTTGGGAGTTTATTCCTCTCGGTTATGAGAAAATTTTTGATGTTTTCATCTAACTATCAATGCCCCGGAGAAACCGCGGGGGATGAGCGAGTGGCGAGCTGTGATTCCCCTTCGCTCCTCCGGGGCACACTTTAAATGTTGAGTGGCTTAAGAAGGTTTATCCTGAAGCCATCCTTCTCCTCGATTGAAACAACTGCTGTTGAAATCTCCTCCATAATAGGTAAAATTTCCGGAACCGCTGATTTTATCAAATCTGCGTTGATGAAGTAGAAGGCAATCCTCTTTTTGTTTCCGAGATATTTCAGCACTCCGTATATACTGGGTATGAAATCTTTTCTCTCGCTGTGGAGAATGAAAAGCTTATCAAAACCCAGCACGAGGTTTATCACTTTCTCTTCGGGCAGTTTTTCAAAGATTTTATCGTATTCTCTTTCCAAAACCGTGCTCTCAGTTATTGGGACTCTTCCTAGGACTTTCCCTATGTTTATAGCCCCTCCAATCTTTATTACATTAAGGTCGTTGAGAAGGGAAGTATCTATTCCAGCAATCTCCATCTGAGATTTATACATGTGGAGCGTGTCCAAGAAGTCATCTACAAGAACCGGGTAGTTATTCTCCCTGCTCCACTTTATAAGTTCGTGGAAGAGCAGATAAATCGGAGCTTTTGAAGAGTACTCCACTAAAACAGTTTCACCAAATTTTAGTTTTTCCAGTATAGAAAGAAAGTTGTGCACAGCGGCACCCCCGTTTGTGATTTTTCTATTGGTTTAGATAATTTTGAAAATCTTATATATTTTTCTCTTCCTCCTCTTCATATGGGGCAGTTATGACTTTTCTTATCTCTCTGGCTATTTTTTCTCCAATTCCATCCACCTGCATTAACTCGCTCTCTTTTGCCGTGAAAACCCTCTCCACGCTCCCGAAATGCCTGAGGAGTCTTCTCGCTAAGGTTGCCGATACATAGGGGAGCCCTTCAACGATTAGCCTCTGCCTTTCAGCTAATGTTAAGGCCTTCTTCTCACTTCTAACGGCTACTTCCTTCTTTCTCTCCTCCTGTTCACGCTTGGCGATGAGGTAAATGTAGTTGGCAACTTCACTCGAATCTTTAGCGAAAAGAACTGGGATCTCCCAGTCTACAGTTAAAGCAGCTAAGGCACCTCTAATGGCATTTGGGTGCACGTTCCTAATTCCGTAGAGCTCTCCTTCGATAATAATGACCGGTCTGGAATAGGCCTCTTTTAAACGCTTTGCCTGATCAAAAAGCCTACCATCTATTATTGACTGGATAAAATCATTAGCGGCTTTTCTCTCTATAGCCACGTCTTCACTCACTATGTAATCTCCAACGTCGAGGGTTCTAACTTCCAAATGAGCACCTAGTTCCTTTAGTATTTTTGGAACCTGGCTCTTGAGCTCGCGTGAATCAACATAAACTACAATTCCTTTTGGCTTTTTCACAAAAATTGGCTTTATGGGGAGCTTTTCATACACATCTTTCTCTGGCTCTTCCCTCTTTTCGACAACTTCCTCAGCTTTTTCCTCCTTCTCTTTCGGCTTTACAAAACCTAAGAGGGAGGCTTGTTTTTCTTTTTTAACCATATCCTCCACCTTCTTTAAGAGAGAGATCATCTGCTTCTCCTTATGGCGGGAACTCCAGTAGTAAGCTTCGTCCCTCGTGCCCTTCGCCATTAATATAACAACCCTGCCCGGCCTGTGTCTTCCCGTTCTTCCCCTTCTCTGGATACTTCTTATGGCAGAAGGCACAGGTTCGTAAAAGATAACCAAATCCACTTCGGGAACATCCAGACCTTCTTCGCCAACACTTGTGGCAACGAGAACGTTGAATTCTCCCTGGGAGAAAAGATCTAAAATTTGCTTTTGCTTCTTTTGGCTTAAGCCCCTGTCGTTTTCTTTATTTGCCTGTCCCACAAAACGCATGCTCCTTATTTGCTCTTGAAGGAGCTCTTTTACGATCTTTTTTGCAGTTTCCCTGTAGTTTGTGAAGACGATTATCTTTGAGGCGGGTTTCTTGCTCAATTGCTCTTTAATCAGCTCTTTCATCTTGTCTAACTTTGGATGGTCGATTCCCAATTCTTTTGCTTGGACAAGAAGGGCTATTGCCTTTTTCATCTTTTGATCCTGCATTAGCTCCTTTGTTGACTTTGTCTTTCCCCTCTTGGCCTCTTCATAGAGCTTCTTGAGGTAAGCCCTCAAGGCGGATAATCCTTGGGTTTCGAGAAGTTCTATTGCATGGTGGAGCTTCAGGGCTTTTGCTTGGTAAAACATGAGTTTTCCTACATCATAGTTGCCTTTTGCCATCTCGGCGTTTATTATCTGTCCCGCTTTGAGGATTTCTTTTTTCGGAACATCTGGAGAAGCGCTCTCGATAAGACCTGCCTCAGCCAAAGGCTTCAACGAATCTCTGAGCATTTCTCTTAGAATTTTTCTAACTTCCTTGTAGATCCCCGGCAGCTCTACCCTAACCCATTCAAACTTTATCCCTTGGACGTAAGGTTTAACATCGGGAGAGTTCTCGGTTCTAACCTCAATGTGCTCTATGAAGAGGTTCTTGACAATCTCCTTAATCTTTGCCTCATCGCTTCCAGGAGAAGCCGTAAGACCCAAAATGAGGGGATGTTTTGCTTGTTTCATGTATTCTTTGGCTATGTAAACATAAGCATAGTTCCCCACCGCCCTATGGGCTTCATCAAAGACGAGCAGAACAACGTCTTCAAGGCTTATCCTCCCAACAACAAGGTCGTTTTCTATCGTTTGGGGAGTAGCGGTAATAATAATACTTTTTTTCCATATTTCCTCTCTTCTCTCAGGTTGGATCTCGCCAGTTAATGTGTTTATCTTCTCCTCCGGAAGGTCAAAAAGCTTCAGAAAGCTTTCTCTATGTTGGAGGGCTAGGGGTTTTGTTGGTGCGAGCATCAGAACTTTCCCGCCGTATTTAGATAAGCGATAGTCAGCTATCATCTGAGCTATTAGAGTTTTCCCTAATCCGGTCGGCAGAACAACTAGGCTGTTTTTGTCTTTGCACTTCGCGTAGATTACTTCTTGATAAACCCTCGGCTGGATAAGGTCTTTCCGCAGATACATTAATCTATATTTTGGCAAGGAGGTTTATAAATACGCCGCCGCACAAAACCTAAAAAGGGGAAACTCAAACTGTAGTTTAGGTGTTAAAATGCCACGCGGGATGGGATGGAGAAGAGGTAGAAGACGAAAAATGCGATTTATTGGTTTCATACCTGAGGTTAGGCATTTCTACCCAGCTAAGCCCCCTTTTGGCCCTCCGCAGCCTCCGATTTTCATGACCTACGAGGAGTTTGAGGCGTTAAGGCTGGTGGATTATGAGGGGTTAACTCAAGAGGAAGCCGGGCAGAGAATGGGTGTCTCAAGGGGCACTGTGTGGAGGGCTCTAAGCTCTGCAAGAAAAAAGGTGGCCCAAATGCTTGTTGAGGGGAGAGAGCTAATAATCCTTGCCCAGGGAAATGAAATCCCCAGATCATCTCAGGAGCCAGAGGTTACCGATGAAGACTCGTTTTAGTCCTTCTTTTCTGGCGATTGTGTAAACCCTTTCCATTTGTTTCTTACTGGTAGTTGGCACGTCGTGCATTAGATGCTGCGGTGCAAATGCTAAGAGAACGTATGGTATATCCGGATTCAGCTGGGCAAGGTACCTCGCTATTCCACCGACCTCTTTCCCATCTATGTAATGGGGCACAACAAGAGTACTAACTACTAAAAGGGGAGGCTCCTTTCTCTCGTCCATTGAGACTATAATCCTTATGTTCTCCTTTACTCTCTGAAGGGCTTTCTCCCCGTTAATTCCAGTTAAGGCCTCGTAAACACTAGGTGTATAGGCTTTCCAGTCAATCTTGACTATTCCCCCACTTTCAAGGCTTATTCTTGCCATCTCTCGAATTATCTTAGGATTTTCAAGCCCATTCGTTTCCCAGCAAATTCTTTTTATTGCTCCAACTTTCTCGGCTCGTTTGAGAATTTCTCTTGAAGTTTTTATTGCATAGGGGCTGTGTGGAGTAGGATCGCCGCCAAAGTAGCACACACATGATACTCTACTTCTCATTGCTATATCTACTAGCTCCTTTGAGCTTATGACAACCCCTTCAAAGGGATCTACGCTCCCGTTTTTTATCATGTATTTATGCTCTATGTTCTGGCAGAAAAGACAATCTAAGTTGCATCCGGCGAAGAAGACTGCTAGGTTGTAAAATCCTCTATGTTCTTTTTCTGGACAAACTGGTCTTGCGACACAGTTTGTTGGATGAGGATCGAGATACCAATGAAGATATGCCTTATCAAAGCTTCCAGTTATGGGGACTAACTTTCCTTTCCTGTTCCACATTACCCCGCAGTAGCCGGAACTTCCCTCCGGAATTTTGCATTCGTTCACGCAAAGCAGGCATTGAATGCCTTCTCTCGGCACTTCTGGAGGCAAACCTATGAGCCTACGCCATTTCCGGTGGGATTCCCTTGATATTTTTAGCGCTTCTTCCGGATTTTCTCGCAAGCAGTTAACGCAGACCCCAATTGATTCGCTAATTTCCTCAGATTTATATCCACATATTTTGCATCTCATCAATAATCTCTTGGGGCTTCATCTTAATCAAGGTTTCCAAAATCTTTAAACGCCCTTAGGCTAACCTAACACTGGTGAGTCTATGATTGCCTTTGGCCCCGTGCCCTCAAGACGGTTGGGCAAAAGCCTGGGAATAAACAATATCCCAGATAAAGTCTGCTCTTATGCATGCGTTTACTGCCAGATTGGGAGAACCTTGAGAATGGAAATTGAGAGAAGGTCTTTCTATCCACCTGGGCTTGTCTTTGAAGAGGTTAAAAGAAAGGTGGAGGAAGCTAAAGAAAAGGGAGAGCACATAGATTACCTTACGTTTGTACCCGATGGCGAACCTACTCTCGATGCAAACTTGGGAAAGGAAATAGAGATGCTGAAGTCTCTCAATATTCCGCTGGCAATTCTGACGAACTCCTCTCTCATCTGGAGGGAGGATGTTAGAGAAGATCTCCTAAAGCTCGATTTTGTTTCCCTAAAGCTCGATGCGGTGACTGAGGATTTGTGGAGAAAAGTAGATCGCCCACATAAGAGCTTGAAACTCGATAAAATTCTTGAGGGGATGCTAGAGTTCAGAAAAGAGTTCAAGGGCAAGCTCGTGACTGAGACAATGCTTATAGATGGGATAAATTATGGGGACGAGTTTAAGAAAATTGCCAAGTTTTTAAGGAAGTTAAATCCGGATATAGCCTACATAGCAGTTCCTACAAGGCCGCCGTGGGAAAAATGGGTGAAGCCAGCTAGGGAAGAAGTTATTAACCTGGCTTTCCAGACATTTGCAGAGGCAATTGGGGAAGAAAAGGTTGAGTATCTTATAGGGTACGAGGGGAATGCCTTTGCCTTCACCGGAAATGTGGAAGAGGATATACTCAGCATTGCTGCAGTTCATCCAATGCGCGAAGATGCCCTAAAAGAGCTCTTGAAAAAAGCCAACGCTGAATGGGATGTTGTGGAGAAGCTCATTGCAGAAGGAAAGCTCATAGAACTGGAATACGGAGGAAAGAGATTCTATATGAGAAAATTAAAGAGCAGGGAGCTACTTTAAAATCTCCTCTTTAACGACTTCCGCTATTTCTTTGAGCACTATAGAGGCTTTTGAATCCGGAAATACTTCAACTACCGGCTTAAGCATTACCATGCTTTTTGGGAGTGCCCTATCGTATGGTATCTCACCAATTATTGGTATGCCCTCCTCCTCGGCGAATTCATAAAGTCCCTTAAAGCCCGGATTCAGATCAGCTTTGTTTATTATAAGGTATGCTGGCTCTCTGAAGTGCTGGACAACCTTGTAAACCCTTTTCACGTCACTTAGCGAAGCGGGAGTTGGTTCTGCCACAAGAATCGCTACATCCGCCCCTCCAAGGCTTGCTATCACTTGGCATCCTATTCCGGCTGCCGAATCAACTATCATGTGCTCTATTCCTTTCTCCTTCATGATCCGTTTAGCCCACTCTTTTTCCTCCGTAACGAGCTTTCCACTGTTTGGTCTTCCCACATCGAGCTGGGCTGAAATTAGTGGGAAGCCGTATTTGGTTGTTGTTTTCCTAACTATGCCTGAACGGACTTCCTCTAAAGTGATTACCCCTTCCACAGGACATACGAGCTTGCAAACTCCACAACCCTCACAAGTTAGTTCATTAACCACGTAATTTCCATCAACAATCTTTATGCAGTCATAGGGACATCTTTCAGCGCATATACCGCACCTTATGCAGGTGCTGGTGTTTATCCTTGCCACTTTTGCACCTATGAGCTCTTTTTCCTCTTCCCACCTTTCAACCCCAAAGAGCAGGTCGAGGTTTGGGGCGTCGGCATCAGCATCAACTGCTATTAGGGAATACTCATCTTTGAGGAGGTATATGAGTGAAGCAGCTACGCTCGATTTTCCTACGCCACCTTTTCCACTCGCTATCGCGATCTGCATTTCAATCACCCCAAATAACTGGCTACCCTTTCGGCAAGGCCTTTGAAGATTTTCGCTTCCTTTTTATCGGTTAGGATTATAGGTTCTCCTTTAACATAACTCTGGATAATAGCTTCGCTGTATGGGATTTCCCCAATTATCTCGGCGTTGTATTTCTGCACTATCTCTTCTACTCTCTTTTTCTCTCCAATATCAGCCCTATTGACAACAACCCATGCCTCTATGCCCATTAATTTGGCGAGCTCGAGGATAAGAGTCAAATCATGAAGGCCAAGTGGAGTAGGCTCTGTAACTGCTATGAGAAGCTTTGAATCTTCCAATGCCTTGGAAACAGTGTTGCTTGTACCGGCGGCAGTGTCCACTAGCAAAAGCTCTTTGTTAAGGGTTTTCGCCCTCTTTTTTGCTGCGGTTACAATAGGCATTGCCCGCTCTTCTCCTTCGAGCAGTTTTCCGGTAACTAAAGGAGACCCATAAGGTGTCTCGGTGAGGTAGGTATGTCCCATAAGCTTCTCTCCTCCCAATATTGCTCCCGTAACTGGGCAGACTATCTCACAAGCCCTGCACCCAGAACATAGAGTGGGCATTAAGAACGGTGTTCCATCCCTCATTGTGATTATTGCGTTTTCTTCACAAACTTCCGCACATTTTCTGCATTTTATGCACTTCGAATAATCAAAGCGCGGCATGAACATATGAACGGGTTCCTCGTTCTGCAGCTCAACTCCAAGGAGAATATGATCGTTTGGTGCTTCGACGTCCAAATCCGCCAAGGCTAAGTCGAAATACTCCCGTAAGGCTATTGCAAGGTTAATGGCTACAGTTGATTTTCCTGTTCCGCCTTTACCTCCGCTCACTGCTATCTGCATCACCTCACCTCCACAGTTAGGGAAACCTAAAACCTTAAAAGTTTTGTGCATATGCTCGTTCACTCCCCATTCCTCAGTTGTGTGATAAAGCATTAATTAGGAGTTAGTTATGCCGAAGATTGAGTTCTTCGAAAAACACCGCTACAGGTACAAGGACTAGTTTGAAAGAAGCAGGCATACCTCTCCGAGCTTGAGGCTATCAAAAGACTTCTGCCTAAAAAGGGAAAGGGAGCGGAGATAAACGTTGGAACGGGAAAATTTCTCGACCTCACGCTTAACTTCCTTAGGGGATTTGAGGAAGGAAATTGGAAGTACGTAGTGGAGGTTCTGTAGTTATTTCGCGAACCTCCCATCATCTTTTGCCTTTGGGAGTTTGTGGACGTTTTCTTCGAGCCAGCCGGTTTTCACACCGTCCCTGTGGTCGAAATCGGGTACGTAGGGCTTTATATCCAAGAGAGGAGTTCCATCGAGGATATCAACATCCTCAACTATGAGAACGTTCCCGCGCCTTTTAACGAGCCTTACTATCGAGATGCCGATGGGATTTGGACGCGCAGGTGCTCTCGTGGCGAATACGCCGTGGTAGTTCTCGTCCATGTATGGTCTCACAAGGAGACTTCTAAACCTCGCCCTGTGAAAGTGGTAGACCAAAATCAAATGAGAGAACCCTTCGATGTCCTTTAATCCTTCCTCGAACTCGGGAAATATCTCAACGGTTCCTCTAATTCCCCTTGCAGCGGAGGCCTGTATGGGGACATCTTTTGGCTCCCTGAAGGGGCTGCGGATGATCCCAATCGGGTGGTAGCATACTTCTTCCAAAGCCAAATTGTTATTAACCTCTTTCATCTTACCCCTCCTATAAAAATTGGTGATTGAGACTTTAACTCTAGCCCTCCCAAAAAGGATTTAGGGATTCTTTTGAACTCTTGACCATAAGACTAACGACAACATCTCGACTAAAGGGTTGGAGCGTTCTCGTTAAGGGCAGAGGTAGATTCATCTTTACTCCTCTATTGGTGGTTTTTCAGCTTTTTTCACCTGCACCTGTTCCCAGAGGTCATCGAAGTTCTCTATGACTCTTCGGAGTGCTAGTTTCAGGTCTCTCGTCTTCGTGAAGAAAGCCACCTTGTTGGTTTTGTCACGGATCCGGAGGAAGTTTGGTCCCATTCTAAATGCAGCTAAGATATCAACGTCGAGGAGCTGGCTCACAACGGCTTTAAACTTCCTTGGGTCACCGTGTCCTTCATCGTGTTCCTCTTCAAAGTCTTTAGCTTTGTTGTGTCTCTTTTCGAGGAGCTTTACGCTCCCGTCTTCGCAGATTTTGTAGATCGCGAAGAACTCTGAGTCTCCATAATGGGCATCGATGAGGTGTTCATCATCTTCCATTCCGAACGCGACCTTGAGGCATCTCTTTTCCATGTAATATCCCCAGAGGGTTGTTCCGTGAAACTGGTTTATAAGAGTTAGGGAAACCGAAAAGTTTAAATGTTGTGCATATGCACAAAATAATAGAGGTGGTGGATATGAGGATTGCTGTTCCAACAAATGGTGGAGGTAGGGAAGATACAGTTGCTCCGGTCTTCGCAAGAGCACCAGCATTCTACATAGCGGATGTTGATGAAAATGGCAACATAGTCAGCGAGAAGGTCATCCAGAACAGCGCTGCAATGGTTGGTGGAGGTGCCGGCCCAATGGCAGTGCAGACCCTCATCAACGAGGGCGTTGAAGCTATAATCGCCCCGCAAGTCGGCCCGAATGCATTCGGCGCGATACAGGCAGCAGGCATTAAACTCTACCAGGTCGCCCCTGGAACCCCTGTTGAGGATGCCATAAAGAGCGTTGTGAGCGGTAGAGCAAGCCAGTTCACAGCACCGGCTCCACAGGCTCCGGTTGCTCCAGTTACTCCAGTGACCCCAGCAACACCAGTGGCACCAGCTGCCCCAGTGTATCCCGCCTACCCAGCCTACGGCTTCGGCTATGGATGGGGTAGAGGCTGGGGAAGAGGACGCGGTTTTGGCAGAGGATGGGGTAGAGGCGGAAGAGGCTGGGGAGCAAGGCTCGGCTACTGCCCGTGGACGGGAATGCCCAGCAGGAGAGCCCTCCGCTGGTATTACGGCTGGTGGTAAAGCAACTTCCTTTTACCTTTTTTAGCTTTTTGAGGTGCTGAAAATGCCACGCGGTTACAGAAGGGGCATGGCGCAAGGTAGACAATTTGTTGCCCATTCATATTATTATGGAAATTTTCTCGGCCGCTTTGGCCTTTACAGGATAATAGACCTAATATTCCTGCTCTTGATGCTCTACCTGCTCTTCAAACTCTTTCTTGTAGCCTCGACCTATGTTATAGCCCTCGTGCTAGTTTATATTATCCGGGGCTTTATAAGTCCAAGGAGGCGTTATTTCGGGCTACTATAAGCCTGACAATGCCCTTGTAGTACCTCTCCTCTTTTTCCACTTTGAAATACTTCCTAACAAGTTTGTGGGTCTCTCTCAGCGGGTTGTCGTCGAGGAGCGGCTTCAAGATAAGTTTCATCGGGAAAAGGAAGAGGTAGTTCACTATCCTGCTCTCGCTCTTCGTGTGTTCGAGAAAGATAACCCTTCCACCGGGTTTGAGTACTCGTTTTATCTCATCCATTGCCTTATCAGGGTTAGGAACGGTGCAGAAGACGAAGGAAGAGACTACTGTGTCAAAGTAGTTATCGGGAAATGGAAGACGCTCTGCTTCAGCAACTATGAGCTTCACTTCTATTCCGAGTTCTTCTGCCCTCCTCTTGGCCATTTCAAGCATTTTCTCCGAGCCGTCAACGGCATAAAGCTCAACACCCTGAGGATAATAATGAAGGGTCTTTCCAGTACCGATCCCGATCTCGAGCGTTCTTCCCTTGGCAAAGGAGATGGCCCTCTCACGGAGAGGATTGAAGACCCTGTCCAGTGGCTTTTCTAGGAGCTCATAAAAGCCTGCTATCCTATCGTACTTTTCACGGTACATAAAAAACACCAGAAGGAGCTTACATACTTCCACTTACTGCTAGCTGGATTATCTTCCCTATCTCCACTAAAACCCGCTGAAAGAACTCGATGACTTTCACATCATTGAGAATCGCCCTTCTCTCAACCGAAACGTGAAGGTTCTCAATTTTGAGCACTTGCTCACCCCATGGGTAACATCGATAAGATATTTTTAAGCATTTTGAAACAGACTTGTGTAATGAGCATATGCACAAGATTTTTAACTTAGGTTACCCTAATTCACGTGGAGGTGATGGAGATGAGGATAATTGTGTCAACCGTTACTGGAGGTCTTGAGGATAGGGTGAACACTGCTTTTGGAAGGACGCCGACGTTCACGATCGTGGACGTTGAGAACAACCAAATAGCCAACGTTCAGGTCGTTCCAAACCCGGGTTACTCACAGCCTAGGGGAGCAGGAGTTACAGCAACGCAGTTCGTTATAGACCAGGGTGCAGATGTTGTCATCGCCGGTCAGTTCGGTCCCAACTCCTCTGGAGTGCTCCAGGCTGCAGGCATAAGGATGATCTCGGCTCCAGCCACTATGACAGTTAGAGAAGCCGTTGAGGCCTTCCTCAGGGGAGAGCTTACTACGGCAGTCTTTGGGCCAGAAGGAGGAATAGGCCCAGGCATGGGCAGAGGAATGGGTCGTGGAAGAGGTAGCGGCGGAATGAGAAAAGGAGGAGGCTTTGGAGGCAGAAGACAAGGGGGATGGTAATCCTTTAACTTCTAAGGGAAAGCCGTTTATACTTATTCCCCCTATTCTTTTTGGTGAACTCTATGAAGTACAGCAAACTTGCTGTAAAGATTTTGGAATACGAAGAGAAGGAGATATACTACGATCCGGTTTACCACGGCAGAACTCTAAAGGTTTTTGGCATCGATGATGACCCCACGAGAGTTATAGATTACATTGGAGATCAATTTCTCGAAAAAGAATACGGGCTGATTTTCTTTGATACAAGGGGAAAGTATCCTAAGGAGAAATTCGACACTATAATAGAAATAGAGGACAACAAGCCTACAGGCCTTGACCCCATAAAGATGGTTAAAAAAGGCCTCTTGAAGGACTTTTACACAGCATCAACGATAATTCAGACCATATACGGATTGGATCGCTCTCTTACCGATAAACTCTATGCTGACGTTCTTGGGAGCAAAGTTAAAAGTGTAGCAGATGTAGCCAAGTCAAAGGAACAGTACGGGGAGGTTATAAGAGAAGTCTACACTTCCCTCGATGAGACCTTTTTTGAGGGAGAAGTTCCCGAGCTCGGCAAGAGCATTTTGGTTGACTTTGGAAAAACCTACAGCATAAGTACCGTGGGAATGGCGTTTCTAATCCTTGCGGCGGCTGTTAAAGATAGAAGGAGCACTTTAATAGGAATCGATGATGCGGCGGTTCTTTTCTACACAACTCCCGGAAGTGCAGCCATTCCTCTATTGACTCAACCCATGAGGGGGAGGGTTACAGTATTAGGCTCCAGATACGTTGCGGAAAATCTCCTTAACATACCGGGACCAACGCTGGTTCTTTACAACGATCCAGACCTGCAGAGCATGATTTACGAAGCTAACGGAGTGCCTCAAGGAGATATGAGAAAGCATGTTCTCAAAGGAGAAGGAGCATTTGTATGGAGGACAACCCAAACACTGGAAGTGGAGTTTGGCAAGCTTCCCTTTGAGGGATGAAGATGAGGATGGTAGTGCTATTTGAAAATCATGCAGGGTTTAAAAAGGGCCTTCTCGGGGCCCATGGCTTTTCTCTTTTTGTGGAGCACAATGGGAGGAAGATTTTGGTGGATGCAGGTACGGATGGCACGATTTTGCTTCACAATATGGAAGCGCTCAATATATCCCCCAACGAGATTGATGCAGTATTCATTACTCACGGTCACTACGACCATACTGGGGGACTTGAAAAGTTTTTAGAGGCGAGAAAAGACTCCATAGTGGTTTATGCTCACCCCGATATATTTTTAAGAAGGGTGGCTCTAAAGCCCAAGCGCAGGGAAATTGGAATTTCATTTTCACAGGAGCATCTAGAAAAACTCGGAGCCAACTTTATACTAAAGGAAAAACCAGTTAAGATTTTTAATGGGATATACACAAGCGGTGAGATAGAGAGAACGACTTGGGATAGATCAGTTGGCTATATAGTGGATGGGAGAAAGCTGATAAAAGACCCTCTAAAAGACGACATGTCACTGCTCGTTGAGCTTGGAGGCAAAATGGTCGTTATAACTGGCTGTGGCCATAGTGGAATTTTGAACATAGTGAGGCACTCAATAAAACTCATGAATAAGCCGATTTTTGCTCTGGTGGGTGGGTTCCATCTAACTGGAGCCAAGAGGAATATTTTGGAAGATGCAATTAAAGGCATTAGCACCCTTGGGGTTGAAAAACTTTATCCAGGACACTGCACAGGATTTGATGGAATTTGCAGCTTTATGTCTGCTTTTGGAAGTAAAGTAGAACCTTTATACGTAGGAAAAGAGGTCAAATTTGTCCACTAACATTTTTATCCTCCTTTGAACCTATGTTTTATGGTGATGTCAATGTTGAGCATAGACCTTTCTGGAAGATTAGCGTTTACTACGGCCTCAAGCAAGGGGATAGGCTTTGGCGTTGCAAGGGTTCTAGCAAAGGCTGGGGCTGATGTAATACTCCTCTCGCGGAGTGAGGAGAACCTGAAGAGGGCGAAGGAGAAGATCAAGGCCGAGAACGACGTTGAGGTTAGCTACATCGTTGCAGACCTCACAAAGAGGGAAGATCTTGAGAGAACCGTAAAAGAGCTCGGAAGCATTGGTGAGCCGGACATATTCTTCTTCTCCACCGGCGGGCCTAAGCCGGGCTACTTCATGGAGATGGACATGGAGGACTGGGAAAGAGCTGTTGATCTTTTGCTATACCCTCCGATATACCTAACGAAGGCTTTGGTTCCAGCTATGGAAAAGAAAGGCTTTGGAAGGATAATCTATTCTACAAGTGGTGCGATAAAGGAACCGATACCTAACATAGCCCTCAGCAATGTCGTAAGGATTTCGATGGCAGGCCTCGTGAGAACCTTGGCTAAAGAGCTTGGGCCTAAAGGCATAACCGTCAACGGCATAATGCCCGGCATCATAAGAACTGACAGGATGATACAGCTCGCAAAGGACAGAGCTAAAAGAGAAGGCAAGACCGTTGAGGAAGCTCTCCAAGAGTACGCGAAGCCGATACCCCTTGGAAGGCTTGGAGAACCTGAAGAGATAGGCTACCTCGTGGCTTTCTTAGCCAGCGACCTTGGGAGCTACATAAACGGCGCCATGATTCCGGTTGATGGGGGAAGGCTGAATTCGGTATTTTGAAATGGTTGCTATGTTAAACCTTTCTTTTTACATTTAGTTCCGTTTTTAAACGAAAGTATTTTATAGTTTGACAACTTACCATTGACTATAATCACATGGTTTTTTGACGTTTTTGTCGCCGTGTGAAAAAGATGGTGAAAAAATGAAAGGTAGGTTTGCAGGCTTTGCCCTGCTTTTGAGTGTAGTGCTGCTTGGAGCTTTCATCTCTGGATGTATAAACCAAAGTGTTAGTACGGAAACTGTCAGCAGACCCGAGGAGACGGTAACAAAAACCGAAACCGAGACAAAAACTGAGACAGAAACAAAAACTGAAACCACTACAACAGACACCCATACACCAACGGAAACTGAAACCAAGACAGAGACCGAAACACAAACAGAAACAACAACTGAAACACAGAGCCCAACCGAGACTCCGACGGAAACACCGCCTGAAACCTCCAAGGGGCTCTGGGGGAACATGACCGAGGAGGAGGTCGAGAAGTGGCTTGAGGAGATGGTGAGCATCATAGAGTTCTACAACAACGATATCGAACACAGCAAGGAGCTTTTGAACAAGACCGGAGCCCGGCTGGACACCATGATGAACAGCCCCGGCATAGTGACCCCGGATGAGGAGTTCGCCTCGCTAATGGAGCTTGCCGAGGGAACGGACAACAAGACGCGGAAGCTCCAGTACTTGGTCAACGCCTCGCTCCTTAGGTTCAGGCAGGCGATAGCCATGAGGAACCTCGTTCTCACGGTCGCTGTGGAGAAAAGCTACTGGGAAGCTTTTAAGAGCGGCAAGCCGATAGACGAGTACTACAGAAAGGAAAATGGCATGTTCACGGTCTTTGAGCCTCACCCCGACGTCCTCTCTGTTCAGAAGCTCGACGCCAGGCAGATGGCCGAGATGACGAAGAAGATAATAGGCAACAGAGAAGTTGTAGGAGTCCATATACTCGTCCCCTCCGCCGATATGGGAGTCATTCTTGGAGAAGGGAGGAGGGACGTTGAGGCAAGGGCAGTTCCAAAGCTCGTCCTCCCCAGGGATAAGCCAACGACGTTCAAGGTCAACACCCCCAGTGGCAAGGTGATTATACGTGAGATTAAGAGGAAAAATAACGTCGCTTCATTTCCCACAAACGAGCCGGTGAAGGTGGACTTCGTTGCCGGGGGCATTTACACCATAGACGGAGTCAACGGGTGCGTCCTCATACCGGAAGGGGAGCCTCCCTTTGACATAATTCTCACCCCCGCTCCGCCCTTCAACCCGTGCCCTTACCCAACTGAGAGCACGTTCTTCGTCGTCGGCGACTACAAGGTGCCCACGGAACTGAGCGAGGAGGAAGTTGCAAAGCTCTCATCTCAGGGCGTCTTTGGGCCGGAATGCTTTGATTGTAATGCCATAGGGGTTCCGCCGGGAACGTACTCAATAGCCCCCAAGGACTTCAACATGGCGATAGTCATCGACCCGAGAACGGGGGAAGTCATCCACAGGGCGGACATGGGCGGTGGGGACTTCGAGCTCCCGCCCCTAGATGGTGAGGCCGTTCTCTACATTCCCTACGCGAAAGGCGAGACGTGCAGGAGGGTAAGGCCTAAGGTAGACCACGACCGTGTCATCATAGACTTTGGGACTGTTAGGAGCGACTGCGGATACCCACCGGACGACTGGCTCATCCCAGACCCGGAGAGCATGCTCATCGTGGAACCCGAGGGAGACAAGCCCTGGGATACTGAAATACCCCCGTACATCGTCTACCGCCAGCCGGAGGAGAGCTACCTTGAACCGGGCAACTACTCGGTAATAGCCGTAAACGTCACCGTAACCCCCGAAGTTGCTCTGATTGACGAGATAATCCCCGCGGGCCCACACTTTGTCCACGTGGACATAGGTAAAACTATAGAGGACCTCCTCAAGCCCTCACCAACGTTCCCCAACCCGGAGAGAACCTCGGGGAAGTTTGAGAACTCCCCGTGGGGTTATCCAATGAGGATAGGACAAGGGGGCAACACCACGCCGATGTTCCCAGGGCCCTACAGTCCGTTCCTCCAGGGAGTCTACAACGACACCTACGGCTCACCCGGGCCCTACAACCCGATTGATGTTCCCCCGCTGATGGTAAACGAGAGCACAGGTTCACCCGGCCCCTACGACCCCTTGGGGCCATCAAAAGTTGGGCCAATAACCATTGAGATAAAGATAGTCATCAAGCTCGGCAAGACTACGAGAATGGGCGCTGAAGAGCCGCAGGTTCTGATAATCTCAAGCGGGCCAAGGGACGCAAGTGGAAGGAGTGTCATCCCCTACTACATACCCCACTTCTCCCTCGACAGGCTCATCATAGAGGTTCTGACCTTGAGGGAGCCGACGACGGGCGAGGAGAGTCAGGTGGCCTTTGTGAAGCTCATAGGAATCGACGGTAAGTTCGACCATAGAGAAGCGATACACAGGGCCAGCGTGGGAGTCCTCGACTGGCCGGGGATGACGATAAACGAAGAATACAAGGGAAGTAGGTTCCCTAGGAAATGACGACAAACGAAGAAGCCCTTTCATTTTCCAAGCTCTTTTTCTTTTTTGGCAATCTTTTCGTAGGCTCCCTTTATTTTCCCATAGCTCCCCTTCGTGAAAGTGCACTCCTTTACACAGACAGAGCAGCCGAGGGTTCTTGAGAAGACGACGGCACACTTTTTGTAGTCTATGTGCACCTCCCGGCTGTTTTCCCTCTTCGGCGTGATGTATATCGCCTGGGCAGGGCAGGCCCTAACGCACGCGTTGCAACGGTCGCAGAAGTCCGGAATCCACTCGTATTCCCAAACGCGCTCGTCGGTGTAGGGAAGCTCCAGATCGGTGTAAACGGCCCCTATCCTCACGCTCGGCCCGTTTTCAGGGGTTATCAAAAGCCCGTGCTTGCCTATGTGGCCGAGACCAGCTTTCTGGGCCAGAAGCGGAAAGTTCGTGCTCCCGCCAACTGCCGGGTCGGGCTGGGCGTTGTAGCCCCTCTCCCTTAAAAACTCCGCTATCTTGTAGGCCGCCCGGGTTAAGCGGTAGTAGGTTCTCCACACCTCGATTCCGGCTCTAATGCCGGGCGCCTTCGCTATCTCCCCCTTTCTCATCTCACCTATGAGCACTATCGCGTTCTCGAAGAGCACAGCCCTGTTGGAGAAGACCAGCTCCGGAGTAAGTTTCGTGTAGCCGACCTTCAGAACGCCGAGTGATTTTGCATAGCTCTCAAGCTCCTCGAAGAACTCCGGCGGGGCGGTCTTTTTGCCATTTCCCGGGTTCTTCCGTACGCTCGTCACGCTCTTTCGGGCGTAGTAAGCCGTGCCCACAAGGTATGGAAGAACGAGTACCATCTTGAGGATATGCACTCCGGGCTTTCCGTATAACGCAACCACCTCGGGCACCAGCCGACCCTCTGGAGAGTTAGGGGAATTCTCAAAGGCCGGCTTAATGCTTGTGTACCTCCTCACGTCCGGGAAGACCGCGTAGACGAACTTCCTCGCGAGCTTGGCCTTGAGGCTCATCTCACCACCAAAGATCAATTGTGGGAAAAGGATAAAAGGATGTTGTAACTACTTAAGTTACACAAACTTTTTATCTTAACAAACGCTCACCGCTTGAAGGGTGAAACCATGGAGTACGTTAAAGTCCTCAGCGAGCTTCAAAAGGCCGATATTGGTCTGGCTGGTGGGAAAGGAGCATCTCTGGGGGAGTTGGTGAGAGCCGGCCTTCCAGTGCCAGAGGGTTTTGTGGTCACGACTAAGGCCTACGACGCTTTTCTCAAAATCAACGGACTGGATGGAATAATCCGCGAAGCTCTAAAAGAGAACCCGCCCAACGGGAAAAGAATAAGGGAAGCGTTTTTGAGGGCCAAAATTCCCCGTGAGGTGGCTGAGGAGATAGTGAGTACCTACCGTGAGATGAATCTTGGGAGTGTTGCAGTCCGCTCTTCGGCCACTGCCGAAGACCTTCCGGGTGCAGCATTTGCAGGCCAGCACGAGACTTTTCTCAACGTGAAAGGGGAGGAAGAGCTTCTTAAGGCAGTGAAGGGGTGCTGGGCATCACTGTGGAGTGATAGGGCGATAGAGTACCGTGAGAAGATGGGAATACCCCACGAAACCGTGAAGATGGCCGTCGTCGTCCAGAGAATGGTAAACGCCGAGGTTTCCGGTGTCATGTTCACCGCAAATCCCGTGACGGGAAGGATAGACGAGGTCGTTATAAACGCGAGCCCCGGTCTTGGTGAGGCTATCGTATCCGGAACCGTAACACCTGACCACTACGTCCTCAGAAAGACCCGCTTTGGGTGGAAAGTGGTCGAAAAGCGGCCCGGAATGAGGGGAATTTCGAAAAGAGGGCGAGAATTCGTGCTCTCTGAAAAAGACCTTAAGAGGCTCGCTTCCCTCGGTCTCAAGATTCAGGAGCACTTCGGAAGGCCCCAGGACATCGAGTGGGCCATCGAAGGAGGAAAAATCTTCATCCTCCAGGCCCGTCCCATAACAACCCTCCCAGAACCGCTTCCGGAGATGGGAAGACTTGCAAAAACCTTGATAAGGACGCTCGCCGAGATAGTGCCGGAGAGGCCCCTCCCAATGGACCTCGAGTGGATAAGGGCCCTCTTCTCGAATGCCGTTGGCAGGGTGGCGAGGTACTTCGGTCTCGGAGTCCCGGCTATCGACGAGATATTTATCGTGGAGGACGGGATTCCCGTGAAGGTTAACCCGGGCTTTTCCGTGAGGCCGAGGCCAGGGATTCTCTTGGCCCCGTTTAAAGCTATTCGCCTGGCGCTGAAGTACAAACCCTCTGCCTGGGAAAGCGATCCCTTGCTTAGGGAGTACCTCTCTAGGTTGGAAAAAATAAAAGCAACTGCCGATGAAGTCTCGAGCAGAGAGGAGATAAAATCGGCTATCGAAGGTCTTCTCGATAACCTTTCCCTCATCGGCGAGCTCAGGAAGAGATACCTGCCGGGGATCCTGCTCTCCTACCTGAAGGTTCGCCTTATGCTTAAGCTCGCCCGCAGGGATTCTTATTCCCATCAGCTCTTATTTACCTGCGTTGAGACCAAGGTGATCGAGACCAACAGGGAGCTTGAAGGGCTGGCGGAATTCGTGAGAGAAACGCCAGAGCTGAGGGAGCTCTTTGAGAATCATGAACCGGAAGAGATCCTCAAGCTTCTCCCGGGAATTCCCGCTGGCGCTGAGTTTTTGGAGAAGTTCCGCGGGTTCCTCGAAAAGTACGGCCACAGGGAAGCGGCTGGCTCCGCAATGCTCTCGCACGGCACGTGGAGCGAGAGGCCCGAGATAGTTATTGGCATAATCAAGGGACTGTTGTCGGCTGGATCGATGGAAAAGAAACCTTGCAGGTTTGAGAAAGCCCTTGAGGGAGTCCTGTCCAGCTCATTTCTCGGAAAACGTCCCTTCAGGGGTTCCTTCGTCAGGAGCCTCGAAAACGCCCGCGTTCTGCACAAGCTCCGCGAGGACACGAGGTTCTACGCAATGGCATCAATCCCGGTCATGAAGAAGCTCCTTAGAATGGCAGGGGAGCTTCTTGTAGGGGAGGGGGCGCTGGAGGAGCCAGCGGACGTCTTTTACCTGACGGTTGATGAGCTCGATGAAGAACCGGAGGTCATAGCGGAGAAGGTTAAAAGGAGAAAGAAACGGTGGGAGGAGCTTAGGGACGTTCCCTTCATAGACCCGAGGCTTCTTCTTGAGACGAGGGAAGTGGCCGAAAACGCCCTGGTCGTGGGAATCCCGGGAAGTCCGGGGATAGCTGAGGGGACTGTGAAGGTCATAAGGGGCCCGCATGAGTTCCACAAGCTCAGGAAGGGCGATGTACTCGTGGCGCCTTACACCACACCCGCATGGACGCCGCTGTTCAAGCTTGCGAGTGCCGTGGTTGTAGATACCGGAGGTCCTCTTTCCCACGCGGCGATAGTGGCTAGGGAATACGGCATCCCCGCTGTAATGGGCACTGGAAACGCAACTAAGGTTCTCAAGGACGGGATGAGGGTTAAGGTTGACGGGACTAGGGGACTCGTCTTTCCCGCGGAGGTGTAGCTATGGAGTTCGATGAGAGCTACGTGAGAAGGGCAACACCTCTACTAGCTTTTACGACCCTCATAGTCCTCTACGCTGAGGCAATGCTCATCCCCAGCATACCGCGCATCCAGGCGGAGTTTGGAGTAACGCCCGCCGAGGCTTCGTGGATACTCGCGGTTTACTTTCTATCAGGGACGATCTTTGCCATGGTCTTCGGAAGGCTCGGTGATGTATACGGCAGGAAAAAGCTCCTCATCACCGCATTATCCTTCTTTACCCTGGCCGTTTTATTCAACGCCTTTGTCCCAAGCTTCCACGCCTTCATAGCCTTTCGCGCCCTTCAGGGGGTCGGAATGGCCACCGCTCCACTCGCATACGCCCTCGTTAGGGAGCAGTTCCCCAGGGAAAAGGCACCCTTTGCCCAGGGCCTGATTTCGGCGATGAACGGCCTTGGCCTCATAATAGCGCTCCCCCTCGGCGGTTTCATAGCGGAGCACTACGGATGGAGAGTGACTTTCTGGAGTGTGTTTCCATTCTCCCTAATCCTGATCTTCTTGATAGCCGTTACCATCAGGGAAAGCCGTGCAGGTAAAGCCGAAAAAGAATTTGACTGGCCGGGAGCGGCGCTTTTTGCACTCTCTGCCTCTTCGCTTCTCATCCTCATCTCAAACGGCCCACAATGGGGAATAAAAAGTGAAAAAACGGTCCTTACTGCCCTGACTTTCATTCTCTCATCCGTTGCCCTCATAATGCATGAGAGGAGGAGCGAGGTCCCTCTCATTCCACTCTCAATATCGGACAGGAACATCTCGTCCTCCCTGATTGCGGCTTTTCTGGCGGCGGTGGCGTTCCAGGTCATATTCCTGACCCTGACGTACCTTTTCCAATCTCCGAAACCCTACGGCTACGGGGTGGAGAGCTCCAGGGCCGGTTCGCTCATGATTCCGATGGTAGTGGCGTATATGCTCTCAGCTCCCCTTGGGGGAAAGCTCGTGGTAAGGGTTGGGGCTAAAGTTATGGGTATCGCTGGAGGTGCCGTTGCATCCATAGCCTACCTGATTTTGGCGCTGAGCTCTCATATGGGTCTTGGTGTTGTTTTAGCCCTGATAGCGGCCGGTGCTTCGGGAATGGCACTCCTCAACGTGGCGGTCATCAATACCCTCACCTTCTCAGCCCCAAGGGAGGTTTTAGGTGCATCCACCGGGCTTTTTACAACCTTCAGGAGCGTTGGTTCTTCCCTTGGACCCTCCATCGGGGGAGCCGTGCTTTCAGCACTTTCACTCCCCATGGCGTTCAAGGTCAACTTCCTGCTCGTTGCGTCGTCCTTCGCCCTTGCCACCTCCCTCTTCCTCAGCGTTCGCGAGGTTGTTAAAGGATAAAAAGGAAGCCCAAAGTGATGCTCAATGATAGACGAAAAACTCGTTGAAAATCTCAAGCGTCTTGGCCTTAAGGACTACGAGGCGAGGGTTTACGCCGCTTTGGTGCTCCTCGGCCCCTCAAAGGCAAGCGAAGTGGCAAGGGAGAGCGGCGTTCCAAGGCCGAAGGTCTACGAGGTGCTGAAAGAGCTTCACAGGAAGGGCTTTGTTGACCTCAGTGAGGGGAAGCCGGCCTTCTTCCGCGCGGTGGAGCCGGAAAAGGTCATAGGTGCACTCAGGGACGAGTACATAAAGTCGGCCGAGGAGGCGATAATCTCCCTCAAGAGCGGGGGGAAGCGGGAGAAGGAGTGGTATCCCGTGTGGTACCTCCAGGGGGAGTGGAACATCCGCGGGAAGGCCGAGGAACTCATCGAGGGGGCACAAAGGGAGGTCATGGCGGCCTTTGTGGACAGGCGCTTTTCCAGGAAGCTGGCGAGGGCTTTAAGGAACGCCCGCGGGAGAGGGGTTGAGGTTACCGTCCTTCTCCTCGGAGGAAAGAGGCCGAAGTACCTTGAGGGAATGAGGGTTGAGGTCGTTGACCAAAGAAGGCTCCAGAGGAAGGAGGATCTCAGGGACATCTTCATAAACTTGATGTTTGAAGGTCCCTACGCCGTCAAAGCCCTTCTCATCCTCGATTCCAGGGAGTCCCTTATGATATACGAGGAGAAGGGCGTCCTAAAGGGCATCCTCGTGACGATACCCTTCATCCCGACCTTCCAGAGGGCGGCGTTGCTTTACCTCATAGACGAGGCTGGAGTTTGAATTCTTTACAAGGGCTTTGATTGAGCGCGAAAGAATCAGCCTTAGCAAATTCCGAAACCCTAAAATACTTTCGAAGTGTAGAACGAAACCGGTGCCTGTGTATGGTTCGCGTGATGCCCGATCAGATAACGGTAAAGCGCTCCGGGATGCTGGCGAAGGAGAAGACCGAAAGATACCAGGGCGAAGCCGGGGAAGTTAGGGATTATTCAAAGCTCGAAACGGTGATAGCCCTCCTGCTCGGGATAATCGCAATCGGCTTTGTAATATTCGTGCTAAGTCACTACCTGTGAGGGATTTTGGTGAAAAAGTTTCGAAAGTATCTTTTCTGGCTTATCCTCGGGGCTTTATCCACTTACTTTGCAGAGGTCGTGACGGCCTCAACGCCCTTCCCATTCTTCACTCTCCCTGGCCTCCTTGTGACTTACCCCTTCTACACCCTGAACATGTTGGTTTTCGCCTACGTAGCCTTTCAAAAGCGGAAGGTTGACCTCTACACCCTCTTCCTTGCAGGCCAAGTCTTCGGGCTCTTCGAGGCCTACGGAACCAAGATGCTCTGGAGCCCCGGGTGGGGAGCGGAGCCAAAGTTCCTCGGAATCTCGGTGATTCCCTTCCTCCTGCTCATCTTCCTCTGGCACCCCTTGATGTCATTCGCTCTTCCTATTCTCATCGCGGAAAGCTACCTCATATCCTCCAACGAGGTGGTCACTGGCATTCCGGGGTGGATTTCACGGTATCTTGGGAACAAGAGAATTCTGTATGTAATTTTTGTTCTCTTCGTGCTCTTCTGTGCGATAAACCAGGCCGTTAATTCGCCCTCAAAAATGGTCTCTCTCCTCTCTCCATCGGCCTCGTGGATTCCTATCCTTCTCTCAATCTGGCTCTGGAGGAGAAAGGGCCTTAATTTCAGCCTTCGGGAGCTTCTGCCCACAAAAAGAGAGATTTCAGTTGTTTTTCCCTTCTTCCTCCTGATGTACGCTCTGCTCGGTATCTACTTGTTCCCCGAGGGTATACCCCAGCTGGAAGAGCAGGCCGGTGTGTGGGTTCTGTACGCGTTCTTCGGAGCCCTCCTCTACTTTGACGTCAAATCACCCCATTCGGAAGTGGCAAACGTTCCGCAAGAGGTTCCACGGGAAATTTTTGCGTCCTTTGGATTTGTGGTTGCGTTTGTCGCCTACTTACTCCCAAAATCTGTGCCTCTGGTGGTCGTCTCCTGGGTTCCGGGTGTTGCCGTTGGGATTTCCATTTTCTGCTGTGCTGTAAGGAGGATATTTAAAATATTCCCAAACCCACATGAGGAGGGGCTAAAATGAGGCTGCCAAAAAGGTACGTCTTCTGGTTCATCATCGCTTCCCTTTCGGCGCTCTTCGGTGAGGTGGCGATAGGCTCCACGCTCTACCCTTTCTTCTCTCCCTGGGGGGTTCTCGTTATCCTTCCCCTATACGGCCTCCACACGCTCGTTCTTGCTTCCATAGTCTACCGTTTTGGCAGGCCACGCTTTGAGACTCTCTATTTGGTGGGCATCATCTTCGGCCTTTACGAGGCATACATCACCAAGATAATCTGGAACCCGGACTGGGAGTCTCCTATTCAGGTGGGAGGAATCAGCGTCCTTGAGCTTCTCGTTGTTGTGTTTTTCTGGCACCCGTTCATGTCCTTCATGATCCCCGTTGGAGCTGCCGAACTGCTGACCTCAAGGAGAAAGCTACTTCCCGAATTCGTCTTAAAGCGGCCCCTTCTCTTTGCCATCATTCTCGGGGCCCTGGAGAGCTCAAACTCTCCCTCACCGCTCCACTCCTTCCTGTCTCTAGCATCAACATTAACCGTAATCCTTCTTCTCATATGGTGGTGGAGAAAGCACTATGAAGGAGAAAACCTGGACGACCTCCTTCCCACGTTGAAAGAGCTAAGGGTTCTTATTCCCCTCCTTTTGGTCTATTACATTGTCCTTGGCCTGGGAATAAAGAGGGAAGCAATACCGGGGCTTGGAGCTCAGGCCTTTATCTGGTTCCTCTACGCTCTCACGTTCTATCTCCTCTACAGATCGCTCAAGAAATCGAGAGGGGTGGAAGTTGAGCGTATTGTTGCTCCCTCCTTGAATGGATTGGTTATGCTCTCACTCGTTTGGATTATCTCGGGAGTTGCCTTCTCCACCCTGAAGCTTTTCATCCACGAGCTGAAGTACTTAATAATTGTGGCTCTATGGCTCTTTGGGGCTTTGATTGGACTCATAAGCTTCTTTAAGAGTGCATGGTGGACACTAAAAAAGTGAGATAACTTTTTATAAACCCAAACTCCGAGAGTAATGAGGTGTTAATATGGCAATCATGAGGCTATGGCACGGGCGCGTGCCGAGGGAGAAAGGAGATGCCTACGAGCGCTTTTTGATAGAGCGGGCAGTTCCAGATTACAGTTCTGTTGATGGACTTTTGAAGCTCTACTTCACGAGGAGGGACGAGGAGAAAGAGATTCACTTCTTGCTCGTGACGATATGGGATTCATGGGACTCCATCAAGAAGTTCGCGGGTGAAAACCCTGAGCTGGCCAAATACTATCCCGAGGACGACGAGTTCCTTCTGGAGAAAGAGAAGTACGTCCAGCACTATGAAATCTTCTATGAAAAGTAATGGAAGGATCGAAAGCGATATAAAACAGAAAAGACAATAATGTGTTAATCCGAAAACTGTCCTTAGGTGATGATTATGGGATTAATAGAGGATAAGGCCTTGGTGGAGGCTGCCCTGTTTGTTGCGGGACGACCTTTAAGCCTTAAAGAGCTATCTAAAGCCCTTGGAATTAAATCCCTCGACTATCTTGAAAAGCTTATTGAACTTATAGCGGCTGAATATGCCGAGAGGAAAAGTGCCATAGAAGTTGTAAGGGTTCTCGGTGATAAATATGTGATGCAGGTTAAACAAGAATACTCCCAAAGGGTTATTCACCTCATGCCAAGGCCAGATCTGAGAACTGGAGAGCTCAAAACTCTTGCTTTGATAGCTTATCTACAGCCAATAGAGCAGAGCAAACTGGTAAAGCTCAGGGGAAGCCAAGCCTATGAACACATAAAACGCCTGTTAGAAATGGGTCTTATCTATGCAGAGCCGTATGAGAGGACTAAAATCCTTGGAACAACCCAGAAGTTTGCAGAGCTTTATGGATTCCCAGAAAACGACCCCTTGATAATAAAGGAAGCCTTCAAAAAGGTTGTTCATGCCGAATATTCCGACTTAATAGCAAAAATAGAGAAGCAACAAGAAGAGAAAAACGTGGAGTAGTAATTTCTTATACCGCTCGTTTTTCTTTTTCTGCACTATGAAGAAATTTTAAGGGTTTATTAAAGATTCAAAAACTTTAAATACCTGCTCTGCGAATTACTATTCAGGTGAGTGTATATGACGGTTATAACGAAAGAGGAGATTGTGGATAGGATAAGGAAAAAAACGGGTATGAGTCTAAAGGAAATAGAGCGTAAAATCAAGGAGATAGCTCAGACTAATGAAATCTCTGAACACGCAGCCGCACTTCTTTTGGCAGAACAGCTTGGAGTAGAAACCGAGGAGGAAGAGCCTGCTCTGATCCATATTGCCGATTTAGTTCCTGGAATGAGGAACATAAACGTAGTTGGTAGGGTTTTGCGCAAGTATCCTGTTAGAGAATACACTAAGAGGGATGGCTCAACAGGAAGGGTTGCTGCTCTTTTAATCTACGACAACACTGGAAGGGCAAGGGTTGTTTTGTGGGATTCTGAGATCGCAAAGTATTATAATGAGATCCAGCCCGGTACAGTGATCAAAATTATAAATGCGGATGTGAGAGAAAGTCTTAGAGGCCTTCCAGAGCTTCATGTTAACTTCAGGAGCAGAGTTATAATAAATCCCGAAGATCCAAGGGTTAAGGAAATCCCACCAATTGAGGAGGTTAGGAGCTACAACTACACGAGAAAAAACATAGGGGACTTGATGGGTGGAGAAAAGTTCGTTGAAGTTAGGGGTACAATAGCGAAGCTTTACAGGGTTATAGCATACGATGCATGTCCTCAGTGCAGGAGAAAAGTTGACTATGATCCGGCAACGGAGACATGGGTGTGTATAGAGCACGGTGAGGTTAAACCTATAAAAGCCACCATACTGGACTTTGGTCTCGATGACTCGACAGGCTACATAAGGGTTACCCTCTTTGGAGACGATGTAGTGGAGATTCTCGGAGCTGAGCCGGAAGATATTAGCGAGAAGCTTAAAGAGCTTGTAAATACTGGCTTAACTATGAGGGAAGCCGGAAGAAAGCTTGCAGAAGAAGAGTTCTACCATGTTCTCGGAAAAGAGATAATCGTCAGGGGAAACGTCGTTGAGGACAGATTCTTGGGGCTTATATTGAAAGCATCCTCATGGGATGAGGTTGAGTATGAAAGAGAAATTGAAAGAGTCAGGAGAGAGCTCTTGAAGGAGGTAGAGTGAGATGGAAGAAGTTCCTCAAATTAGGAGAAGAAAACCTGCGGTTGAAAAGAAAATTGCAGAGATAACTCCGGAAGATGTTAGAGTTTCACTGGTCGGCAAGGTTGTTAAAGTTGACAAAATAGACTATATCTTTTGGCTTGATGACGGAACTGGAGTTATAGCCATTGAATGTGAGGAAAACATCTTGCCCAAAATTGGACAAACGGTTAGGGTAATTGGCAGGGTCATTAGGAACGAAAAGGTTCACATATATGGAGAGGTGGTTCAAGATTTCAGCAATGTAAATCTGGAGTACCTTGAAGAGATTCAAGAACTAGAGAAGAAACTCTTACCTAAACTTGAAAACGCTCTTGTGTGGTGGTTAGAATGAAAAAGAGATTACCTTCAACAAGGGTTTACATAAAAGACATTCTAGAGGGATTTTATGTTAAGAGCGAGGGAGATTTCGAACCAAATTACCTTATCACAAAGGATGCAAGAAAAGTATATAGGGCAAAGATAGTGGGAACAGTGGTTAGAGAGCCCATAATTGCGGAAGATGAAACTTATGGAAAGTTCCAAGTAGATGATGGAACTGGAGTGATATGGGTTCTTGGATTTAGAGACGACACTAAGTTTGTCCGCTTGGTAAAGAGAGGAGACATGGTTCAGTTGATCGGAAAGATAGCCGAGTGGAGAGATGACAAACAAATACTCGTTGAGGGAGTTAGCAAAGTCGATCCTAATATGTGGATACTGCACCGATATGAGGCACTTAAAGACAAGGTTGAGCACATTAAAAAAGCCAGAACAGCGTTTGAGATATACAACACCTATGGAATTACCGCAAAGGCCAAGGTTATCGCAAAGAACAAGGGAATAAGTGAAGATTTGCTCACTACAATAGATGAGCTTTACGGCATAATAATGGAGCAAAAAGCCGAAGAGGCTGCTTTTGAGGAGGAATTGTTTGAGGAGGAATCTGCAGAAGTTAGTAAGGAACTTGAAGAGGCCAAGAAGGCCGTGTTGGAGATACTTAGGTCAAAGGGAACTGCGGTTTCATTGAAGTTCATCCAGAGAAAACTTCAAGATAAATACGATCCAGAGACAATTGAGGATGCAGTTAGAGCTCTCCTTGCGGAAGGAGAAATTTTTGAGCCTGAAGTCGGCTATTATCAAATACTCGAGTAGCCTCTTTCTTTTTAAATTTTAAAAAAAGAATGTCAGTATTGCTCTCTCATTGTCCTAATTACCGGATCGTAGATTAAGGTTGAAGTTATTCCATCTATAAGTCTGTAGAACTCGTTTTTGCCTCTCTCTAGATCCATGCTTTCTATCTTTAAAAGCTCGCACTTGTTGCCTAGTATCCACCTTCCAAGCACAATCTTTTCCCTTCCATCTTGCTCGATATCTATCCTTATAACGCCGTAAGGAATATCCGCAGTCCACCAGTTAGCTTTAAACATAACCTGCCATCCAAGTTCTTCTAAAACACTTGCAAGCCTGTCCATAGTTTCCCCAGGGCCATAGGGGGTTTTGAAGGTGATGACCATCCACAACTCCTTATCGGATAATTTATCTTTGATCTGATCCTTAAACTCCATAATCTCACACCTCCTTTGTCAGTGAGCCTAACAAGAAGCTGAACACCGCCAAATAAATGGCGAGTTTTAACTTCCGTTGAACTTTTCCAGCGGTAATTGGGGAGGGGTCTTTTAAAATTTCGTATGATGAAAATAAAATTATCCCATCTACAACTATTATTGGAAGGTATCCAAGGCCAATTCCGGCTTTTACGGGTAAGAATGAAGCGATTACAGTTGCAATGCTAAATAGAACACCAAGTTTTGATGCTTTTTCAACTCCCCAAACGATAGGGAGGGTTTTGGCTCCATGGGCTTTATCCCCTTCAACATCCTCCACATCCTTGAATATCTCCCTTGCGACGTTCACTAAAAACGCACAGAGAGCAAGATATCCGGCAAGGCCAATTTTTCCCACAGCAATAGCCCCGTAAAGAGGAGTAGCTCCAGTAAGGGTTGCTACTGCGAGATTCCCAACAAGTGGTGTGGGTTTGAGTCTCCAAGCGTAGAGGTACATCAGTAGATATGCTCCAAAGGCAAAGAAAAATGCCCACAGATTAAGCATATAAGCTATCAAAAGTCCTAAAGCAGATAAGCATAGTCCATAAACGAGGGCGACTTTTCTTGAGAGTGCTCCTCGGGGAAGTGGTCTGTTGGGTCGATTGATTTTATCGATCTCATAATCAAAATAATCGTTGATTATATTGCCCCAGCTGCACCCTAAGAATACCACAAGAAAGATCATCAAGCTTTTTTCATAGCTGGGAAGATTGCCTAACGCTACAGTAGCGCCCAAAATTCCAACTAAACCTGCTACAACACAGTTAGCTGGCCTTAGAATTTCCAAGAATCCCTTGAATTCCATTAGGCACACCTAATATTAAAATGGTAGAGCGGTTAAAAACCTTTCTCTAAAGGGCATCCCTGTGTAAAAGCCCAAGTTCCTCTCCGTCTTCCCGAACTCTAATTCTTCCAAACCTTATTTCGACGGCGTTTTTAATTTCATTTTCATTTAAAGGAGTTAGCACATGGGCTTTAAGCTCTTTGAAGTTTATCAGCTTCAGAATTCCAAGTCCCAGGCAAAAACCGTCTTTGTCTATAAAACCAATAAGGAGGTTGCTCAAGTTTTCTAAATCCACTGCGTTCATGGCATTTTTATCAAAATTTCTTGGGAAACTCCCGATGTCAGCCTTTACAACAAAATACCTGCTGGCAATTTTTCTCCCGTGGAAAATAAGCCACCTAAATAGACTCTCCAGGAGACTTTTCTCTTCTTCACTTATTTTTTTTCCCTGAAACATCTGGGTGCCGCTGATGTAAAACTTTCGAAGGTCTAGAATGTATTCACTGGAGTTTTCAAAGTACTTTTTCCACTTTTCTTTTCTTATTTGCCTTCTCTCTTCCCTTGTATGAGGCTTTGCATTTTCACTAATCGCTAGCCGAATCACTCTTGTTTTGTTTTCAAAAGGCCTGAGGATGTCCTCAAGCTCGTCTTTTCTCTGCAAAGCAAGCACCAGATCAGGCTTAACCATCTCTATTTTCATTCTTTTTAACTCAACTCCCGAACCATGAACTAGACCGGTAGTGTCTATTATAACGATGTCAGCTCTTCGTTTCATAGCCTCATTCACAAGGAGCTTAACTCCAGTTACCATCTCTCCAAAAAACTGATTTGGTGTTATTGTACCGACAAAATAGTGCTTTACAGGTTTTATTTCTTCCATTGTTGTGAAAATGCTGTCAGGAAACCCAAGACTTATGAGAGCAGGAGGCAAAATGCCTTTTTGACCAACGTCGCTGTCTACAATCGCTACTCTAAATCCTTGGGAGAGAAGCTCATTGGCTAGAAACACAGTTAGAGTTGTTTTCCCACTGTCAACTCCACCCAGTATCATAATCTTGAGGGGCTTTTTCTCTTCTTGAATGATTTTGAGGACTTCGTTTCTATCTTCTGGAACTTCCTGTGTGTATTTCGCCTTATTCATGATTGAAAGTAAAAAGGAAACAATTAAAAAGTTAACCCCAGAGTTTATGGGGGACTAAGTAGCGGAATCAATTTACAAAGACCAAAAGATTTATTAAACTATTAAACCTAATAGTTTGTGATTGCAAAATAAACAAAATGAGGTGGTAAAAAATGAATACCGAAGCTACACTTACATCAAGACAAGTAGAATTGCTCAAAAAGCTTTACAAAGAGGGAAAAACCATAGAGGTGCACACCGTTGAAAAAACCCAGGATGAAATAGCCGAAGAATTGGGAATAACAAGACAGGCCTTAAGCAATCATCTCAAGACCCTCAAGGAGCTCGGGTACATAAGAACGGGTAGAGGGTTTATAGATCTCACCGACAAAGCGTTGGAGTTTCTGGGTGAAAAGAAAGGAGATGTGTTCATCTTTGTCAGAATTGAACCCACGAAAAGAAAATCTGTTTACGATGCAATCAAAAAGCTCAAAGTTAAGCGCGTTTACAGGGTTACTGGAGATATAGACCTTATTGTTGAAGCAGATAAAACCAGACTTGATGAGATACTGGAGGAAATAGCCTCTCTCGATGGAGTTAGGGAGACAATCACCCACGTTGTTCTCGAGACTCTTTGATCTTTTCTTCTATCAATTTTCTAAGCTGGTCTAAGTTTGTCCCAAATTTTGCAGAGATTGGGACAAAAGTATCTTTGTAATCTTCCCACGTTCCATTGAGCCCAAATTTCTCTATGAGACGATTTATGGTTGCATTTAAGTTTTTCACTTTGTCCATCTTGTTGACTGCAACTATGGTTGGTATGTTAAGTTCTTGAAGAAACTGGAAGAACTCGACATCGATGGGTATCTCTCCCCTTTTCTCCCACCGCTCAATGATTTCAAGGGCGCTTTTTCCATCTACAACCAAAACCGCAAGCTCAATTTTATCGGCGTTGTCTTCTATAAAGCGCACTATTTCAGTTTTTATCTTTTCTTGAACATGTTTTGGTACTCCACTCATAAATCCAAACCCCGGCATGTCAATTATCGTTTTCCCCCTCCATCCTATCTCTATTGGTTTTCTCGTTACACCCGGCCTCTTGCCTCTCTTAACGTACTTCCCAGTAAGCCTAAATATCAGCGTGCTTTTCCCAACATTTGACCGTCCAACAAAGATTATCATTGACTCTCACCTTTTGACCTCGGAAAGGCTTAAGTAGAGTAACTTCAAAAATCTTTCTTAGGTGAGTGCCATGGAGAACCAACAGGGGAACCAGCTTGTTAATAAGTTTGTTGTTTCATTGACCGATGGACAGATACTTGGTTATGTGACCGACATTAATGTGGAAGTTGATCACGACCAGTTCTATTTTATTCTAAAAATCAAGCCCCTGGAGAACATAAGCAAGAGCGGTGAACTCCAGCCCGGCATGTTCTCAAGTGAAAGAAAGATAAAGATCAAGCCCACCGACATTGTCAGCGTTGGTCCAGATGTCATAATCCTCGGAAACGGTCAGGTTCCACCAATAAGGGAGATAGAGAGGCTCCACAACATAGCTTCGGAATACAACGCTTTGGTGAAAGAGCTGGAGCACAAAGAAAAGGTTATTGCAGAGCTTAAGGAGGAAAACTCAAAGCTGATTAAACAGATTGACGAACTTACCAGAGAGGTAAAGAGGCTTCAGGTTCTCAAAGAGGACTTTGAGCACTTAAAAGAACAGCTTATAAAGCAAGAAGGACAGCTTGAGATGGCGAAAGAGTATATAAAGCTCCTAGAAGGGTTAAGGCATGATATAGACCAGATAAAAGCAGACGTCGAGACTCTCATAAAGGGATACATCGAGGACGTCATTAGAAAAATAGTGAATGAAGAGTTAAACGCAAGGGGTTTAAAGAAAACTCTCCTCTAGCCAAATATTTGATGACCAAACACATTGAGCAGTATCTCAATAGCCACAAATATCAATACTATTGCTATTGCCCCTTTGGGGCTTATTTTTATTGCCCTTGTGTCTTCGTCAAAGAATCTCATTAAACCCGCACCGGTTGGGGGGAGAGTTGTTTTTTCCTTGGCCATTGTATCACCTCTTGTTGAGAAGATGAGCATAAGCATATAAAAAAGTTTTTGTTGAAGAAACCTTTTTAAATGAAGCCGCTTAGCCCATGGTGGACAAGGGGTTTACCCAATGAATCCCGCTAATGAAAGTGGAGGTGGGAGGAAATGGCAACATTTAAGCTTGTAATATCCGATCCAAAGAGTGGTATCGCAAAGCAGGTCGAAATTACTGGAGCTGAGGCAGATAAATTGATTGGACTTAGAATAGGAGACGAAATAGAGGCTAAGGAGTTAGGGCTTAATTTGAGTGAAATCTTTGGAAGTGAAATTCCAGCAGATGTTAAGCTTAAAATAACCGGTGGAACTGACAAAGATGGCTTCCCAATGAGGCCTGACGTTCATGGGCCAAGAAGGGTTAGAATTCTCCTTTCAAGAGGTCCTGGATTTAGGCCTCAAGAGAGGGGAGAAAGGAGGAAGAAAACCGTTAGGGGCAACACAATAAGCCCCGAAATTGCTCAAATAAATGTTAAAATTGTCTATCCATGAACCTTCCTTCTCCATTCTTTAATCTTTAATTGTCATCGATTAATTTAAAAGTCCTTGTGGTAAGGTTAATAAGGGAGAATAAACCCTTAATTTTGGAGGCGAGGAAAAATGGCAAAGAAGAAGTTTAAGCAGGCTGAGGTTAATATCGGTATGGTTGGTCACGTTGATCACGGTAAGACAACACTAACAAAAGCTCTAACCGGAATTTGGACTGACACACATAGCGAGGAGCTTAGAAGGGGTATCACAATTAAGATAGGTTTTGCCGATGCTGAAATAAGAAAGTGTCCAAGCTGTGGAAGGTATTCTACTTCTCCAAAATGTCCATACTGTGGTGCTGAAACCGAGTTCGAGAGGAGAGTTTCTTTTATAGACGCCCCGGGCCACGAGGCTTTGATGACCACAATGCTGGCTGGGGCTTCTTTGATGGATGGTGCAGTTTTGGTTATTGCCGCAAATGAGCCATGCCCAAGACCTCAAACGAGAGAGCACTTAATGGCATTGCAGATAGTAGGAAACAAGAACATAATAATCGCCCAAAACAAGATTGAGCTCGTAACGAAGGAACAAGCCATGGAAAACTACAGACAGATTAAGGAGTTCATCAAGGGCACTGTAGCGGAAAATGCTCCCATAATTCCAATATCCGCCCTTCACGGAGCAAACATAGACGTGCTGATAAAGGCTATAGAGGACTTCATTCCAACACCCAAAAGGGATCCAAACAAACCCCCAAGAATGCTTGTTTTGAGAAGTTTTGATGTCAATAAGCCTGGAACTCCTCCCGAAAAGCTTGTTGGTGGGGTTATCGGGGGTTCAATTATTCAAGGAAAGCTCAAAGTTGGGGATGAGATCGAAATAAGACCCGGGGTTCCCTATGAGGAGCATGGAAGAATAAAATACGAGCCCATAACCACTGAGATAGTCTCCCTTCAGGCAGGGGGACGATTTGTAGAAGAGGCATATCCCGGTGGATTGGTGGGAGTTGGCACTAAGCTTGATCCCTTCTTGACTAAGGGAGATTTAATGGCAGGTAATGTTGTCGGAAAGCCAGGAAAGCTTCCACCGGTTTGGCAGGATCTTAGGTTAGAAGTGCACCTCCTTGAAAGGGTAGTTGGGACAGAAGAAGAACTTAAAGTAGAGCCGATAAAGAGGAAGGAGATACTCCTCCTCAACGTAGGGACGGCAAGAACAATGGGTCTCGTAACTGGATTAAGCAAAGACGAGATTGAACTCAAGCTCCAAATCCCGATATGTGCAGAGCCTGGAGAAAGAGTTGCAATTAGCAGACAGGTAGGCTCAAGGTGGAGACTTATCGGCTACGGCTTCATAAGGGAGTGATTCTTTCCCTTTTTTGGTGATTTTATGCGGAAGTGGATTGTTATTCCAGACACGAATTTTCTTTTAATCCCCGGTCAGTTTGGAGTTGATATAGTGGGCGAGCTTCATAGAATCCTCGATGTGAAGTTTGAGATCCTCATTCCGAACGTTGTTCTTGACGAGCTCAGTGTAATAGAGCGTAAGGTCAAAGGAAAAGATCTCATAGCTGTTAGAATGGCCAAAAGGCTGGCTGAAAAGTTTAATATTGTGGAGATAGGCAGGTTTGGAGAAAAACCTATAGACCAGCAGATACTTGAGTTTGCACTAAAAACCCCAAATGTGATAGTATGCACCAATGACAAAGCATTAAAGAGAAAACTCCGCGAAAATGGTATCCCTGTGGTCTATTTGCGACAAAAAAAGATTCTTGAGCTTGAAGGCATGCTCTCTTAAGGCGGAGAAAGGTATATAACTACGTTTTACCTTAACTCGGCTTAGGTGTTAAATATGCCCTATGTAGAGAGACTAGAGATGAAAGGTTTCAAATCATATGGAAACAGAAAGGTTGTAGTTCCTTTTTCTCGTGGGTTCACAGCGATAGTTGGTGCCAATGGAAGCGGCAAAAGCAACATCGGTGATGCTATTCTCTTTGTTCTCGGAGGTTTATCAGCGAAGGCAATGCGTGCAACAAGGATAAGCGACCTAATATTTGCGGGTACGAGGGAAGAACAGCCGGCCAAATATGCAGAGGTTGCGATATATTTCAACAACGAAGATAGAGGATTTCCAATAGATGAGGACGAAGTAGTCATAAAGCGGCGCGTCTATCCAGATGGGAGAAGTGTTTACTGGCTTAATGGAAAGAGAACCAGCAGAAGTGATATCCTCGATTTGTTGAGCGCTGCAATGATATCTCCCGATGGCTACAACTTAGTTCTCCAAGGTGACATAACCAAGTTCATTAAAATGAGCCCAACCGAGAGGAGAATGATAATAGACGAGATTTCGGGAGTAGCGGAATACGATGAGAAGAAAAAGAAAGCTCTGGAAGAGCTAAGGCAAGCAGAAGAGAACTTAGCTAGGGTTGATCTTCTAATTAGGGAAGTGAAAACACAGCTCGACAAGCTCGAAAAAGAAAGGAACGATGCTTTAAGGTACTTAGACCTAAAAGAAAAGCTGGAGATAGCCAGGACAACTTTGCTCGTGGGAGAAGTGAAAAGGCTTGAGAATTTAATTGCAGAAAGCCAGAAAAGAGACAAGGAAATCGAAGAAGAAATAAATGAGATCAGTAAAAAGCTGGAAGAGATTGCAAAGGAAATAATCGAAAAGGAAAGAACCCTTAACCAGATTGAAAGAGAGCTCGAAGAGAAAAGCGAAGATGGCATTCTTGAAGTAACGAGGAAGATAAGCGAAGTTAATTCCAAAATAGAGCTGGCAAAGAGAAACATTGAGATAGCAAATAGAGAAATTGAAGAAAGTCAAAGAAGGCTCGTGAAAACAAAGGAAGAGCTTAAGGCTGTTTCTGAGGAAATCGAAAAGAGCAAATCTGCAATAGAAAGATGGAAAAAGAGGAAAGAAAAGCTTCTCAAAGACATAAAGGAAAAAGAGAAAGAAAGGAATGAACTGGTTCTAAAGCTGGCAGAAATAGACAAAAACTTCTCAATAGCTAAGGAGGAATTCGACAAAGTTGAAAAAGAACTTGAAGACTCAAAAAAGGAGTACTACCTCAAAGAAAGTGAAATCGAAAAGATGAACGATGAGATAGAGAGAATCAAGACCAAAAATGCTCAATACTCTGCAAAAAGATTGGCACTTAAGAGTAAGATTGAAGAAACCAGAAAGGAAATCGAAAAGAAAAAAGCTGAGTTGTCAGAAGTAGAGGGTAAGATGGAAAAAATCACCAGCAGGCTGAGAAGACTTGAGAAGGAGCTCGAAGAAAAGCAGCAAAAGCTGGAAAAAATCCTTCCCGAGATTAAAAAAGTAAATGAAGAACTTATAAAAGCCGAGGCACAAAGAGAAATCAGCGGCAATAGGACACTTGAGGCATTGAAGAAAGCGAACATTCCCGGAATTTACGGCTCTCTGGCGGAGCTTATAAAGGTCAAGGATGAGAGCTACCTCACCGCTGTTGAAGTCGCCCTCGGTTCTCATGCTGACAACGTGGTTGTTGAAGATGATAAAGTTGCAGAGAAAGCAATAACTTTCCTCAAGAGAAACAAGCTTGGAAGACTCACATTTCTTCCATTAAATAAAATAAAGCCGCGCAAACTTACTGAGACTTCAAAGGGCATCCCCGTTATGGACGTTATTGAATATAATCCGAAGTTCAGAAACGCTGTTTCATTTGCCGTTGGGGATACTTTGATAGTCACCGATATGAATGAAGCCAGAGAGGTTGGAATTGGAAAAGTTAGAATGGTTACTCTTGAGGGCGAACTCTTAGAGAGAAGTGGCGCAATTGTCGGAGGTTATTACAGACCAAAGGCGAAGCTTGGGATAAATACCGATGAAATAAAGAAACGCTTGGAGGCTCTGGAAAGAGAAAAAGACTCTCTGGAGTCCCAGATAAATGCTCTCAAAATTGAGCAGAAAGGATTGGAAAGAGAGCTATTTGAGCTGAGAATGAAAAAGAGCGACCTTTCAAAAGATCTTCAGGTTCTCCAAAAGGAAATGGATAGACTGCTCAATGAAGATAATGCCCTGAAAGAGGAAATCGAAGAAGGTGAAAAGAGAATAAAAGAGCTTGAAGAGTTGATTCATCAGACAAAAGGCGAGCTTGCAAAGCTCAGCGGAAGAATAGAGAGACTTGAGAAGAAGAGGGAAAAGCTGAGAAAAGCACTTGACAACCCAGAGGCAAGAGAACTTAACCAGAAGATAAGAGAAGTAGAGCACGAGCTCAGTGCCCTTAGAGAGGAGCTCAGTAAAGTTGAATCAAAGCTTGAAAACCTCGATGTTAGGATTAACGAAGAACTAATTCCAAGAAAAGCTGATCTGGAGGAAGAGATTGAAGGGCTTATAAACAGAATAAACGCCTTCAAGGCCAGCATAAGCAAAAACGAAGAAGACATTGCCAAACTGCAGGAAGAACTCAAGAAGCTGCAAGAGGCAGAGGAGGAAGTGAAGGAGGAGCTTAAGCATCTTAGGGATGAAAGAGAAAAACTTAGGGAAGAAATCTCGCAGTTAAGAGAAAAGAAGGAGGAGCTCAGAGATACCCTGCAAAAACTTAGAATTGAGGCAAATTCACTCAAGATAAGAATCGCTCAATACGAAGCCCAGCTCCAGGAGAAGAACAGAGAGCTTAAGCATCACGACGTTAAGCTTGTTAAAGAAATCCCACTCGACTTGGAGAAGCTCAGAGAGGAAATAGATGAAATGGAAGAAGAAATTAGAAGGCTTGAGCCTGTGAACATGAAAGCAATTGAAGATTATGAAGTTGTAGAGAGGCGTTACCTTGAGCTCAGATCAAAGAGAGAAAGACTTGAGGCGGAAAAAGACAGCATCGTCGAGTTCATAAATGAAATAGAGGCGCAGAAAAAGAACGTCTTCATGAGAACGCTGAATGCCATTGCAAAGAACTTTTCAGAGCTGTTTGCAAAGCTTTCCCCCGGCGGAGAGGCTAGGCTAATACTCGAAAATCCCGAGGATCCCTTCAGCGGTGGACTGGACATAGAGGCAAAGCCCGCTGGAAAGGAAGTAAAGAGAATAGAGGCAATGAGCGGTGGAGAAAAGGCATTGACGGCATTGGCTTTTGTCTTTGCAATTCAGCACTTTAAGCCAGCCCCGTTCTATCTCTTTGACGAAATCGATGCCCACCTTGATGATGCAAATGTAAAGAGGGTCGCCGATCTAATAAAAGAAGCCTCTAAAGACAGCCAGTTCATAGTAATAACACTTAGGGACGTCATGATGGCTAATGCGGACAAGATTATAGGAGTATCAATGCGCAACGGAATTTCAAGGGTTGTAAGCCTAAGCTTGGAGAAAGCGATGGAATATTTAGAGAAGGCGAGGGCGAAGAATGCAAACGCCGCAATCTAGGTGAAAGAAAATGGAACACAAAAGAGAGGAAGAGATAACTCCCATTGACATCCTCCTCCAGCTCGTCACAATGGGTAAGGTAGACCCTTGGAACATAGACATAGTTGATCTCACAGAGAAGTACATCGAGAGGATTAGGGAGATGCAGGATCTCGACTTAAGGATATCTGCCAGGGCAATCCTCGCCGCCTCCATCCTTCTTAGGATGAAAACTGAAGCTCTGCTTTACGGTAATGAGGAAGAGGAAGAAGAGAAGGAAGAAGAAAGGATAAGGGTTGAAGTGGAACCTTATGTACCCCCTTTGAGAAGAGTGGAGCGCTATTATACGCTTGATGATCTCATTGAGGCCCTCATGGATGCACTGGAAGAGGCGGAAAAGAAAAAACCCCGGAAGAAAAAGAAAGTTGATATTGAAGAAGAGATATTCGTTGTTGATGACTTCAGGGTGGACATAGAGAAGCATGTGAACAGGCTTTATGCAATAGTCAAAGAGCTCTACGAAGAAACAAAGGAGAAAATATCCTTCTGGGAGCTGATATTTGACCCAACTCCTAAGATAATAGCAAGAACATTCCTTTATTTGCTGTTTTTAGCAAACATGGGAAAAGTCGAGCTTATTCAAGAGGAACCCTTTGGGGAGATATTTGTAGTCCCGACGTAGTCCCTTTCTTTCCTTTTTGTAGGCCTGAATGTTATAGCAAGTAAAGGTTCTTCTTTCCCCACATAGATAACTCTCTTCTCCCTGTTTATGTAGAAGTAAAAGCTGCCATCAGGAATTTCGCTTAAAAACTTCCGTGGAGTTGTTTTCTTTGCAACCTTTTTGTCTCCCCAAAATACGCACTCGTAGGCTTCTTCAATGTCTTTGACTTTCTCAAAAATTTCTGAGAGGGGGAGTTTTCTCCATTCCAGTTTGGAGCACACGAGGGACTTTCTTTTATCCGTGAATATAACGATCTTATCGTTAACTTCAATTTTCTCTGCTCCTTTAAGGAAATCCAGAAGAGCCGAGTAAATTTTTTCATATCTTCTGCTTTTTGAAAGGCGTTTGATTATTCTCTCCTTGGCATGGTTTGTGAGCAGCATAAGAACACCAAGAAAAATTTTAATGGTGCCGGGGGCGGGCTTTGAACCCGCGACCTCCCGGTTTCCCAGGCTCCCCCGAAGGGGAGCAGCCCTATGAGCCGGGCGCTCTGACCAGGCTGAGCCACCCCGGCACTTCCGCATATACCTCTTTGTACTTTGTTTTTAAATCTTTCGCCGTTTATTAAATAACTTCAAGTATGAGCTCAAGGAGTCTCTTATCATTTACCGCTATTATGTTGAGCTTTTCCCTTGCATCTAATCTAAACTTTATTTCCTCTCCGCTATCGTTGGTTATAATAGCTCCAGCTTCTTTTGCGATTATGTAACCTGCTGCTATGTCTGTCGGCCTTACATAGTTCCTTATGTCTATTACCCCATCTAAGGAACCCCTTGCGAGGTATGCAAGCTCAACTGCTATAGCACCTAAAACCCTCGTTCTCTTAACTTTCTCAACGAGCTCTGCTCCCCTACCTCTTGTGTAGAAGCTTATTGAGATAGACTTTTCATTTAAATGCCTAACTCGTATTCTCTCCCCGTTTAGATAGGCTCCCTCACGGGGAATTCCTTCATAAACGTTCTTTGTGATGAACTCGTAGATCATAGCATAGACGGGTTTTTCGTTTTTGAAAACTGCAAAGCTGAATCCAAAGATAGGAATGCCTTGGATAAAGTTGAAAGAGCCATCGATGGGGTCAACGACAATAGTGTATTCACTTCCAGCCTCTATGTTCCCTATCTCCTCACTTACTACGTTTACGCCAAGAGGTCTGAGGTACTCCAGAACAATATCTTCTGCAACTTTATCTACGAGTTTAGTTTTGTCACCACTCGGACTAAACCCGATGAATTCTCCAGCCTTCTTTGTCCCAAAGAGAGGCATTACTTCTCTTTCAATATCCTTTGCGAGATTTAGGGCTATTTCATTCCATTCATACATATCTAAACCCCCATAAGCATTCTCAGAAGATTTCTCGTTCCAGGGGCAAAGCCAAGGATAAACATTACCATCTTTATAAAATCCATAAGCTCCTTCTCACTTTCGCTCTCCTGAAGCTCTTCCATCAGGTAGAGGGCGACCATTAAAACGGAAAACTTCAAAAGGTACATAACTGCGGCAGTTCCGGTTAGGCTCATGAGGTACCTCGGCAGCACGTGTTGCTCCCAGTAACCGAGAAAATCAACCCCTACAAACGTTGTCGTTGCGTCGTAAAAGTGGGCATAGAAAAGGTAGGAGTTTTCTCTTACGAGCCTTATCTTCTTGGAAAGGAGATAAACCACAGCCAGGGCAAGCGATGCAAAGGGTATGAAGTACTTTAAAACTTCGAAGTTAAAGCTTACTTTGTCCAGATTAAAAAGCAGGAGCAGAACTTCCCCACCAACGAGGGCCCATCCAGAGTAAAGGAAAACTTTTCTCCAGTCTTCAAAGAATTTATGCGTTATTAAAAGAGCGGAGAAGGTTATTGCAAACACGAGAAAATATATACCCGGCGTAACTGTGAGATAAGTCCTAGGTATTATCGTCGCATCTGTAAGAGCCCTCCCAAAGGCGCCCAGAATCATGTAAGGGATTAAAGCCCTAAAGAACGCGTTGTCATACTTTATGCCAAGTTTTTTAAGAACCTTATAAACCCCAAGGGCCGCCAATCCAAGAATTATTGCATATGTGAGGGTGTTCACAATGTTGTAGCCTTGATTATACCTTATTGGGTCTATGAAATATCTCTGAAAGATCTCTCCAATGCCCATTTAATCACCTGAATGAATATTCCGGGATTAGTTAAAACTTTTTCCTCCAATTATTTTTTAAGCTCTGAGGGAGAAGAATAGAGGGGGGATGATCATGCATTTAATGGAACTACCAAGGGAGGTTCTTCTTGGTGAAAACCTTAAGGATAAGGTTAGCCAAGTTGCCAAGCGGCTCAAATTGGGTGAAAAGGCTCTAATTCTCTACGGTCCAAAAACTAAGGAAATCGCCGGAAAAGATGTGGAAAAGCATCTAAGGGATTTTTTTGAAGTAGAGGGCCTGATAGTGAAGGAAGCTTCAATGAAGGAAGTTGAAAAGACCCTCAACGTGATACGGAATGAGGGCATAAACTGGGTTATCGGTGTTGGGGGTGGGAGCATAATAGATGTAGCAAAGCTGGCTTCTTTTAAGGCCGATATTCCCTTCATAAGCTTTCCTACAACTGCTTCTCACGATGGCATTGCAAGCGCAAACGCTTCAATAAAGGACCTCGGCACCAAAACTTCAGTAAAAGCCCGTCCTCCTGTAGCGATTATTGCAGATGTTGAGGTCATAAAAACAGCTCCCTATAGGTACCTTGCAGCTGGAGTTGGCGATATGATAAGCAACCTCACGGCGGTAAAGGACTGGGAGCTGGCCCATAAAATTAAGGGAGAATATTTCAGCGAATATGCTGCTTCGCTTTCTCTTATGAGCGCAAAGATGGTTATCAAGAACGCTGACATTATACGATTGGGCAACGAGGAAAGCGTGAGAAAGGTAATAAAGGGATTGATCTCAAGCGGTGTAGCAATGAGCATAGCCGGTTCCTCCAGACCTGCAAGCGGTGCAGAACATCTCTTCAGCCATGCATTGGATGCAATAGCTCCAAAGCCTGCCCTTCATGGAGAGCAGTGTGGAGTGGGAACAATAATAATGGCTTATCTGCATGGCCTTAAGTGGCAAAAGATTAGGGAAACCTTAAAGAAGGTTGGGGCACCTACTAATGCATACGAGTTGGGAATTGATCCAGAGTACATTGTGGAGGCATTAACAATAGCCCACACAATTAGGCCCGAGAGATACACAATTTTGGGTAAAGATGGCCTCACAAGGGAAGCGGCTGAGAAAGCGGCTAAAATAACGGGTGTAATATGATCATCCTTCATAGGAGGTGTTAAAATGGTAATCACGCTGGTTGGAGAAAAGCTTGCAAAACCCGGGGTAGAGTTCATCTATTACGGCCCAGCAGATCCATGTAAAAGCTGCAGATTGGCAAGGGTCTGTGTAGGTAACCTCGAACCTGGAAGGAGGTACAAAGTTGTAAGGGTCAGAAACATAGAGCACTCCTGTCCCCTCCACGAGGGGAAAGTAAGAGTGGTAGAAGTAGTGGAACCAGCAATAGAAATAGCAATAGAGCCAAGAATTGCAATAGTCGGATCAAAGATAAAGCTGAGTTTTGTGGATTGCAGTGATCCGGAGAAGCAAAACCTTGTTAGACCCGAGGGGCTTTTTGAAGGTGATAGTGTCAAAATTCTTGAAATTCTCGGGGATTTTGAATGTGATGGGAAAAAATACAAACTTGCCCGTGTTATGCGGGAAAAAGAGTGACTACCTCTTCTTTTCTACTTTTGTGAAGGCTATTAGCTCTTCTTCAAACACTTTCAATTTGTAAGCCCTTAATTCTCCAAGGAGGAACATCTTTATGACCTCCATGGTTGTCTCGCGTCTTCTTAAAGCCTCCTGAGCCTCTTCAACGCTAGCGGCTCTAAATTTGAGCTTTCCTCCCGGCCTTGTTTGAGCTACTTTTGGAATATCCACCCTTGCCACAACTCCAATCTTTGCGTATCCTCCAGTTGTTTGTCTATCAGCGAGCATTATTATCGGCTTGCCACTTTTTGGGACTTGAATAGAGCCGAGGGGAATGGCATCGGTGATTATATCGGCACCTTTTTCCGAGTGCTCTATTGCCGGCCCTTCTAGGCGATACCCCATCCTATCGGACTCAGCTGTTACTTCATAAGTTGATCTCAGGAATGTTTTAATGCCTTCCTCTGTAAAGTGCTCCTCTTGTGGCCCTAAAATCACCATAACTTCACTCTCGTTCGAATATTTCGGCACAAACTCCTTCGGAAGCTTTTTGCCTTCCTTTTCGGTTAAAATTGCGTAGCCCAAGCTTAGAGTATCCCCGCTTTTCAATGCCCTGCCAAAGTTTGCCCTTATATAGGTGGAGTAGCTGCCAAGAATTGGCTCACACTTTATCCCTCCGGCAAAGGCTATGTAGCCGTACATGCCACTTTTTAGAGTTCCTACCTCCAACACATCGCCCCTCTTTGCCCAGTAGCTCTCCCAGGGGTTAATGGGAATGCCGTTTAGTTTTGCATCAATATCTCCGCCTATGGCGAAAACCGCTGAAGAATGAAACCTTATGGTTGGTCCCCTCAGGACAAATTCAAGCAGAGGTGTATTATCCTCATTCCCCACGAGATAGTTTGCCAATCTGGCAGAGACCTCATCCATAACCCCGCTTACCGGCACTCCGAACTTTTGGTAGCCTGTTCTTCCCAAGTCTTGGATTGTCATTAGCGAAGGAACATTAACAAGCTCTATCATTGCTCTCGCCCCATTCTTGCTTATAAATCTCCCAGAACTCTTCTTCACTTATAGGCACAAACTTAACGTAATCTCCAGCCTTTACTATACTTGGCGGGCTTTTAGAAGGATCAAAGGTTTTCAAGGGTGTTCTTCCAATTAAACGCCATCCTCCAGGGCTTTCTATGGCATACCATCCCGTCTGCTTCCCAGCTATGCCCACACTCCCGGCTGGAACTTTTAAGCGCGGCTTCTCAAGCCTTGGTGTTGCAATCCCCTCGTCCATCCCGCCAAGATAAGCAAACCCTGGGAGAAATCCAAGCATATAAACTCTATAGAGGGGCTTTGAGTGTATCTCAATGACTTCCTCAACCGTTAGTCCATTGTACTCCGCAACGAACTCTATGTCCGGGCCGAATTTTCCTCCATAGGCAACAGGTATCTCGATGATTCTCTTTTCCTCCTCTCTGGGCTCCGCAGAAAGGAAGGGCTTTACGGCTTCGAGAACTTCAGAGTATGAGATTTTGAGGGGATCATAGTAGATATAAACGCTTGTGTAAGTTGGCACAACTTCGATGAGCCACTCTGGAGCTGCTTCTTCAATTGCTTCCGCAACGGCATGAACTTTTTTATTAACATTTTCATCGATTTCATCGCCAAAAATTATTGCTATGGCTGAATCGCCAGCCGGTTTAAAAATTGGAAACATAGAAATCACCGAATAAACTCCCTCATAGGAACGACCTTCACTCCCTCTTCTTCGAGGCGCTTTCTTATGTATGCTGTTATCTCAACAGCTTGAGGATTGTCTCCATGAACGCAGATTGTGTCCGCTTTGAGCTCCACCCATTCGCCGTTAATAGCTTTAACACCCCCGTCTTTGACCATTGAGATTACTCTCTCGGCTATAAGCTCTTTATCATGAATAACTGCCCCCGGCTTTCTTCTTGAGACGAGGGTTCCATCTGGGTTGTATGCCCTATCGGCGAACACTTCGTGGGCTACTTTTAGCCCCATCTCTTCTGCAATTTCCAAAGGCTTTGACATTGAGAGCCCAACGAAAATAAGCTTCTTGTCAAAATCTGCTATTCCTTCTAGAACTCCTCTTGCAAGCTCTTCGTCTTTAACCAGAGCGTTGTAAAATGCCCCATGGGGCTTAACGTGCTGGAGCTCCAGCCCTTCAGCCTTCACGAACGCATATAATGCCCCGACCTGATAGAGAATGTAGTTCCTTGCCTCCTCCCTCGTTATGTCCATGTACCTCCTTCCAAAACCCATTAAGTCTGGATAACCCGGATGTGCCCCAACAGCGACGTTCAGCTCTTTGGCAAGCGTTACAGTTTTTCTCATTACCATTGGATCACCAGCATGCCAGCCGCATGCAACGTTTGCCGATGTTATGTACTTCATTACTTCCTCATCAAGCCCAAGCTTATACCTCCCAAAGCTTTCACCAAGGTCAGAGTTGAGGTCTACTCTCATTGTTTTCACCACCCAATAATAAAGCGATAACCCTTTAACCCTTTTCTCCAATTACACACCATGCTTGTTATAGACGCCGCAATATTCATTCAAGGGGTTGATGTTGAAGGTGTTACAAGCCCAAAGGTGCTTGAAGAGATTAAAGACCCGGAATCCAAGGTATTCGTTGAAAGCTTGATTAGTGCGGGAAAGGTTAAGGTTCTCGTCCCCTCGAGGGAGAGCATAGAGGCTGTTAAGAAGAAAGCTTTAGAGAGTGGGGAGCTTGGAGAGTTAAGCGAAGCAGATATTGAAATCTTGGCCTTAGCTTATGAACTCAAGGGAGAGATTTTTACCGATGATTACAACCTTCAAAACATTGCAACCCTTCTCGGCTTAAAGTTTAGAACGCTGAAGCGTGGAATAAAGAAGGTCATAAAATGGCGCTACGTCTGCATTGGCTGTGGGAGAAAGTTCGAAACTCAACCGCCAGAAAACATATGCCCCGACTGCGGGAGTAAAGTTAGATTACTTCCAAAAAAGAAGAGAAAGAAGCGTCAGCGCTCATAGGGTTCTTCATCACTCCGCCAGAGTTTCTCATCATCCGCCTCTCTTAACTACTCCTGATTACCTTTTAACTTTCCGGAATTGTTGTACAATTAACTAAACTCCTCAACCCCTAAGCGTTGCTATTAACCTTTTCTCATTTAGCAGCAGGTTAATAGCATCCTTAATATCCTTGACTACTATATCACTTGCCAGCAATGCCTCGACGCTGGCTCCTTCTTCTCCTATTACGCATATGGCAAGCTCAGCATTCTCAAGCATTCTGACATCGTTATTGCCGTTGCCAACTCCAATGTAGGGTTCATATTTTAATGCCTTCTGGAGCTTCTCGTTGCCATCTTTGACCTTTTCTATTTTAACTTTCATACCCTTAAACTCGTCTTCCAGAGTTCCAAATGTATCGGAGCTTAGAACAACGATCTCGTATTTTTCGCCAAGTTTCCTTAAAAGCTCCTTTACCTCTTCCCTTACTTTTCCTTCAAGGCCTAGTGTTCCATTTAAGTCAAATATAACTGTTCGTGTGCTTATCCTTCCATAGTTTGGAATCTCCATTCTGTTCACCAAGAGAAGTTTAGCAAAAATGCTTAAAACTTTGTTCTCAACATCCAAGTGGTGGAAGAGTTGTGAGAGTGGCATGGGGAATCAGTGGGGCTGGGCACTTGCTTCTGGAAAGTATTGAGGTACTAGAAAAATTAAAGGACAAGCATGAGATCAAAGTATTCCTATCCTCGGCTGGAGAAGAGGTAGCCAGAATGTATGGAGTTCTCGAAAGAATAGGAAGCTTCCCTCTCGTTAGGGAATCCAAACAGGGACATTCGTTTCCTTCATGTGGCGCTTTTAATCTGGGTAAATTTGACGTCTTTGTAATATCCCCCGCAACTTCAAACACGGTTGCAAAGATACGACTAGGCATAGCAGATTCTTTGCTTTCATGCTGTGCATCTCAAGCCTTGAAAAGTAGAGTGCCGTTAATACTAGTCCCAACAGATTCCAAGCCAGTTGTGGAAACCAAAGCCCCTAACGGGGAGATCTTTAAAATCTATCCGCGCAAAATTGACCTTGAGCATCTCGAAGCGTTAAGAAAAGAGGGGGTAGTAGTTCTTGATCACCCTTACGATGTGGAAAAAGCTTTAGAGCGGTTTTTGTGAACATAGTAGAATTTTCCATCTTTTGTTACTGTTACGTAGTCTGGGGTGTATTTTGGACCATAATAAAGGTTGTGTCCATCCAGTCTGTACCATAAAGCTCTTGCCGCTTCGAGCTTGTTAAGTTCATCTAAAACGCTCAAGTTCCCCTCCTTTACCATCTCCAGCAACCCCTGCACGTATTGCTCGCTTATGTTGAAAGTCACGTAGGAGGCAAAGAACTCATATCCTGTAATCAGCTCTTCCATGAGGTTTTTGTAGGGATACGCTGGAGTTACAGATATATTAAAGCGCTTGTAAAAATTCTCCACTGCAGTAACGTCGGGCCTGTAAGGAAGTATCCCAAGAACCATCATCTCCACCGTATCGTCATAGTATCTCCTAAACCAATCCCGATCATATGGATAGAAAAGGTTCTCATTTGATATGTAAGGGTCTTTTCCAAGGACGTAAAGGGCTCTATAGTTGCTTCCGACTAGAAGGGGCACATCCCATATTACTATTATCTCTGAGTGATCGAGCTTCCATCCGCTAATGCTTGCCGGGATCTGAAGTGCCCACGCTTTGAGGTTGAAGTCCATGAAAAAGTTGTTCATGAGAACAACTTGGGTTTCTCCATCGTAACCACATATGCCTGATCTTAGGGTTTTTATTATGGGCAAATCGTAGGAGTGGACGTAGCTGTTTACGAAATAAGCTACATGCAGAGGAGTTATGGAGTAAAAGGGTAAAGGTTTGTTGTAAAATCGGAAGAAGTCTTCTTTAGCTCTTTCATAAAAGAATTTCATGGCTTCTCCCATCTTAATCTTGCCGTACCTATCAAACCCCAAATCCGGATAAATGATCTTGTATATGTGGAGGGGTTTGTAAGTAGTTGCCGATCGCCATATGTGCTCCAGCTCTTTCCTGCTGTAAGGATGAGCATTCTGAAACCATTCGCCGCTTCCATCAAATTTTATCTCAAAAATTTCTGGGTAGTGGGAAAACTCCACTCGGATTGAATTGGAATTCCCATGATAATCTCTCCCTTTTATCGTTATGTTATACTCCCCCCATTCCAGGGGAAACTCTATTATTGAGCTGTAGGTAAGGGATTGCGTTTTAATGTTGACTTTGTATTCCCTCTCCCCCACCTTAATAACGAGCTCCTTCGGGGGATTCACATTATCCCTTATTGTAAACGCAACTTTAACTTTCTTCCCTTCACTTTCTATAGTTCCCCATATTTTGGGAGCTTTCTTATCGCTTTTCTGCTCTTTTTGAAAAACTTCCCAACTGAGATTTACCTTGGTGATTTCAAATCTCGCCGAGTTTTCTATGAACCACTCCCTAAAGGTTTGATTGGTGATTAGGTAGCTCTCTATTGAGCCAAGGCTTTCAAGAAATTCTTCTATCTCATAAGGCTCAAATCCATCTATTATTCCATTCATGTTGTCTATAGCGTTTTTCACGTCAGGGGGAAGTTCATAGAGGGCCATGTGAAGATCTTTTATTAGGGCAATATAATTCTGCAACGTACGGGCGGCATAGATATTTTGAGAGTTTTCTATGCCGTTTCTAATCCTAGGTGGCAACTGGTTGTAAGTTTCAAGGAATTCGCTTACCTGATCCTCAAATATTGTTACCTTCTTGGAAAACTCCTCAAGCGTATAGGGGCTTTCTGAAAAAAGAAAACGAATCATGTCATCTCTTAGGGAGTATGGAACTTCTTCAAGAACTCTGCTGACTCTTTCGCTTAAATTTGCGAGGAGAATTAAGTTGTCGGTCTCCACTTCATCAAGCAGTGTACTCCTGTATTTGTAGAGAGGGTATATTTTATTTGCTATGTCTTTCTCTTCTTCGCTTAACTTCCCATCATCAAGAAACCCCAGTTTTGAGGCAATTTCATATATCTCTTGGTCTTTTTGGGTGATCTGTTGTGGAGGAGGTTGTACAGCTCTCATGCTCCAGAAAAGGAGGATTAAATACGCCAAGAAGAGTCCAATGAGAATTTTTTTGGCATCAACAACAAATTTTTTCCCCATGTTTTATTATTATCTCTCAATGCTTATCTACTTTTCTTTTGCCAAAATTTAAATATCTGGGATATAAAAATACAGTGGTGATTGTAGTGAGGATAATCCGTTTTGGTGTCTCGATGCCGGAAGATCTCCTAGAAAAGTTTGATGCCATTATAGAGGAAAAGGGATACGCTAACAGAAGTGAGGCTATTAGGGATTTGGTGAGGGATTTTATAGTTAGACACGAGTGGGAGGAAGGGGATAAGGAAGTTGCTGGAACTATAACCATTGTTTACAACCATGATGAGGCCGATGTGGTGAAAGAACTTCTTGACATGCAGCACGATTATGTGAATGAAATTATCTCAAGCCTTCACGTTCATATGGATGAGCACAATTGCCTCGAGGTCATTGTAGTTAAGGGAAAAGCCAGCAGGATAAAGAGAATAGCCGAGAGGCTAATTAGCCTGAAAGGGGTAAAGCATGGAAAGCTAGTCATGACCACTACGGGCAGAGAACTGGTATGAAAAAGCTTATAAATTTCTCTTTTATCATCACACTTGGGTGTGCCGGGGTAGCCTAGCTCGGTAGGGCGGCGGACTCGTAATCCGCAGGTCCCGGGTTCAAATCCCGGTCCCGGCTCCATATTCTCGTTTCTGATGCTCATGCAACAAGCGGTGATAACCTTTATTATATCTTTTGAATCTATGTGGATACGGGTAGCTAGTGGATGAAGCTGGAGCCTAGTTTATGTATATTGTGCAGAGGCCGAGGATGGTGCGGCCTTGCATACTGCCCCGTAATAGCAAGAGCTCGGGCTACTTTACGAATTAGGCGCTCTGTTTCTTCAAAAGTTATTGAAGGTTCAACACCTCCATCGGTCTTTGTTGGTAGAATTGGTTATCCATACGTGAGAATAGGGCCGGCAACACCTCCCTTAGTGGGAGATACGAGTGTCTTTGATTTTCCTGAGATGTGGATTAATAGGAAAGTAGAGGATATTCTCGAATATCGCTGGAGCTTGATCACAGGGATCAAAATAGCAAACGTCAAAAAGCCAGAAGACAGACTCATCGAGGAGTTAAGACTTTTGGCCATGAGTTCCAAGCCCGTTGATATTGAACTTGCCCTTAAAAAACCACCAAGGCCTTTCATGACGTTCAGTGAGCAAGAGCCACCGCAGGGACCACGATCTCCCCTTGCAAACATGAAGGTCATTGGAAACCCCTCAATTCCAAGGCCTGTGGAGAAGGCCCATGATGATACAGATTTGCCGGCATTTGAGGCCGTTGTTAGCCTTTATGAATCTGGATTACCTGTTTCATATATACAAAAGATATTCAGCACCGGTGCATTTGGAATTAAAAAACAGAGAAGACTCGTCCCTACGAGATGGAGCATCACTGCAGTAGATAGCATGCTCTGTAAAAAGCTCATCAAGGAGATAAAAGAATACAATCCACTAAATGAGATCCTTGTGTTTAGATATCGCGTTCATGAGAATCTCTTTATTGCTATTTTATACCCAGCAAAATGGAGTTATGAATGGATGGAGGCATGGTGGCCCGGTTCCACTTGGAATCCGGGTTTGGATAATGTTGTTATCGAAGGGGACTACGAGGATTACCACGGGAGGACAAACTATCCAAGCATAGGTGGCTGCTATTACGCAAGTATGCTTGCGACCCTCGAATATCTGAAGAGAATAAAACGACAAGCCACCGCGATACTTCTTAGAGAGATTTATCCCGGCTTTAAGATACCGGTTGGTGTATGGTTTGTTAGGGAAAGCGTTAGGGCAATGTTTAATTCTCCACCTGTTTTGAAGACAGACAGCCTAGATGAAGTTTTGGAGTTTTTAGAAAAAGAAACAAAGCTTGGAAGTAATAGATGGTTCTCTTCTTCAGTGCTCTTGAGAAGAATACGATTCACTAGACCCATTGACGAGTTTTTGAAGAGAGATTGAGAGAGCAAGAGATAGATGGCAAAGTTTTATAGATTTTTTAGTTATTATGAGGGTTAAATCAGAGCTAATCCTGGTTTAAACATCTAGAAAGCGTTTTTGTTTAAACAATTCAGATGAACATCTAAATGTTTTATAAATATAAAACCACTTCGTTTCATGTTATCTCTCAAACTTTGACTCGATTTTTTACTTTTGATGATTTTTAATATAATACAATTTAAAATAGTGTTATAGTTGACAAGATATAGAATAACACAACTTTAAAATACTAAATTACACATAAATTACATTTTATTAAAGTAAAATTTTGCAAATTTTTACCTAATTCAAAAATAATAAAACTTACTACTCATACATTTAGCTTTTCGTGACACTCACTTCTGTTTTGGAGTTGATGTATACTATTAGATATGCTTTTAAACTCCTGATGTGTTATAATATGAGGTGATAAGACGTGTTGGACATACTCGGTTTTATTTTCTATGCTGGGGCTTCGCTTGTTATCCTATTTATAGCAGCGTTTTCAGGAGGCATATCGAGGATACTAGCTCTTCCAGCAGCGCTTGGGTACATACTACTGGCCTTTTGGTCAATAGAGCAGGCAAGTTCTGATATAATGAGAAAGGACAGGAAGAGAGATGCGAGAATGATACTCCTCTTGAACATAGTCTCCTTTGGATTAGGGGCGTTGTCCTTCTACATTTACATGAACAGTATAGTGACGCCAATACTGCTGCTTGGACCAGCGTTCGTGATTGGCCTCTGGAGATCCCTGCGGGAAAATAAAGGGCCTTGAAATTTTTCGCTTTTCTTTGTTTTTGATGTTCTTCTTTGTGCACGAGTTTTGGATATAATATGCCTTATATCCAAAATCAACATACACATATGTACACTCAGATGAACTCGTGTACTAATTTTTGTAGGATAATTTGAGGATAACACAGGAGATGTCTTGTTTTTACTGGATATCCTCTCGGTGAGTGTTTGCACATAGGGAATTAAAAGCAAATTTGGTAACCCGTCTATCTACAATTCCTCCTACAGCTGTCGTAACTTATATCTTTGACTTGATGTGTGGAATAATCGACAACAGAGTAAGGATATTTTTTATTAATTATTACTACCTGTCATTGTAAAGGGGAAAATTAATGATAATGCCGGCTTATACAAGAACAACTCCCCACACATTGTGAAACCATGTCTCTAGGGCAAAAGCCTTAATGCAGACACAAACTCCCAGTTATATAACTTTAAGTCGTAAAAAATTTGTGTTTTGTAATTCATTAAAATAATAATTTTACACCTTTTATTAAATTTTAAGTTATAAGATATTTATGATAGTAATAAATTTATTTTTAATTTTTGTATTTTTCAAATTTTAGCATATTGTAAATATTATAAACTTACTTTATAGTAACAAATTCGAGTAAAAGTTGAGAGATAAAGCAGGCACATTATCTCCAAAAATACTACTTAAAGTAGTAAAAAATTCCGGAGGGTATTTATACTATACGACACTACAATCTTCTGGGGGATGAGACATGGAAAATACCCAAATGTTCGTGTGTCCCTTTTGCGGTTACAAGGCAAAAAGCTTAGAGGAATTAAAGCAACATATTCTTGAAAAACACACGCTGAATAGAGAAGATGTAAGGGGCGTTAGATTCATTCAAAAATATTAAAAGCATCTCCCTGCTTTTTATTTATGGTGGTGCCTATGTTCAAAATAGTTGAGAGAAAAATCGGGTGGCACAAAGACTTTGACAGCTCCCATTTCTTAGCTTTGCCTTATGAGAGTAAATGCCTTAGAATTCACGGGCATACATATAATGTTGACGTGGAGATATGGGGAGAGCTAAACGAAAACGGTATGATATTTGACTTTAACCATTTGAGCAATCTTATAAAGCTCCTCGATCATAAAATACTCATCAGTGAATACTGGGTAACTGACAAGAGGGATGGATACGTTGTTGTGGAAAAAAACGGCAAACATTTGGAGCTTCCCGAAAATGAAGTTGTAATCCTCAACAAGCCAAACGTGACAGCCGAGTATATTGCGGAGTGGTTTGCCGAGAGGATAGCGGAAAAAGCGGGGGAGAACGTGAAGAAGATAAAGGTGAGGATTTGGGAGGATCCGAGGAGTTATGCTGAGGTTACCTTAGGGGTCTAGGCTCTCTATAACTTAGGAGGTGGTTGAGATGAGGTTTTCAAAGGGTAGAAGCTTTCTGTTTAGAATACCTGAAGGAAAGGAGTTTTTGAGTGCTGTAAATGAATTTGCAAAAAAGCACAACGTTTTGATTGGAACTATCAGCGCAATTGGAACCCTCAAAAATCCAAAAATCGGATATTTTGAAGAGGAGAAGGGGCAATACAAGGTAATTGAACTAGAAGGAACCTACGAACTGGTATCCGCTTTGGGAAATATAAGCATAAAAGACGATGAGCCCTTTGCCCATATTCATGTGAGTCTGGGTGACAAAGAGGGAAAACTATTTGGCGGCCATTTGATTGAGGGAGAAGTTTTTGTCGCTGAAGTTTACATTCAGGAGCTCCTCGGTGAACCGTTGATAAGAAAGCCCCAAGAAAATGGGCTAGCTCTATGGGATGCTGAAGAAGAGTGAAACAAATGTCAACTGAACTTCTTGAATATTTTATGTCTTAAGTAAAGTATTTTAAGGATGAGTGAGACACAAATATCATGTTGAGAATTTTCAAAATTAAAGTCAAATTGGAGCGAGAAGATTCTGAAATGGAAGGGGTTAGGTATGTGTCTCTTCTCGTCTTGGCAAATAATGAAGAGGAAGCGAAAACACTTGTGGAGGAGTATTTCTCGGAGGAGGGTGTTAAAAAAAGAAAATCTCAAAATTTTAAAAATAGAGGAAATGAAATTTGAGAAGGGGCAAGTTTTGGGAGTGATTATTGGGTAACTACTTATTCTCTCGAAGTTGACCTTCAAGATCTGGAGGAACAAAATCTTTTAGAAAAACTATTTAGGCACTAGATGTAGTTTAGTTGGAGGTGGGAAAATGAAACCAATTATTGGAATTGTGGCTTCCTTTGACTGGGAAACCGGTGCCCTTACCATAAACGACACTTATGTCAAAAGGATTAGAGAAGCCGGTGGAATACCTGTCGCAATTCCACCGCTTTTGGGAATAACAGATGTTATCGAGGCGATAGATGGGCTTATAATTCCCGAAGGCCCTGATATTCACCCAAGATACTACGGAGACACTCTCTCCGATAAAATAGAATGGCTTGATATACAGAGGGATGAATTTGAACTTACACTCATCAAAGCTGCCTTAGAGAAAGATTTGCCCATGCTGGGAATAGGCAGGGGAGCACAGGCGATAAATGTTGCTCTTGGAGGTAGCTTGTATCAAGACGTTAGCGAAATTCCAAAAGCCATAAGGCACAATTGGCTTAAAAACGGAAAATTCTTGGTACATCCTGCTGCAAAGGTTCATGAAGTGAGGATAAAGCTGGATTCTCTGCTCTTTGAAATACTTAGGGAAAACCTGAATGTTGAGTCTACGAGCGAGGTTTTTATAGGGGTTAACAGCTTCCATCACCAGGCTATTAAGAAACTTGGAAACAATGTAAAACCGGTGGCATATGCAGAAGATGGAATAATAGAAGCCATTGAAGTGGAAGGAAGGTTTGCAATAGGGGTTCAGTGGTTGGCTGAGTACCTTGACGAGATGGAACCACTTTTTAGGGCTCTTGTAAAGAAAGCTCTTGAATACAAAAAGAAAAAACTTGGTCTTCTAGGCTCTAAAAACAATTCAATAGATCTCCCCGTGGAGGAGCTGTAATACCAGATGAGAACCATCGCAGCTGGGGTAGGAATAATAACCCTCTCTGCAGGAGCCGAAGGTTATGCCTCTCGCTTCTATCTTTTTTCTCGCCTCCTCTAGAATCTTAAATCTTATGTCTTTTGGCAGGTAATAATAACCACCTATTCTTTCCCCTTTCTTGTAAAGGGGTGCGAGCTTTTTCATTAGCTCAGGGAACTTTGCCTCCATTCTCTTCCAAGAATCCGCTCGGAGTTTTAAAGTTGACACGGTTATGTGGGACACAAAGCTCAACGAATCAAGGGTCTCATCAAAGTCTTCCCAAGTGTAAAAAGGTATTATCGGGTCGATTCGAGCGTAGACAGGAATGCCTTCCTTCTTTACTTTTTTCAATGCCTTGATTCTTTCCCTCGGCAAGGGTGCGTTTGGCTCTAGAAGTTTCGCTTTTTCCTCATCTACCGTGGTGACTGTGATTCCAACAGCGCACTTCAGGGTTCTCAAAATGTCCAAATCTCTCTCGAATAAGTTAGATTTCGTCAAAATTAAGCATGGAATATCGTATCTCTTGAAGAGTTCAAGCACCTTTCGGGTTATTCTCAACTCCTTGTCTATTGTTGGATAAGGATCTGAAGAGTAGGAGAGGGCCACTATGAATTTTCTGTTAAATTTTCGGAGTTCCCTTTCTAGGTTCGGGAGAAGGTTTTCTTTTATCCTCACTTTAAAGGCCTTAGGAATGTAGGAGGTTATGTAGCAGTAAACACATGCATGATCACAGCCCGTGTAAATGTTGAGGGTATACTTAAAGGGGCATGTGCAGAGCTTTGACTTCCAAGGATCGAAGGGCCTTATGTACATACACCATAGGTTCACAAAAGGCATTTAAAAATTTCCTGCCATTTTATGGTGGTGGTTTTATGAAAGGAAAGGTTAGGTGGATAGGGGATTCCAAATTTGAAGCGCTTACAGAAGAAGGTGGAAAGATACTGTTCGGGGAGAAAGGCATATCGCCGATGAAAACACTTCTTCTCAGCGTGGCTGGATGTACGGCCATAGATGTAGTGATGATACTCCAAAAGATGCGCGAGCCTCTTGAGGATCTTGAGGTTGAAATAAGCGGGGAACGGAGAGAAGAACATCCAAAAATTTACACTAAAGTTCACATCCACTATAAAATCTATGGGAATGTAAATGAGGAAAAAGCGAGAAGGGCTATAGAGCTTAGCCAAGAAAAGTACTGCTCCGCCTCAGCCCATCTCAAGCTCAGCGGGACGGAAGTTACTTACTCCTATGAGATTATTAGGGAAAAAGTTTAAGTCTCTTTTTCCAATTATATTATGGTGAATTGGATGAGAGGAGAACTTATTAGGGTTTTAAGTGCTGTCGAAGAGAAGGCTAACGAGCTTAAGATGGATGGATTTGAGCCGGATTTGGTGCTCTTTGGAAAGGAAGCTTACGAGTTTTTAAAAGCACAGGTCAACGAGGAGTTTGGGGGAGAAGATGCAGTTTCTGAAATTTCCGGACTCAAAGTTAAGGTTGTCGAGGAATTTGGAGAAGATGCCGTTGTAATTGACTCAAAAGTCCTTGGTTTGGGTCTTGGAGGGGCAAAAAGAGTTAAGATTATCAAAGACTAAGGGAGTAGCCGCTTAAGATTAGCAAGCCAAGTGAAACCGCCATTATGTCTGCCAAGCTTCCAGGGTTTCTTAGGTCTTTCTTTTCCCTTAAGAATTCATCAAACTCTTCAAGAGTGAGCTTTCCGGAAAGGGTTTCTTTTGCTTTCTTTTGGACGAGCTTCGCCTCCTCAAGTCCGGCTTTTCTTACTATTAGAGTGTCTATATGACGAGAGAGAAGCTCTAGAAATGCTTTGATAGTGGCTTCTTCAAGTGAAAGCCTTGAGGTTAGCTCTTTAAGCCTGTAAAAAGTTGAATAGCTAATCCTATAACCTGTGAGCCATTCCTTAAAAATTAATTCCCTCTCGCTTGAAATTTCGGCAAGTTTTTTGAGGTTTATTTCATCTCTGAGAAGCTCTTCAAAGGAGGCATCGTCGTAAACGTCATATTTTACACCTCTCTTAATTCCCTTTGGGTTTGCGATTCTTATGGCTTTGTAAAACTCTACACTGTCTTGGGGGGAGGAGAATGCAATAAGCTTCTTAGCCTCTTCTTCTGCATCAATGCTCCCTGCCCAAGTTAGTGCGATTGCAAATGGAATCTCGAGGGTGACTATTCCAAAGTTGGGGTTTGAGTTTTGGGCTTTTTTGGAGTTCTCAATGGCTTTTCTTATCAGTGCTCCTATCCCAGCCTCTGCTGGTGAAATTTTGCCTTTCCTAATTAATTCTCCCTTCTCTGCAGCCTCAAAAAGAACATCCATGGCAGCTGTATGGGCAAAAAGGAAATGGTACAGAGTAAGGTCTTCAAAGTCCCTATACCTGTTTACGTTCCCCGGCTTGGGTATTGTTGCTTCGAGCAGAGAGCCGAGGGTAAAGGCCTTGACGACTCTCCACTTATCCATAGCCATCATTCCACGACTATTTTTCCAATGAAGTTCTTGACTATCAGTTTTAATGTTTTCTCCCCGGTTTCAAATCCCTCGTTTATAGTTAGTGAAGTTAGAGAGCCTTCAATCATGGGTACTACCTTGGTGCCAGCTGGAAGAGAAATGTTGATCTCTCCGCTTCCCCGATAGACTTCAATTTGAGAGCAGTACTCATTATTTTCTGGACACCTCCCCAATTCTATTTCCATATCGCCAATGAAGTTCCTTGCAACGAGTGAGCTAAATGCCCCTGAAATTGTGACATCGCCAACAACATTGTCCAATGTAAGCGAAGAGATTTCTCCCAAATCAACCTTCACATCTCCAACCGTGTTCCTTAGGGCTAAGGATGTTATCTTACTATCTCCGACTTTTACTAAGAGTTTCCCATTTTCGTACTCTCCACACTCGGCACATGAAATTCTCAAGGTCTCGCCTTCTTCTATCTTCACCGGCAGATTGCTGAGGACCTCTATCTCATTTGTTCCATGTTCTACTGTTATTTCTGCGGCAATGTTCTCTATTACTATCTCTGAGGAGTTAAATTTTCCAAGCGTCTTTATCTCTCCGGCATCTTTGAAGGAAAATCTCCATGAATAGTATGAGCCAGGAGCTACGAGGAATAGGGCCAGATATAGGATAAAGACTAACGCTAAGGTTGTTCTTGCGGTTTTGTTCTTGATTAGTATATAGAGCCCTGCAACAATGAGTACTACTCCCCAGAACGACCTCTTGATGTAGGGGGCATATGGAAGAAGGTAGTTGTATACCTCTGGTCTAATGCTTTTTAAAAGGATCAGCAGACCCAAAAAGGTTAAAAATAGCCCAAGAAGCTTTTTCATCTCTCATCCCCTCGCTATCAGGTATAGACCGAGTAAGAGGATAAGCAATGCAACTATCTCCCTCAGTCCGAAGATTGGAAACGGTATGAAAACCTTTAAGAGGAGCACTGCCCCTAAAAGGACAAGAGCTATTCCAAAAAGCTTTGTGTCGTCTTTTTTCTCTACTTTTGGAGCTTTTTTGGCCAGTTCTTCAACTTTTTCTCCAGCCTCTTCAGCTAGCTTTTCGATCTTTTCTGGAATTTTCTCTGCAGTTACTGTTTCTTCCTCTTCTTCGGGCATAATTATAGCCATTAGGAAATACGCCAGGATGAAAACTGGCTCAACGAGGCAGAGAAGGATAAAAATTATCCTCACTATAGTTGGATCAACGTCGATATATTCGGCTATTCCTCCAAGAACTCCCAAAAATATTTTATTCCTTTTACTCCTCTTGAGCCTCTTTTCCACTTAACTCACCTCCATTTTCAGGTTCCTCCGGTATTACAATAGCTAAAAGAAGGTATAGCAATATTGCAGTTCCCACACTTCCCAGGAGCAGGATTATAAAGAGTATCCTGACAAGGGTAGGGTCTACGTTAAAGTATTCTCCCAATCCCCCACAAACCCCGAAGAGCATTCTGTTCTTCCTACTTCTGTAGAGCCTCCTTTCCATGTAAGCCCCTCCTTTGCTATAGCTATTTATGATTGTGCATTCACCTATATAATTTTAATCTTCTACGAGTGTAGTGTCACTACGAGTTTCAATGGTCAAAAGGAAAAACTGCCGTTGCTCATCCTTGAACAGAAAGAGCTTTATACCAATCCACCAACAATTTTTAGGTGAACCTAATGAGCAAACTTATACTAATAAGACATGGTGAAAGTCTGTGGAATAAGCTAAACCTTTTTACAGGCTGGGTTGATGTGCCTTTGAGCGAAAGGGGAATTGAGGAAGCTTTAAAGGCTGGGGAACTTCTAAAAGAGTGGAAGATAGATGTGGTATTTACCTCAGAACTTGTCAGAGCAATCCAGACTGCAATGCTCGTTATGAGCAAAAACACCTCCGGCGTTCCGAAGATAGAGCATGAAAACGGAAAAATGAAAGACTGGGGAATAGTATATGGAGAACACGGGAAAAATTACGTCCCCGTTTATAAGTCGTGGCATCTCAACGAGCGCTATTACGGTAAACTGCAGGGTTTTAATAAGGATGAGGCAAAGAAAATCTACGGAGAAGAGCAGGTTTTGTTGTGGAGGAGAAGCTACGACATAGCCCCACCTGGAGGGGAGAGTCTTAAGGACACTGCCGAGAGGACAATTCCTTATTTTAAAGAAAAGATAATCCCGGAGCTTGAAAAGGGGAAAAACGTACTTGTCTCTGCACATGGAAATAGCCTACGCTCAATAGTCATGCACATAGAAGAGCTAACTAAAGAGCAGGTTTTGAGGCTTAACATTCCTACCGGAGTGCCGCTTATTTATGAGTACTCTAAAGGAAAACTTGAAAGGATAGGTTATCTCTATGAGTGGGGCTATGATAAGAGCCTTCACATAGAATAAAAGGGGAGAAGAAGGCGATCGTGATCAAATTATTTCGACTTCAAATCCTACAACTTCTATCCCTAACTTCCTTCTCGCTATTTCAAGGGCTTTCTCTACTTTGCTAACCACAACTATCTCCTCTTCGGGGATGGAATTCCTCTTGTAGTAGACTATTCTCGCGAGCATGTTTTTCACCTCTTGTATCACTTTGAGTGATAATACAGGGATACCAAATCTTGATGATTGTAAACATATTTATAAGCTTTTCTGCACTGATTTATTCATTGATGAACAAAAAAGATTTAAAGGCCTGAGGAAAAGAAGCACTCATGAGGAGTCTTTTTATAAAACGTGCACATTTGAAGGAAATTCTAACCAATGCCAGAGAGAGCAAAGTTGAAATATGCGGATTTTTGATAGGGAGGATGAAAGGGGAAGATGCCTTTGTGGACTATGTGGTCTTTGCAGAGAATCGGTTAAATTCTCCAGTAGGCTTTGAAATAGACCCTTTGGAAACGCTCAAAGTTCTTGAAAAAGCTGAAGAGGAGGAAAAGGAAGTCATCGGGATATTTCACTCCCACCTTAACTGTCCCCCATATCCCTCTCCTAGGGATTTGAAAGGCATGGACTTGTGGAGAAACATATGGTTGATAGTAAATAACACTGGAGAATATAGGGCATTTGTTCTCGAAAACGGCCAGATAAAAGAAATTAATGTTGAAGTAATTTAGTCTTTGATTATAATCTCTATTTTCTTCCCCTCTTTGTATCCTTTCATGGCGGAGAGCATGCCTTTAATGGTCTTTTCAACAAGCTCCTGAACCCAGTCTTTCATTGGAAGCTCCTTCCCATCAACCCTAACGATGACTTTTGGTTTTGAACTTAAGACAACGCAGTCTTCTGTGCTCTTTTCGCTCTTTACTATGAGCTTTGCCATCTCGTAACAGTCAAGCCCACACAATCCGCAGTTAATATTCGGTAGCATAAACGCTTTTTCCTCTATTAAATCGGCCAGCCTTTCGGGATTTTCAAGAGGGTTTATTACCTCAAGCCCTTCAATGCTTTTGGCTTCGCTTGATATAACACCGCTAACGGCTATCGCAAGCCCATCGTTTAATACTTTCACTTCCTCTTCACTTTTGGCACATATTACCTTGGGCAAATGCTTGGCATCTTTGAAGCCCTCAAGGAGGAGGAAATCAACCTCTGGTATTGCGGATAATAAGGCATTTAAGTCCTTTGCTTCAAAAAGGAGGGCATCTGTGTCTTGAGCCCTCACAATTACATAATCAGCTACTCTTTTTAATTTCCAAGTGTCACTGTCCTTTCTATCAAAGTTCGTGTGCATGCTCTTTGCTATTCCCACTTTGTATCCTCTTTTCTTGAGCTCTCTTGCGGCTCTCTCTACCGTGGTTGTCTTCCCGCTCTTTTTAAATCCTACAAACGCAACTGCCCTCATTTTTATCACTCTAAGAGCATTATCCAGTTAATGTCATCTATCTTTACCACCAAGGCTTTTCCCCGGTTCCCCACAACATCGGCAACGTTCTCTAAGACTATTACTTCCTCGTCAAAATCTTTTAGCACTCCAGTAAAAGAATGATCTCCGCTGACCGCTAAGGCTACACGTTTACCTTTCCACGTTTCGAGGGTTTTGTCCAGCAAAAGTGGTTTTTCTTCGCTCATGTTCCCACCTATACAAAAAGACTATAAATGACTTTTAGCCTTTTCCATCTGGTGGTCACATGAGGTTGGTCACAAAGAATGAAGTTGTGAAAGAAGCCTTCTTAAACGAGCTTAAGAGGGAAGGAATCAAGTTTGCTGTTATGGAAAGACTTGGGTATGAGGCATTTATTGGCTACATGATTGAAGGGACACTGGAGGAGATAAACAACGCTATAAGCTCTTTTGAAGGTGAGGAAAAGGGGATTCTTCTTGAGGGCTTTCTCACGTTTAAGGAGCAGATAAATCATGCCCTGGAGCATCTTAAGGATGGTGAAGAAATAGAGCATCTCCTTCAAGAGGGCTACTGGATGGGGGACGTTCTTGATCAGCTGTTTAAAAACGATGCAGTCGTCGTTGAAGAGAACAAAGCAAGGTTAAAGGAAAACGTTGATGTTACAAAGCTCAAATTCCAGTTCAGGTTCCCGTATCAAATTGCAAAAAACCTTGAGAAAATTGAGAAGATAGCGAAGCAGTTTGCGTTTGTTGACCTTGTCCCCGAGTATGAGATAGAGATTAGGGAGCTCGAAATAGAAAAAATCAACCGGGCTATGCACATAGCTGCGAAGTACTTTGAAGAAGAGATGATTATGGGGGCTTATTTTGCCCTTATCTCAAGAGGGATAGTTGCGAGCGAGATATTAAATGCCCTTGGTAACGAGAAAGTTCCCAAAGAAGACTTAACCATGGCGTTTCTCAAAGCAATGCCCATGGAGATACCCACCGAAAAAGGCACCATGATAATAAACGTGATGAACGGGAGGGCATTTGAAGAAATTTTGAGAATGCTGGAGAAGGAAGGGCGAATAGACATAAAGGGTGGGAAGGTTAGGAAGTTGAGGTAGTGCTCTCTGAAGGCAGCAGTACTAGGCCCAGGAGCATTAAAATCCCACCAACTCTGCTGGTTAAAATAAGGGCAATTATTGCCGGAACTAAAAGCTTGTCTTTCGCTTTTTTGTATTCTTTGTTTTCAATGAGCTCAACACATTCTTCTGATCTTTTGAATATCCAATAGCCGAGGATAGCAAATGGTATCGCGAGCAAAATCCCTATTATCGTGAGCAAAAGGAGAACTGCTATGAGGAATGGCTCTATGACACTTAAAATCCCACCAACCTTGATAAAGGTCTTAGCCATCTCCACATCGGCCATGTAACCACCATAAATAGTAAGAAAAAAGACCTTTAAAAGATTTTCCAGATTTCGTCTGTTTCTGGTCTTTTTAGTGGGGTTTCCTTTCCATCTTTCACAAGAACCTTTGTATTCTTGTCTTCTAAGAACTCTCCAACTATTGCCGCCTCAATGCCCTCTTTTTGTATTGCATTCACGATTTTTTCGGCTTTCTCCTTTGGTGCCGCGATTAAAAGAGAGCCTGAGCTTATCAGAGCAAGGGGGTCTAAGTTGAAGTATTCGCACAGCTTTTTGGTTTCTTCTGCTATGGGAATCCTATCGTGGTAAACCCTAAATCCCAATCCAGCGGCGTCTGCCATCTCGTGGAAGCCATTTGCTATTCCTCCCTCTGTGGGATCATGCATAGCATGGACCCCAATTTCTGCAGCGATTAATGCCTCTTTTACCACACTGATTTTCTCAAGGAATCTCTTTGCCCTCTCTACTAGCTCATCTCCGAATACCTTTCTCAGCTCTTCCTCCCTTTCGCTCGCTATGATTGAGGTCCCCTCAATTCCAGCACCTTTGGTCAAGATTATGGCATCTCCAGCCTTTGCACCGTTTGATCTCACAAGTTTCTCCCTTTTGACTTCGCCAAGCATTGTTCCAATGACTATAGGCCTGTTTAGTCCAATCGTCACTTCGGTGTGACCTCCGACTATTGAAATGCCAAGCTTTTCAGCACTCCTATGCATATTTTCCATTATTTCCTTGAGGAGGTTCTCATCGGCATTTTCCGGCAACAGGATTGTTGCTAAGAACCATCTTGGCTTAGCTCCAAACGTTGCAACGTCGTTTGCGTTCACGTTTATTGCGTAAAAGCCTATATGCTTCTCCGCCCCCGTTATGGGATCGCTTGATGCAACGAGAACATTCTCCCCAAAGTCGATTGCAGCCGCATCAATGCCCACACCAGATTTTATTATAACTCTCTCATCCTCAACCCCTAGAAGATTGAAGACAATTTTTTCAAGCACTTCTGGAGGAACTTTTCCTGGGAGCATTTTTCATCCCCATCAAAGTGAGACAGAAAAGATAAAAAGATTGCTGAGGAGGGTGTTAAACAAGCTTCTTTTCCTTCAGCACTTTCTCCATTCTGTCCATTGCTTCCTCAAGCTTTTCGTACGCTGTGGCGTAGCTTATCCTCACATACCCTTCTCCGGCCTGTCCAAATGCGCTTCCAGGAACTACAACCACTTTTGCTTCTTTTATCATCAGTTCACTGAACTCTTTGCTGCTCAAACCAGTATCTTTAATCCTTGGGAAGATGTAAAAAGCCCCCTTTGGCTTAACCGTTGGGAGACCCATTTCATTTAGCCTCTTCCAGACGAGGTTTCTTCTCCTCTCATATTCCCTGCGCATCTCCTCTACCGCTTGCCAGCTCCTCTCGTCCCTTAGGGCTTTTGCAGCTGCGTATTGAATGAATGTCACGGGACATGTTGCATTGTACATTTGGAAGCGAACCATTTTTTCCACAACCCATTCTGGGGCGGCTAAAAAGCCCAAGCGCCATCCGGTCATTGCGAAGGTCTTTGAGAATCCGTTCATGGTTATTGTCCTCTCAAACATGCCGTCCAGAGAAGCAATGCTGTAGTTTTTGACCCCATCGTAAACGAAGTACTCATAAACTTCATCGCTTAAGATCATTAGATCGTGCTCAACTGCAAAGTCCGCTATCTCTTCGAGGTCTTTCTTCGTTAATACTGCTCCCGTGGGATTGTTTGGAGTGTTTATTATCAAAGCCCTTGTTTTTGGGGTCACGTATTTTTCGAGCTCATCGACACTTAGGCGGAACTCGTTTTCCTCATAAGTGGGAACCTCAACGGGCTTTCCTCCCGCTAGAATAACTGCAGGGGCGTAGCTAACGAACATTGGGGAGGGAATGAGAACTTCCTCGTTGTCTTTCAAGAAGGTTGCAAGTCCCATTAGAATCTGCTGGTTAGTGCCGACGGTTATCATTATTTGGGTTTTTGGATCTGCGTCAATTCCATTATGCTTTTTGAACTTCTCTGCAACTGCCTCTCTAAGCTCCAAAATTCCTATATTTGGGCTATAGTGCGTTAGTCCCTTATCAAGGGCTTCCTTTGCGTATTCCTTTATGTGTTCTGGCGTGTCAAAGTCTGGCTCTCCAATTCCAAGTGAGATTATTCCCTCAATGCCTTGGGCAAGATCAAAAAGCTTTCTTATTTCAGAAGGGTTCACCATCTCAAGCCTATCGCTCAGCGCCATAATCTTCACCAGTGAGATTTCTCCTTGATGTTTATAATTTTACCGACATGAAATATTTGGCAACGATGAATAGAATAGCTCACTGATATACAACAAAGTTCTCCAAAACGAGGGCATCGAGCTTGGCTTTTTTGAAAGTTCTCAGGGCATCTTCTGGAGAGCAAACTATCGGCTCCCCATGAATGTTAAAGCTCGTGTTTAGAACCATGCCAACGCCCGTTTCTGCTTCAAAGTGTTTTATTATGTTGTAGTAGCGCGGATTATCCCTTTTAAGGAGAGTTTGGGGTCTTGTTGTTTTATCAACGTGCACAACCGCTGGGGCTTCATCAATCATTCTTTCCGTTGCCTTGTAGCTCATTGTCATGAACTTGTTCGGATAAGGCTCATTGAGGTAATCTTCAATTCTCTCCTCCAGCATTGAAGGGGCAAACGGCTGGAAGACGTCTCTGTTTAATGCTACGTTGAGCTTTTTTACAACATATTTGCTTCTTGGGTCTGCGAGGATGGAGCGGTTGCCCAGGGCTCTTGGACCGTATTCCATTCTTCCTTGGAAAAAGCCCACCATTTTGCCTTCAAGAAGCATTTCTGCAACAAATCCCTCTACGTCTTCACGATAGTCAAATTTCAGACTCTCTGCCCTTAAGAGGGCTTCAATTTCGCTCTCATCGTAGGAAGGGCCCAAGTAAACATGCTCAAGCTTAAATGGCTTCCATTTTCTATCGAGCCTTTCGAACTGGGCTTTTACGAAGGCTGCGGCACCAAAAGCTAATCCAGAATCATCCATTGCCGGAAATACCCATAGATCGGGGAAATGCCTCCTCAAAACGGCATTTGCCTTGACGTTTTGTGCAACTCCCCCAGCGTAGGCAAGTTTTAAGTTGTAACTTTTAAGTTTTAACCCAAGCTCATCGATAATCTTTTCAAGATGCGCTTGAGCAGAGGCGGCTATCTCTATTGCCCTCTTTTGAAGTTCTCCATCCAGCTTGCCTTTCTTCATTTCCTGGGCGATTTCTTTAGCCTTAGATAGAGGATAGTTGAAAAGTTCGGCGAGCCTTTTTGTAGCCTCAACCCCAACTACTTTCAGCTTGTTCTCAAAGCTCAGCCCGTTAAGTTCTATTATATGGGAGAGATCGTAAGTTGGCTTACCATAAGCTGCCAAGCTCATGACCTTTCCTTCATGTCTCATCGGCTTAAAGCCCAAAAGTTCAGTAACCGATGCATAGAAATCTCCGAGAGAGTCTAAATAGGTGCTCTGGGCTATTCTTATCATCTCACCATCTCTTGCCACATAAATGGAAGAGCTTAGTCCATCTCCCGCGGCATCTATACTTAACGCCAATGCTTCTCTCCAGCCAGAGGTGAAATAAGCAGAAGAAGCGTGGGCAAGGTGATGTTCAACAAAAAGAACTTTCTTCTTGAAATCTTTACCAAATATGGATTTGAGATTTCTCTCAAGCTCTAACAATCTTGATTGCTTTCTGAAAATACTCGCTACCGCTATTACCTCCACCTCTTCCGGATGTACTTTTCCCCTTTCTAGGACTTTCTTTATGCTCAGCTCTGGAAATCCACGGTACTTTTTTATCCGGTTTAATCTCTCTTCGTTTACGGCATAGATTTCTTCTCCCTTGAACAGCACTGCTCCTGCATCGTGTCCATCGTGCACTCCAAGCACAATCATGTTTGGGGATTAAATGAAGGATTTTTAAACATAACTTCGGAATGTACAGTTGGGGAGTGAAATGAGGGCAGAGATCAGGGAGTTTATTGATAGGGGCACGTATAGGAAGGCACCGCTGTTTGAGGGTGAACTCCCGAAAGGCAGCTACGCCCAGATAGTTGAGATAAAGCCAAAGCAAACCGTTCCAAAGCATTATCATGAGAAGCAGTACGAGCTCTTTTACATAATCAGCGGTGAGGCAAAGCTGGGTATTGGGGAAAAGGAATACGAAGCCAAACCAGGGGATATCTACCTTGTAAAACCAAAGACAGTCCACTGGGTCGTAAACGAAAGGGAGGAACCATTTAGGCTCTTCGTTGTTAAGCTGAACTACTTTGGAGAAGACAGTGTCTGGCTGAGTGATTAACATGGGAAGAGTAAGGAAGGAAAAGGCAGAAATGTTCCCCCTATCTCCGGAATCATGGTACCTTGTGGTTTATTTTAATGAAAAACTTGAGTACCTTTACATACCCTCATCCAATAAACCAGACTTAGAAAGACTTGGATATCTTCTGGCGGCTTTTAAGCTGTTTAATATCCCTTATTTACTTTTTGGAATTCATAGAGAGGATATTTTTGAGCTTGGGGATGATTTCGAAGAAAGATTGAAAGAAGAGTTTGGTGTGAATATTGATGAGAACATCCTTGCCAAAGAATTTAAGAGCTCACTTAGGAGCATCGAGAATTTAAGGACATTTTATGAAAAGCTCGGGTTTTTTGAAGACCTTGAGGAGCTTGAGGATCTAAGAAGGCTGTATGAGGAGTACCTGAAAAAGAGGAGAAAATGAACAGTTAAGCGAAAAATTCTTTAAACCTTCTTTTTATCTAAGAGCATGAACATTTACGAAATGCTTGCTTTAATAGGTACTGGGCTAGTCCTTCGGAGAATAATAAAATCTGAGAAGCCTTTTGTCTATTTAAACAAGTTTGCATCCCAGGTGCTTTTAACATTCTATGTCTTTTCAAACGTTGCCTCGAAAGATATCGCTTATCTGGTGGAAATCAAGATTGTGTTCTTGTATGTCTTCTTAGTCATTGCCCTCAGTCTTGGGGCATCTTTCCTCTATGCGAGGTTTTTTGTAGAGGATAAGAAGTGGCAAGGAGCTTTGATGATACTCTCAACGTATCCAAATACAGTCGCAATGGGATTCCCGATAGCGAGCCTGTTTTTAGATGATTTAACTCCTGCGATTATCTATGCAAGTACGAATACTTTAATAGTCCTTCCAATAGCGACGTTCGTTGCTGCACATTATTCGAGTGGAAAAGCCTCGCTTAGAGAAAGCATCATAAGAGCGCTTAGATTTCCACCCACCAGTGCCAATATACTTGCCCTCACTCTTGTACTGCTTAGGATTAGGCTTCCCTCTCAACTGCTGAGCGGAATGAACAAACTCGGTTGGTGGAGCATTCCCCTAATCCTGATCTATTTAGGCTCTCGCATAAACCTCCAGAAGTTTGAATGGAGAAAGCTTCTTGAAGTAGGGACGTTTAGAATAGCTATGCCGTTTGTTTTTGCAGTTTTAACCCTAAAAACAAGCCCTAAAATATTTTATGCGGTGCTGGTTGAGGCATCGATGCCCCCCGCAATAATGGCAAATGCCATTTTAGCCCACTACAGACTCAGAGAGGAAGAGGGAATAGGGGTTACGATCGTGTTAACGATAATAGTTTTGATCTTGTTTTTGGTGCTTAGAGCTTTTGTTTAAACTTTCACCTCCTCGGATATGGATTTTTCGACTTTGGGGATTATTTCTTCGCCTTTTTTATGTATCTGCAGGACGGTTGTTGCCAGCTCCTCTAGCAGTGGAACAACGTAAGGGACGCTATTTTTCAAAACATCAACGTTAGTGAAGTAGAATGCGGTTCTTCTCCTACTCCCAGCATATCTGGTTAGCATGTTTACCAAAGCTAATACTTCTATTTTTGAGTCTGCAAGCAAAAATAGTCTCTCAATTCCAAGCACTGGGACAATTGCATGTTCCATTTCAGAAAGAAGAGCCTCATAATTTGCCTCGAATTCTTGGATTAGGGACATTATATCGCTGACGCGGAACCTTTTTATAACGTTTCCAACTTCTAATCGGCCTCCAGTTTTGATCACCTTTACCTCGTCTAAAATCTTAGTATCAATACCTGCGAGCTCCAGGTGGGTTTTGTAAACATAGAGGGTATCAAGAACATCATCCACCACAACCGGGATTTTGTTTTCTTTGCCCCAGGTTATTAGTTCCACTAGCTCTCTGTATGGAAGTGTCGAAGATGGATACTCTAAAAGCACGGTTTCTCCAAATTTTGGGAATTCCCAAATGTTTTTGAATTTCAAGGCTTTCACCTCCCACTTCTCTCTTCAAGTTTTGCTGCGATCCAAGCTAGCAGCAATATGAAAATCATCCCCCCTACAAATCCCCCACCTGCAAAAAGGAGCTTCTGTTTTGTTGGGAAAACTTCTATGGTGGTGTTTTTGATTTCCATGTGGGTTATGGTTTTTGTGTAGGTTTCTACAATCTTTGTGGAGTTTGATGGAGTTGCATTCTCTTTGGTTTCTTCTGGAATTTGGGTTTGAGAGATCGTCGGAGCCTCGATCTTTACTATGGTGGAGTTCTTAGTTATGTAATCACGCTCTTTGAGCGCTGCAAGCACTTCAAATTCCCCATCATTTGTTGGAATAAGGAAGAAACTGTACGTTTTATTTTCTCTGGGTTTTAGAGAGTCAGTTATATATGCAAATCTTCCGGAAATTGTTAGTTTATCCCCTATTATCCCAAAGTGCTCTGGCAGGGCAATTGTAAGTGTAAACGGTCCGCGTGTATTCCCTTTGTTTGCAACAGTAATATTTAGGGGAATAAGATCTTCAATGCTTCCGTTAGAACCTTGGATTGATAGCAGATAATAAGGAGATGCGTTTTCAACATTTATCCATCTGATCTCCGATGAAAACGATATTCTGGCAAAGCCATTGCACGATAGCTGGAAGGGTACGTTTCCACGCACTTTTATAGAGCCTAACTTGAGAAGTCCGGAGTTTTCTGGTAGGATGGTTAGGTTAAAACGAATACTCTCTTTTGCTTTAAGTTCCGGGATGTAGACGGGATAAGAGCTTATTATTCTAAATCCATTGGTAAGGTTGGGGATTATCTCAACGAAGTGAAGGTCTTTTTCTCCTTCGTTTTTAATTACTACAGTGGCATTAAAGGGTTCAAACTGCAACGCTCTCTCGGGGGTTGAGAGAGACACATTTACAAAAACATCTGCTTCCGGCTTCGGTATTTTTTCATTTTCTAGGAATCCAACCAGAGTTACAATTTTCTTTGTTTTCAGGTCTTTTATCCCTTCAACTCCTATGTAAAGTCCCCCATAGGAAATTAGTGTGTTTGTATATACCCATCTGCTTTTGAGAATCATTCCACAGGAGTTTCTTATAGTTACATAAGCCCCATCCGAAAATACCTTTTCAACTCTCACTAGATATGGTCCTATTTGGGTGTCTTTTCCTTCTTCCACCTCTTTATACACCGAGGGCGAAATGGATAACGTTGCGTACACTCCTTTTAGTTTTATCGTGACTTTAACGTAACTTGACCCAATGAGGTCTTTTACTTCAATTATGATTCCATCAGCTTCTATTGTTTTTCCCACTTCGACCCAGTGTTCTTTCCCGTTTATAGAGATGGTGACGAACTCTTTAAGCTCTCCGTTGACTTCCGTTATGTTAAAGTCTTCAAACTTTACTGTCCACTCATAGAGCTCTTTGCTAGTCCCCTTGTAGAGGTAACCGTCAAATATAGTTGGCATTATTGTGAATGAGCCGCTAAGCTCGTTAAACTCAATTTTTCCACCGCTGTATAGGATTTCCTTTGACGTATTTTTATACAGCAGCTTTATCTTTGCTTCTTTGTCGCTCACACTTATTAGTGAGATTTTGTAATCTCCAAGCAACAGGGTTTGATTTTCTAGTATGTATGGGAATGTGATGTTCAGCTTTGCATATCCGCCGTCTTCCTTTACAAAGCCCGAAATGAGACTAAGGGAATAGATACTTGAATTTACAGTCTCTCCGGGAGTTACCAAAAAGTTGCCTTCAGGGGTTAACACTAGAAACCTACCATCTAATGAGATGTCTTTGAGCTCTATCTCCTTCCCTTCTATCCCCACCTGAGAAGGTACTCTAATCCATCCAGTGAAAACAGACTGTGCACTTGCATACGGTAGGAGAAGGGTTAAGAGAAAAATTATGAAGAACTTTTTCATAATCCCACCCCCATTAGAGGTAGTATTAAGCCTGAAAAGCTCATCATCTTCCCCATCACGAACTCACCGAGATAAAGACCTATAGCGGACATCCATGCTAGTATCACGAAGTAATAGAGGGCTATTCCCAAATGCCCGCCATCTGCGATTTTTATTGAAAATGCCGAGATTAATGAGTGCAGCAAGAGTATTGAGATCAGAATATAGTTGGTTAGTTGAAGACCCTCGGCACTTGGTATAAAAAGGATATCCTGAATGAACTCTCCTTGAAGCTGGATGTTGGAGAATAAGTGGGTCATATAAACTGCAACTTGGAATGCGGCTGCAACTGAGAAAGCAAATGCCCCTGTAACACCGTATATCACACCTTTAAAGCTTGCGACACTCTGTTTTCTTTTCCTCCTTAACCTGAGAAGCCTCTCAAAGTTGTTTGAGATTACCCTTCCCACGTAGTCTGGATCCGCTCCAAGATGGAGGCTCTTCCTAAATATATCCGAAAAGATGTCTATAAGCCAGCTTCCCGTATCTGAAACAAAATATTTCCAGGATTTCGTGTCGTCTATTTTTAGGGATATCCTCTTATTCAAATTTTTAATATCCTTTGTCAATGTTCCGAAGTCGTGGGAGCTGAGATATTTTAAAACAAGCGCCATAGATGCTCCGCTTGCTGCTAAAGATGAGCTAAGACTCCTCATGAATGCTGGGAAGTTTTCGTCTTTTATCAGAATGTTTTCCTCTTCTTTTGTGAGAACATAGCCCAGATAAGCTAAGGGACTCATAATCAAGGCTAAAGCTATCTCCGTTGGGATATTGAACCTGATTCTCAGTACGAGAAGATACAAAAGGGCAACGACCACAGTCCCGGCAATTGATATTAAGGCTCCTCTAATAACTTTAGCCTTTCTCTCTGCGTTCATAGCGTTGCTGGCCCATATGCTGTCCTCAGGCATTTTGTGCTTTATTAGAATAAGAACTCCGATTTCAACTACCATAACCAAGATGAACGTAAAAATCGTCAGTGTTACCAAGTCTTGTCCGGTTATTATGGGGCCTATTATGATGAAAGTAACCATAAACACCACGGAGATTATAAGTGAGCTGTAGACTTCTTTAAAAACATCCAAATCGTAGAGGGCTCCCTCATAGAACGTCTGGTAATCGTCCATCACAATTTTCTGCTCCTGGAGAAGATAGTCTTTTAACTCCACACCGCTGTCAAGGGAATAGGCAAGCCTCTCAAGGAAGTCTGAGAATACTTTGCTTGGCGTCCTTTTTGCGAGGAACCTAAAAGCCTCTGGCATCCCCCTGTTGAACTTCGCTATTAGATAGTAAATTTTCTCCATGTCTCTGGAAATAGGCTCAAGCACCTTTTCCTTTGCTAGATTTAAGATTAACTCGTTTCTACCAACTTCACTTGTTGATAGAACAGCAAAATACGTCACAAAGTAGGGAATCTTTGAGTTTATTTTAACCCTTTTTCCGCTTGCGGCGGAGTAGGGATGCATAACGGCATATATCAGCGGGAGCAGGGGAATCGCGTAGAGTGCTATTCTGATTATAGACGATATTGAGATAAACGTTGTGAGAAGCGAGAGCACAACAAAAAGGACTACACTAGCCACTATGCTTGGAACTAATATTTTTCTTACGTAAGTTTTCATGTCCAGATCTGCCTGCACGAATATGTTGGCTTTTTGTTTTGGCATTCTAACCACCTAAAGCCTAAAGCTTAATCCTTGAATGCCCTTTTCATAGAAGTTCTTTATCTCTCTATAGACGTCCCAGTAGTCCGTTATTCCCAGCTCCGCCATTCTCTGGATTATCCTTGCCCTCAAAAACAGCTCGTTGTAGATGTCTTTTGGATCTTCATAGCCAGCTACTTCCGCTATTTTTCTCTCCAAAATGTAGGAGTTGTTCATTCCTCTGAAGATGTGCTTATCGCTGACTGAATCCCATTCAAAAACACTCCTCGTAGCAACTCCTCCGAGTTCTTCATAGTAGCCCTCTATTTCCACAACGTTGAGAACTCTTCTCAGGAACCTCCCCCTTACATAAACTGCCTGCTGGAAGAGGGCAATGTTAAGGTTATCTATGAAAGTTACAGGGACGTTTATTGGGTGCCCAGTGAAACGCTGTATCATCTTCTTGACATCACCCGCGTGGAAAGTTGCCATAACTGGGTGTCCGGTCTGCATTGCTTGAAATGCTATAGCACCTTCTGCACCTCTTATCTCACCAACTATAATGTAGTTAGGTCTTGATCTCAATGCAGCTTTAAGAAGGTCAAAGAGTGTTACTCTGCTCTCCTCGGGTCCTCTTTCTCTTGTCGTTAGCCTCTGCCATGTTGGATGTGGCACAACAACTTCTGGAGTGTCTTCAGCAGTGAATATCTTCGCCTGGGGTTTTATGAAAGGAATGATAGAGTTCAAAGTCGTTGTTTTTCCGCTTGCCGTTTCACCACACACAAAGATACTCATTCCATATTCCAAGGCAAGCCACAGATAAGCGGCAATTTCAGCTGAGAATGTGTTCCATTTTACGAGTTGAACAACGCTCAAAGGAGTTGCGGAGAATTTTCTTATCGTTGCTGAGGGGCCCTTTATGCTAACGTCTGGGCTGTATATGATGTTTATTCTTGACCCATCTGGGAGGGTTCCATCAACAATCGGGTTTTTGTCGCTTACCGGTCTTCCAATTCTTTCACTCAATGCCTTAAAGTAATCCGCAAGGGCTATATTGCTCTCAAAAGTTATGTTCGTAGGAAGTGCTTCAAAGATTTTATGGATTAGGGAGATATAGTCGGCACCGATTATGTGTATATCCTCGATATATGGATCTCTGATTAAAACCTCTAGAGGTCCAATACCAATTATGTCCCTCTTCAGCAGATATCTAAACTTTTCTATCTCTCTTTGAGTCAGCTTTACACTATTCCTGGAGAATAAACCCCTACCATTGAGTTTCTTTAGGGCTTCGTTATAGAGCTCGTCTAAGAATATCTCAAATTCTTCCCTTTCTTCTGGAATGACCTTGGTGGGAGCCAGCTCAAGAATTTTTTCTTTTATCAGCTCGTACTTTGCCTTTTCCTCTGCATTTTGGATTCGGGGTTCTATCACGATATACCTCTTCTCGGTTTTTGGATCTCCATAAATGTGGACAAAAATTGGATCTCCAACGGGATATATTATGTTCGGGTATTTTATCTCCTTCATGTCTCTGCTGAGCTGGACATGAAATTCGGGCATCTTACCGTATTTCCTAACGAAGTCTTCAACGTATTCCCTTAGGTGGGGATTTCTTGCCATTGCAGTTTCAAGGGTTTCACTGATTCTTTCGGCCATATCACACCACCGCGGCTATCTCTACGATAAATCCTGCCTTTGGTTCGACTCTAAATGGAATTATCTTCTGGAAAATCCCCATGGCGTTGTTGTACTTAACAATGGTCGCTGAGTTCTTTAGATCCCCACCAAAGACCTTGACTTGGAGTCTTATCAGCATTGTAGAAATCTCCTCCAGTACGGAAAGGGTAGAAGGGTCTATGCCGTTGGGGCTTAAAGTTAGTATTATTACCTTGTTTAGGGCGCTGAGCTTTTTGAGATGTTCGGTAAACTGCCTGAGCAGGTCTTCATTTAATTTTGGAGGTAGAATGGGCGCGAGTGAATCTATGATAATAACATCCTTTTCCCATAGCCTTTCCTCACTCAAAAATCTGGGCAGGAATTTTTCTCGCTTAGAAACACTGCTAAGAAGGGGATAGAGAGAAACAAAGAGCAGTTTTCTCTTTATCAGAAAGGGGATCACACTATAGCCGAGCGATTCCATTTGGTTTATGAACTCCGGAGTGGTGAGCTGGGTTGAAACATAGCTAACAGAAACGTCATTTCTCAAAAATCCATAGGCGAGGCGTTGAGAGAAGATAGACTTACCAGTACCCCTATCACCTTCTATTAGGATTATACTTCCAGAGGGGATACCACCCCCAAGCCTCCTATGGAGTTCATCGTTAGGTATCTGGATTTTCAGCAAATGTGCCATGATCATCACCCTATTTTGAAGATGAACTCTCTCTGCTTTCCGTTTTCAATCACTACCACAAGCTTGTGATATCCAGCTGATAGGGTGGTTGCTACCTTTAACTCTCCAACATCATGGGGAGCCAATAATGAGGGGGTTAAAGTGAGATTTGAAGCTGGTATGAGGTTCCCGTCGATGAAAACTACCACTGTGTCGGGGGTGAAAGGGAAGGCTTCACTTCCGGTGTTTTTTATGTAAAACACATACGCTCCGCTGGAAATTGGAATGTTTTCTGGGTCGTTTATCACGGTGAAGTCGGTTCTCAGATTTTGGGCTATTGCAGTCCCACGGTACGTTATTCCATCGGCTAGGTCTTGGGTAACAACGTAAAGCCCTCCTGCCACCGTTGCGGCAACGAGGAGTGAAACTATGAAGAGTATGATTTCTGAAACCACTGAACTTGCCATGATAATCACCTAGTTGCAGTACCATGAGGTTCCAACTATAGAGGGCTCCCCTATCGTCTGATTTTGATCTAGCCATACCCATCTCCATTCTATCTTTAAGGAACATCCGGTTTCGGTAGCTATCACCAAGCTGTGAACATCGCTGTCTTTAATCTCGGTTGTTGTAACGCTTATATATTCCCCGGGGAGGAGATAGGATTTGTTTTCGACGATGAGGGTTGAGCCATCGGGAGTTTTCAATCTTCCATCCCTAATGAAATTCCAATATTTAGGGGATAGGGTGGAGCCGTTGTTTGTAACGTTGAACGTTATGGAGTATATCGAGGCAGTTGAGCCTGGATCATTGTAGGAGTAGCTATCGAGGGACAATCTGGAGGTTTGTCTCTTTATGAACGAGTCTTTATACACCTCCACCGAATTCGCCAGTGAGAGGTAGCTGTTTTCAAGGGATAAGTAGAGCGTTCCAAACGCCACGATTGATGCAATGAATATTACGGCGAAGCTTGCAGATACGCTGAATCCCATACCCTATCCCCTTAAACCCCATAAACATGTTCCAATATCTTGTTCATCATCTTTAGTTCCCTTTCAATGGAGTTCAGCACCTCTGGAGTTATCCTTGTACCCCTTAACCTTTCAATGAACAGCAGTGATATTAGGTGATCCTGAATAGTGAGCTTGTCATCAGGCTTCCAGTTTGGCTCTCTCTGGTGAGGTCTAGTTCCGTTTGCATACTTTAGCAGTGTTTCAAGGACTTCTTCGGATATCCAGCCTATTGTATAGTAAAACTCGAGCACATTCTCCAGATTCTGCATTCCAGCCCTCTCTATGAGGAATCCCAGCCATTTTAAGGCTATCATCGTGGAGACTGCATCATCAGGGAGTTTTTCCAATCTTGCCCTGTTTTTTGTGGGTGTTATCAACACGTCTCTTATTTCCTTAGGGATTTGGATTTCCTCAGTCATTGAAAACTCCCCCTTACCTTCTTCTTCAAATTCCCTCTCCTCCTTCGGGGGTTCAACCCTTTCAAACTCAATTCTTTGTGGCTCCCAGTGGGTTGAATTTTCTACGATTCCTGTGTTCTGATTCTCAACTCTCTCAAAGGAGCTCCGGTTTTCTGATAATTTTTCCCTTATCTCCTCTAGATACTTTCCTATTTCCTCTATTCTTTTGTCTAATCTCTTAAGCCTCTCAACTTGGCTTGAATAGTTCTCGAGCACCTTCTTTATTATAACATCAACCTGTTCAGGCGTTAGTATGTCCATCTTTGAAACCAGCTTGTCCCTTAGGTCTTTAATGAGGACGCTTGGCACTTTCCCTTGGAGTTCCTGTAGTTTTGCATCTATTTCATTTTCAGTGATCATGCTTCTCCCTCCGAAATTGCCTCATAGATTATCCTATCTAGATCAACACCGTGGTAGGCAAGCAGCCTTAGATCCGCCTTTATTTGGGCTATCTCCTTTCTAATGTCATCTATTTCTTGTTTTAACTCGTGGATTTCTTTCATTATTGGGTTCTCACTCTCTAAGTCCCTGAAAGGATTGATCTCTTGGGAGACGACCTCATAAAGCATCATAACGTCTTTGATTGTCTTGTCGAGCTTTTCTATGTCTTCCCTGAGCTCCTGAATCTGGCTTTTTAGGGTGTCGATGTTTACCTTTATTCTCGGAAGCTCGTTTTCGATTTCATTTAACCTGTTCATTACCATGGTCAGCCTTTCTTCTTCCTCTTTCTTCTGCTCCTCTGTTGCTTGTGGTTGTTCACTTAATGCAAGCTCCAGCTTATCCTCTCTAACCTCTTCCTTCTGTTCTTCTGGCTTTTTCTTGAACTTCTCTTTCAAATAGCTGAACGACATTGCTGGTCCCTCCAAAAGTTGGTGGAATAAAGAGAATGTAAGGAAAAAATCAAAAGAGCTGGCGTCACTTGAGCTCTATTATGTCATTGGTTCCATAGCTTGGAGGTGTGACGACCTTGGTGTAACCTGGAGCACCAAATTCTGGTCTAACTTCGATTGTGACTTCGGTTCTTGTTGGGATTGCACTGCCAAATACGGAACTTGCATCCACGGTGAGAATTACAATATCACCGGCATTAATAGTTGGATTGCTTGATGTGACTGAGCCGTCAGCATCTTGAACTACTATTATTCCAAATGTTTTAGTTGTGGGATATTTCGCTGCAGTTCCAAAGACATTTCCGTCAAAAGCGCTATCATCTGTAAATGCAGTGGAATTATAGCTAAGTACATAGGCGTTGGTTCCATCACTTATATACACTTTGGCTTGACTTAGGTCAATTGCCTCACTTCCTGCGTTTGGTGAAATATATATAGCAAGTTTGTCTATTCCGGTGTGTGTTGAGTTTACATGTCCTGTAACTTTGTCAATCTTCACTCCACTGGCGACTTCTTTTGTTGTCTGCCTGCCTGTTGCTTCTGCTCTTTGCTGGAGGTAGCCGCTGGTGTTGATGAGTACTGCTGCGGCTACTGCAGCTACTAGCACCATGGCTATGAACACTATCAGGGTACCGATACCAACGGCACCCCTCTTCTTACCAAAAATCTCCTTCATCTCTTGGCACCTCCGTTGGAAGTTTTGCAATATATGCTGGAAAGGTTTGTATATAAAGCAATTTTTTGTTTTTACATTGGTTTTTGCACATGTAGGTACATATGTAGGTACCTACTAACTTCAGGTAGTAATTATAAAAAGAGGCAAACCAAATGAGCAAAAATGCAAGTTGGGAAGAATAGTAAAAAATCAATAAAGGGGCTCAAGAACAAGAATGGACTTACCGTATTCCGTTATCCTTGCTTCCTTTCCGTAATATTCGAGGGCATCAACTATATCGGCTTTTCTCGGGAACTTGTGGAACTCTTTAGTTAGCCTTTCAAAGAACTCCCAGCCGGCTATGTTTTCAAAGTTTTCTCTGAAGGGCTCCACTATTATCAGCTTTCCTCCCTCATCGACGAAATCGAGCGCCTTTGCTACAGTCTGGTGAACTTCCGGGATGTACTCAAGCACGAAGCTCATTATCACAACATCATACTTTCTCTTTGGTATTGCGTTTCTTATGTCCATCTCCTTTAAACTTACCCAGTCCATGCCTAAATCTCTAACCCTTTGCTGAGCAATGCTTAAAAGTCCCGGAGAGAAGTCAATACCCACGTATTCACCGTTTGGACCCACGTATTTTCCGAGCTCCACTGGGGAAACCGATCCACATCCTAAGTCAAGAACTCTAAGGCCATCTCTGAGGTTGCCTACCTCGGCTATTATTTCCCGGTATAGGGTGTTGAGTGGGTTCGAAAGTCGAATGTCCCAGAAGTCTGCATCCTTGTCAAAGTCCATCATCACCTTGGAGTTTTCGAATGACAAAAACGCATAGTTAGCCATTTCAACGATCTTATCCTGTATTGGAATCCATTCCGGAATTATATCCTTTAACTTATCGTATTCGAGAAGAAACGTCCTCAGGAATTTTTTACTGCTTATTCCCATCTCGTTAATCTCTATAATGCCGAGATCGTAGTATGTGCTAAGGAGTGATTTTAGATAGGGCTTATTTTGAACATCTATTGAATTTAAAAGCTCCTCAAGGGTTTTAGCTTTGTCAATATTTTTAAAGACTCCCAATTCAAGACCTATCTTTATTACATTAAAGAAAGAGAAATCAATTAGGGTTTCCAGATTAAAGTCAAACTTTTTTATTTGATCTTCCATCTTTGGCACCTCACATAAATCTGGTGTAGTATGTTTGATAGGTTTTTAGAAATTCTACAACTTTTTTTCCGTATTCGGTTAACCTGTAGTACCGAAAACCGTTTTGATTGACCTCTTCAACAAGCCCAAGATAAACGAGAGAGCTTTCTCCATTGTATCTGTTACCCATGCCAACAAGGGCACCCTTTACGTTTGAGGGATCAGATCTGACAACCCTGGCAATCTCCGAAAGATAAGTCCCAGAAGGATAAATCTCGTTTAGATAAAAGAGTATCCTTTTCCTTAGCTCGCTTCTGTGTAATGATCGTAACACATGCGGGTCAATTATCAGCCCCACTGCTCTCACCCCCTAGAAAAAGTAATAATACTAGTCCTATCACACCCAGTAACATAAGGATTGTAGAATATTTAAGATTTTCGGTTTTGTTTTGTAACTTGTGTCATATATTGGATGTTAGTGTTGTAATTAAATCAAGGACATTCCAATTTTGGGAGCTATATTACAATGCTCTTGCTGCATTCTTAATCTTTTGCCAGCAAATTTTTTTGGGCTTAAAACATATGGAAATCATAATGAGTGGGTACTCTTGTTTTGACGTTTTTTGTCATTTTGTCAATTTTTCTTCCAAAAACTTTAAATATCTTTCAAAGCTCTTTGGTTTGTACTTTCAAGAGGTGCAGAAAAATGAGCGTAGTTTGGACGACACTTGTTTTGTACATGGGAGCAATGCTAGGAGTTTCAGCGTATGCAAGGAAGTACATTAAAACCTCGGCCGACTTTTTGGTGGCCGGGAGAAGGCTTGGATTAGCATTAACTACCGCAACTTTGGCAGCCACTCACTATGGTGGTGGCTTTCATCCTTGGAGGAGCTAGCTGGGGAGCCACCTACGGGTTAGGAGGAATTTGGTACGGTTTTGCCTGCGGTCTGGGACTTCTTCTCTTGGGTATAACCCTTGCAAAGCCTATGCGTGCTTTGGCCTTGTACACAGTCCCAGATGTCTTAGAGATGCGCTATAAGAGTAAGGCAATAAGGCTTTTGGCAGCAACGCTATCGCTTTTAGCCCTTGTGGGTATACTTGGGGCGCAGGTGTGGGCAGCATCGGCAGTGTTTGAAGCCATAGGATTGCCGGGAACTGCTGGAGCAGTATTTGCCACGTTAATTTTCATAGCCTACACTGCCTTCTCGGGGTTATGGGCTGTGGCATTGACAGATTTTATTCAAATAATACTTGGTAGCATTGGCGTTTTGGTTGCAGTGGTTCTTGGGTTAAACAAAGTGGGCGGCTTTGACGGCTTAAAAGTGAGTCTTTCATCAATTCCAAATCTGCCTCAAGCAAGCGGAGAATACTTCAACTTCATGTCACTTGGGGTTTCGCTCTTTGCCCTAACGTTAGCAGCAACGGTGATGTATACTCTAATAGGGCAAGACTTTTACCAGAGGCTCTTTGCATCAAAAGACGAGAAGACTGCAAGAATGGGAGCAATTTACAGTGGAATCTTGCTTATGGCTTTGTCATTCCTTCCAGCTCTTGCAGGAATGCTTGCACTGGCCCTTTCTAATGATCCTCAAGCGATAATCGATTCACCAAAGACTGCAGTGCCGAAACTAGTGATCACAGTGTTTGGAAGTGGAGTGGGAGCAATATTCGTTGCCGCAATCCTCGCTGCAGTGATGAGTACTGCCGATTCCCTATTATCAGCAGCAACCTCTCACGTAGTTAAAGACTTTTACCAGAGCTTTATAGAACCAGAAGCAGAGGATAAAAAGTTGCTAAAACTTTCAATAGTGACTACAATAATCATAGGCCTTTTGGCGCTTGTGGCAGCGCTTACGATTCAGGGAATAGTTGAGCTCCTTATATACTCCTACGACATCTATACCTCGGGAGTCTTTGTGCCGTTGATACTCGGAATCTATTGGAAAAGGGCAACAAAAGAAGGGGCTTTACTTGGAATGATAGCGGGTTCATTAGCGGCGGTTGTTGGAATAACTGGGATAGTGAGCTTCAGCTACTGGGAGTACATTTACGTTAGTGGTGCACTCGTCTCAGCAGTTGTCATGGTGCTTGTTAGTCTTTTGACTTCTGCAGAGCCTGTGGATAAGGAATTTGAAACGGCTTTTGAACTCGGTTGAACCTTTCCTTTTATCTTAACTTTCTTTTTATACTACTTAATAAAGTAAACTTTAAAAAACGTTAGATGGAGTTCTTCTTGAGGTGGGGATTATATGGAGTGGGAAGCACTATTTCTTCCACTGCTCGCGATCCCAATTGCTTGGGTTATCGGAAGAGGAGTCTTGAAGGAAGAACGACCCGAGGAAGAGCTCAAATATAAACTAATTAAAAGAGAGCTAATTTCTATAGGTCTGGCTTTAATTCTTATGGTATCCACATTTTTGGTTCTCGGCTTTGAAGGTATTGATTCGTTGTTGGCCAGATTTGAAAACTCCAAACTAGAACCTATAGTATTTTTGGGAGTTTTCTCTGGCCCGGGTATTTTGGCCATAATCATTATTACCTTGATTTACGTAAATTTTGAGAGAAAAGTTGTCCCAAAAGTGCCTGGTTCCGAGGAGATCCCCGCTTGGAGAGTTGTATTGATGCTTGTAGTATTCATTTGCTTGATGCTTTCATGGCCTCTCTTGTATTGGTTCTTTCTGTCCGATAAGATAGGAGACAGTATGCCTTTAACTGCCCTATCTTTTGCAGTTTATCTTTTTGCCATTTATATATTCCTTCCTTACATCTCTATGCTCTATGAAAAAGCAGAGAAAAATGAAGAGGTAGAAAAAGACCTTCTGGAGTTTTGTTCCTCTCTGGGAATCAAGGTAAGGGGAGTTAGGATAGTTGGTGGAGAAGAGGTGAATGCAATGGTTTCTGGAATCCTCCCGTTTTGGAGGTATATCACCCTGACAAAGCCTCTACTTGCTAACTTCACGCCAGAGGAGGTAAAGGCCATACTTGCCCATGAAATAGGCCACATAAAAGGAAAACACCTCTGGATAAACTTTGCCGTGTCATTTGGATGGTTTCCAATTGCTGTTGGCTTCATTGAAGGCCTGGATCGTTTGGAAGAGTTTTTTAACTTTTCTCTTGTTAATATGGGCTTCAGGATAACGTTTGTGCTACTCGTGGGGATATTCGCTATACTGTATATAGGATACTTCTACGTTTTTGGAGGGTATGTTTCGTTCAGAAATGAATTCAAGGCTGATGAATATGCTGCAAGGGTTGTGGGGACGGAGGCAATGTTCTCGGCTCTTCAAAAGATCGCTAGATTTAACAAAATTCCGAGCAATACTCCAAAGTGGTTCAACTTTTTCAACTATCACCCCTCTATTGAGGAAAGACTTGAGAACCTATACCGCAAGTGTTCTGCAGAGAATGAAAATGTGGATCACTCGCCGGTTGTGTGAAAAAGCTTTAAAGAGAAACCTCAAATATCACCCGAGGTGAAAGCAATGGAAAACCCCTTCGAAATTACTGGAATTGTGGCAAGGGAAATTTTGGATTCAAGAGGAAACCCAACAATTGAGGTTGATGTCTACACCCCAGTCGCTATGGGAAGGGCGGCAGTGCCAAGTGGAGCCTCAACGGGAATTCACGAGGCTCTAGAGCTTAGAGACGGCGGAAAGAGATACCACGGAAAGGGTGTTAAGAGAGCCGTTGAGAACGTTAACAAGATAATCGCTCCCGAGCTAATTGGTATGGACGTTACGCTTCAGAGAGACATAGACATGCTCATGCTCGAGCTCGATGGCACAGAAAACAAGAGCAACCTTGGTGCAAACGCTATTCTTGGTGTCTCTTTAGCCGTTGCAAAAGCCGCAGCCAATAGCCTTGGAATGCCCCTCTACCGCTACCTTGGGGGAGCGAACGCTTATGTTCTGCCTGTTCCGATGAGCAACGTTATCAACGGAGGTGCACATGCGGGTAACGATTTAGACTTTCAGGAGTTCATGATCATGCCAGTTGGTGCGAAGAGCTTTAGAGAAGCCATTCAAATGGTAAGCGAGACATACCACACCCTAAAGAAGATTCTCATGGAGAAATATGGTAAGTTAGCAGTTAACGTTGGTGATGAAGGAGGCTTTGCACCACCGATGAAAGAAGTAACCGAGCCTTTAGATGCCCTCGTAAAGGCTATTGAAGAGAGCGGTTACAAAGTCGGAGATGAGATAGCTTTTGCCCTTGATGTTGCATCAAGTGAGTTCTATGAAGAGGAGAAGAACGTTTATGTCGTTGGGGGCAGGGAATACACGAGAGAAGAGCTTATCGATCTCTACAAGGAGCTTATCTCCACTTACCCAATAGTCTCAATAGAAGACCCAGTCCAAGAAGAGGACTTTGAGGGCTTTGCAATGGTCACAAAGGAGCTGGGTAAGAAAGTCCAGCTCGTTGGAGATGACATCTTCGTTACAAACGTCAAGAGGCTTAAGAAGGGCATCGAGATGGGCGCTGGAAACGCTCTGCTCCTCAAGGTAAACCAGATTGGAACACTCAGCGAAGCTATTGATGCCGCTTACCTTGCCTTTAGAGCGGGTTATGGGGTTGTTGTGTCCCACCGCTCTGGTGAAACGGAAGATTCAACAATTGCCGACATAGCCGTTGCCCTCAATGCAGGCCAGATTAAAACCGGTGCTCCAGCAAGGAGTGATAGAAACGCCAAGTACAACCAGCTCCTTAGAATTGAGGAAGAGCTTGAGGGAGTTGCATACTACCCAGGCAAAAAGTTTAGGAACCCATTGCTTTGATTCTTTTCTTTCTATAACATTTTGAAAAACGTTGAAAAATTTTGAAGAAAAGCTCAAGGCTTTCTCACAACTATCAGCGCGTGATCCTTCTCGTATGGCTCTAAGGAGATTCTCTCCACGACCTCAAAATATTCGCTGAGCTCCTTCTCTACTTCTCTGAACACCTCTTCCGGCTCTTTCGTGACGTCAATGCTTCTGCTCTTGATGGCAATCATTCCATAGCCTCCCTTCTTGAGGTAGGCTTTTGCGTTGTCTATTAGTATTTTGGCCTGCGTTGGCTGGGCAACGTCCTCAAAGATCACATCTACTTTTGTCACCAAAGCCCTGTATTCTTCAGGCTTTGTTGCATCCCCCAAAATGGGCACTATGTTTCTTCTTTCTTCCACGAGGGGGACTAGCTCTCTGAGGACTCTTGGTGAAAACTCGATACCAAATATTTTTCCTTCCCAGCCAACGATGTCACTTACGTGTGAAGCTGTCGTACCGCTTGCTATTCCGAGGTATAATACATTGGTTCCGGGCTTTATTGGGAAGTTCTTAAGCCCATTAAGGATCGCAGCGGCAAGTTTTGATCTATTTGGGTTCCATATCCTGTATTCCTCTCCTTCCCACTTAATAACCCTCTCACCATAAACCTTTTGACCGGGCACTAGGTTTTTAGTTGCTATCCTCTCGCTCCCATCATCCTCGATGACGACATAAACGCCGGGGAATTTGTGCTTCTTAACGTTCATTTATCTCACCTCCTTCTGCTTCCCTCTTTGCTTTTCTTTTTCTTCTTCTCTTTTCCTTTAAACTTCTTTCCTTTTTCCTTCTTTTTGAACCTCTTCTTTTTCTTCTCTTTCTTGGGCTTCTCCTTGCGCTTTGGTGGGTTGGGGTATTTCTCCTTGATCTCCTTGATTCTTGCCTCAATCTCCTTCTTGAGCTCCTCAGCTATGTATTCGCCGGAGAAGTAGTCCACCCTAGCAGCTATTGCCAGTTTTCCAGCCAAAGCCCTTGCAATTTTACCCCTCTGCCACCATGGGGACTTGTTGATAGCTGGATACTGGTAGATTACCCCGTGCTTTGGCGGCTTTGCACCGCTCCTTAAGTGTCTGAAGAGGGCTTTCTCTGCACCGAGAACTTGAATCGTTGAGGCAGGCATCATTGCGAGTTCTTTTAATCCTCCAGCGAGGCTTATCAGCCTTGCAGCTAATTTTGCCCCTACCAAGGCTTTTAAGTTTGGAGCAACGTCGTCCATTGCCTTGTCTATGTAATCTTCGATCTCACTTCTCAACTTGTACAGATCGTCAATTTCTTTTGCTAAGTCTTGGATAACCCTAATGTCCTTCTCATCCATCCATGCTCCCATAGTTTTCTCCTTTGCTTCGAGAATCTTTGCTATCTTGTTTTCACTCAATCCAAGGGATTCTAGGTTCTCTTTTGTGATGTTCTCTCTGTGTCCAATGCTCTTAACAAAACTCACGTACTGAGGGTGTTTGGGCAAAAGTTCATCAAGCTCTGGGAAGTGAAGCGAGTACCACTCCCTTAGTCTAGAGACGAGAAGATTTATGACCTTGTCAATGTCATCTAGCGCTTCTATAGCCTGAATTATCATTTTATCCCTTGCACCGCTCTGCTCCTGTATTCTAATTCTAGTTAAGGCCACTCCCACAGTGAAGTATCTTTCGAACCATTCTTTTCCCAGAAACTCCTCCGGGTTCTCTCTGAGCCTCTCTCCAGCTAAGTTGGGGAATTCAAATTCAGATTCGAAGCCAAGTTCCCTCACGTTCCTGCTTAGCCCTGGGTGTTCAAACACAAAACTTGAGTATCCTTTTTCTTTCAATTCTTCCAAGAGGGTAGTGAGGTCTTCTGTAACCTCCCCCTTTAGGAGCTTATCAAGTGCAATCTCCGGTTTTTCCGTGAAGATCCTTTTTCCTATTAGGTTGCCTTCTCCATCAAAGGCGTAAATACCCTGCACATTTTCGCTTATGTATGCTTTCATGAGCATCACCTTTTTTATTCTTTGTTGAAGAAGTATAAAAGAGTTGAGCTTTTAAACCTACTCCGTGATATGCTCTTATCGCTAATTGTCGAAAAAACGTTACACATTTACCGAAAGGCTTTTATAATGTACACCCTTAACCTTCGAGAGAACACATTTAAGCTAATCTTTTGGAAAGGTGATGCCCAATGAGAAGACTGCTGAAGCCAATAAAGGATGTCGGAATTGTTGGTTATGGTGCCTATGTACCAATGTACAGAATTAAAAACGAGGAGATCGGAAGGGTTTGGGGAGTAAGCAGCTTCCCCATTCAGGAAAAGTCCGTAAACAATTTGGATGAAGATGCCATAACAATAGGAATTGAAGCGGCAAGAAATGCTCTTAAAAGAGCTCAAATCGACCCAAGAGAAATTAGAGCATTGTGGTTTGGAACCGAATCCAAGCCCTATGCAGTCAAACCTTCTGCAACTGTTATTGCTGAGGCAATTGGAGCAACCCCAGATTTAGATGCTGCAGATTTTGAATTTGCATGTAAAGCTGGAACTGAAGCCTTACAAGCAGCTATTGGTTTTGTTGGGAGTGGAATGGCAAAATATGCAATGGCAATTGGTGCCGACACTTCTCAAGGAAGACCCGGTGATCACTTAGAATTTACTGCATCCGCCGGAGGAGCCGCTTATATCGTTGGTGAGAAGAGCTCAGAAACCGTTGCTTATTTTGAGGGAAGCTATTCCTACGTAACCGACACTCCAGATTTCTGGAGAAGACAGCACGAGCACTATCCAAGGCATGGGAATAGATTCACTGGAGAGCCTGCTTACTTCCACCAGATAATAAGCGCCGCAAAGGGCTTAATGGAAGAGCTGGGCTATTCGCCAAGCGATTTTGACTACGCTGTCTTCCACCAGCCAAACGTTAAGTTCCCACTCACAGCCGCAAAGATTCTCGGAATCCCCAAAGAAAAAGTCCTTCCGGGACTGTTAAGTGGAATAATAGGAAACACATACAGCGGTGCTACGTTAGTTGGCATTTCAGCGGTTTTGGACATAGCGAAGCCGGGAGACAGGATTCTCTGGGTAAGCTTTGGAAGCGGTGCAGGTAGCGATGCGTTCAGCTTAGTGGTGCAGGATGCAATTGAAGAAAAGAGAGACCTAGCGCCAAAGACCATGGATTACGTAAACAGGAAGAAATACATCGATTATGCCTTATATGCAAAGCACAGAGGTAAGTACATCTTGTGAGGTGGTTAAAATGAGGAAGCCAGTGATTATTGGTGTGGGATTGACTCCGGTTGGAGAGCACTGGAGGCTCGCCCTTAGGGATTTAGCCGTTGAAGCTTTGCTCAATGCCATGGAAGATGCGGGCGTTGATAAGGTGGATTCACTTTATGTTGGCAACATGGCTTCTGGTTCATTCGTTGAACAGGAAAACCTTGGGGCATTAATAGCTGATTGGGCAGGTCTTGGTAACATTCCAGCAGTTAAAGTTGAGGCAGCGTGTGCAAGCGGTGGAGCTGCAGTCCAAGAGGGAGTAAAAGCTGTTATGAGCGGTCTTGAAGATGTTGTTGCCGTTGTAGGCGTTGAGAAGATGACCGATGCCTGGCCAAGCGACGCTACGAGATATCTTGCCTATGCGGCAGATGCAGAGTGGGAGCTTTTCCATGGTGTGAGCTTTGTTGCATTGAACGCCCTTGTCATGAGGCTCTACATGAAGGAATACGGCTACACTGAGGAAGATTTAGCTCTCTTCGCAGTTAACGCTCACGCAAATGGTGCCAAAAACCCATATGCAATGTTCAAAAAGCCAATAACAGTTGAAACCGTTATGAAGAGCCCCTATGTAGCCGATCCACTGAAGCTCTTTGATGCTTCCCCAATAGCCGATGGAGCCGCTGCCGTGATAATAACCACCGAGGAGAAGGCCAAGGAGTTCGTGGACAAGGCGAAGATGGTCGAGGTTGCGGGAATGGGAAGGGCAATTGACACAATAAACCTCGCAAACAGAAAGGAATTCTTGTTCCTCAGAGCGGCAAAGGTTGCTGCAGAAAGGGCATATAAGATGGCCGGTATTGAGGTTAAAGACATAGACTTCTTCGAGGTTCACGATGCCTTTACCGTAATGGCCGCCTTAAGCCTAGAGTCAATAGGCGCCGCTGAGAGAGGAAAAGGTGCAATGCTTGCAAAAGAAGGGCAGATAGCAATAGATGGTGACTATCCAATTCAAACACTCGGTGGACTAAAAGCGAGGGGACACCCTGTGGGAGCTACGGGAGTTTATCAAACCGTAGAAGCAGTGTGGCAGCTTAGAGGAGAAGCTCCAAACCAAGTGCCTGATGCAGAGATTGGGTTAACTCAAAACATAGGTGGAACCGGTTCAAACATAACTGTAACCATATTGAGGAGGGTTTGAAGATGGGGAGGCCAATGCAAGTTGCCCGTTATTGGAGACACTTTAAAGAGAAATATCGCCTCATTGGAGGCAAATGTAAGAGCTGCGGTCACGTTCACTTTCCAAAGAGACCTGTTTGTCCAGAATGTGGAAGTCAAGAGATAGAGGAGTTCCAGTTCAGCGGAAAGGGCAAGGTGGTAAGCTGGACAATAGTGAGAAACCCACCAAGCGGCTACGAGTACTACAAGCCATACCCCATAGCCCTAGTCGAGCTCGAAGAGGGACCGGTGGTTTTAGCACAGCTCACAGATGTTGACCCAGAGGAGATAGACTTTGGCATGGAAGTAGAAATGGTCACGAGAAAGGTTAGGGAGTTCGAAGAGGACGGAATAATCCTCTACGGCTACAAGTTCAGACTTCCGATAAAATGACTACTTTTTCTCTTTTAGGTCTTTTACCATTCTTATCCATATGCCGCTCTTTCCCGCTATTTTGAAGCCGAGCTTTTTGTAAAATTCAATTGCTTTGGTGTTTTTTTCTCCGACCCACAGCTCTATTCTGTCGTTGTATTTGCTCAAATACTCCAGACATTTTTCCATAAGCTTCTTGCCAACGCTTTTTCCCTGGTAGCCCTTATCAACCACAAACTCGTGTATAGCCCCTACCACTCTATTCTCATATCTACTGTGCCAGTCGTTGTCACACACGATAAATCCAACTATTCTGTCACCATCTTTTGCCACAAAGAAGCCATCGCTGGCTTTGCTCCAGCACCACCTAAGATACCTTTTAGCATAGCTCTCTCCCTCTCCGCCATATTCTCTCATGCCTTCATAGCCCCTCATGTAGATCCCGACAAGGGTCTCGAGGATTTCTTGATCCATTTTCTTTAGCTTCTCTATTTTGATTTCATCCGTCATGTTCATCGGTGTTAGGTTATCAGATGGGTTTATAAAATCTAATCCTTAACTCAGAGTAGAGAGCACTGAAGGTGATTTTAATGGCAAAAGCCAAACCAAGGATTTGTGAAATCTGTGGGGCAGAGATTAGAGGACAGGGGCATACAATAAAAATAGAGGGTGCAGAGCTCTTGGTTTGTAACAGGTGTTACCAAAAGTACGGTAGGAAAAAACCCGGAACATGGAGTCCAATGCCCACTGGAAGAGAGCCGAGGAGAACTTACACATCAAGACCAAAGCCAAAACCAGCTCCAAGGAGGCAAAGACCGCTTTACACGGAGGATATTGTTGAGGATTATGCAGAGAGGGTTAGGGAGGCTATTCAAAAAAGCGGTTTAAGCTATGAAGAACTTTCCCACAAAGTGGGACTTTCTACCAACCTCCTTAGGAGAATAGCCCATGGGGAGTACATGCCAACCATAGAGGAGGCAAAGAAGCTCGAAAGATATTTTAGGATAACCCTAATTGAGAGAGTAGAGGAGAATGTGCAGGAAAAGGTTACAATTCCAAAGGACTACGAGCCGACCCTTGGAGACGTTGCGAATATAAGAATCAAGAAGAAGAAAAAGAAGTGATTACTCCTCGCTTTCTTCTCCCTTTCTGGATTTCTTAGGAGGATAAAACCCCTTCAGCACTTCAAAAGTTCCCCACATTTTGAGGAGCTCCCTATGAACGGGTGAATCCGGAGGGATAACTATTATGTGTGCTGGGGGGTGAATTTCCCTTAACCTGCCTATTGCCTTTGCAGGAGGCAGATCTATCTGTGCTACAACATGTGCGCGGTACTTCTTCTTGGGCTTTTCTCCCACAAGTTTCTCAAATGCCCAATCGGAGAGGGCTGGAGGTATTATCCTTGGCTTTCCCCTTATCTCCATCCCGGCATACCTAACGAGGTCTGCCAGCGCTATTAGTGCTTTGTCGAAGTTGTCTGTCCTTATCAAAACCATCGTGTTTAGCATATTCTCACCGAGAAGAGGTAAGCTGGTGGGTATTTAAAGATATGGCTAAGAAAAAGAAAATAAAGAAATCAAGAATCGACTGCTTCTACGGCAGCATCGGCTTGTACTAATCCTGAGCCTACAGCATCGTCTCCCCATGTTATGTTCTCGTATACACCTGCGGGGGACATAACTGAGGCGTTGTACCATGTTATTGGCATTGCTGTATCTTCAAGGATTCCTTCTACTATTGTTTGGTTTAAGTCTATAACATTATCTTCCATATCCTTTTGGAGCATCAATGCCACTATTCCGCTCACGTGTGGAGTTGCCATGCTCGTTCCACCGAGGTAGTAGTACTGGCCAGGAACTCCCTGCGCCCAGTATGGTGGGTGCGCGGCACCATAAGCAAGGTAAGGCCCAACTACCCAGCTTCCTGGAGCTAGGACGTCAAGATCCTGCCCGTCTTTTTCTCTTCCACTGAAGTCGGTTACGTAAACCTGTTCGTAGAGATCTTCTGGAACATCGAGAGTTCTCCACCATGCTTGCGCCGTCCACTCTCCAACCCATCCTGCGGCCCCAACCGAGATCACTGGCTCGTAAGCTCCTGGGTAGTCCATTCCAGCTTCTCCGTCGTTTCCTGCAGCGGCAACTATAAAGACACCTTGGCTTATAGCATAGTCTATAGCATATTTTTCAATTGGGCTTAGAGAAGGCCCTCCAAGGCTCATGCTTATGACTATTGGGTTGGTTTCATTATATGGTGGAAGCACTGCACCACCACTTTCTACTTCCTCTTTGTAGAGATCCGCGATGTACATTATTCCCGCGGCTATGTCCGTGCTCCAGCCGAACCCATAGTTGCTAAGGACTTTAACGGGGATTACCCTTGCATCGGGCGCTACTCCACTCACTCTGTATGCTCCATAGACCCAGAAGCCTATTATTGTGCTGGTTACGTGTGTTCCGTGGCTGTTGGTGTCAGCTTCCCATGCATTGGGGTTGTAGTGGGCGGTTAGTGCGTTTGCCGCTAGGAATGCTCTGGCAAACTCAGTGGCTATCTTATCCTCTTCGAAGTAGTCCCTCCAGTTGGGGACTAAACCTGTATCAAGAACCGCGATATAGACACCTTTGCCTGTATATCCCATTTCTTCGTGTACTGTGGGGACGTTTATCATGTCGAGGTTCCATGTGTAGTTCCCAAAGCCATATGGGCTTTCACTTGGAAGTGTCTCGCTTAGGGCGTAAACTTTTGTATCTTCTCCCACGCTCTTTACGAACTTGAGTCTTGAAATTCTCTTAAGGTCTCTGTCCTTTGCAGTTCCTGCTACAAACCCAATCTCATTAAACACATACAGAATGTTCATACCATTTGCTTTGAGCTCATTGAGCACATCTTCTGTTATTGGGCCATCTATCTGGACAAAAATGCGTTTTGGAGCGCTGTCACTCACTGCAGATACCGGCATCAGGCTTACTAACAAGGCAAAAACTAGTACTCCAACAAGCAGTTTTCTTTCCATTAACTTCCCTCCGACATATCTTTGTCATATATCTTAGCGTTGTTTATGTATATAAATATTCCCCATTGAGTGGAAAAATTTTTTAATGAACAAAAATTCTACAATCGAGAGAGGAATATAGTACAACGTAAAATGCTCAGATGGAGTGGAGGGTAAGAAAAATTTATAAGCAAAGCCTGGAGAGATATGAGTGGCTACTTGGGCGGGCCCGTGGTCTAGACTGGTTATGACGTCGCCCTCACACGGCGAAGGTCCGGGGTTCAAATCCCCGCGGGCCCACCACAACATTGATTTTTAGAAAACTTCTTCTGTTCTTGAAAGTTCATTAAGGTTGTTTTTAATCTTCATTAGAACTAAGAATTTAAAAGGTATAAGTTATAACAAAATCAAAAATTAAGAAAAGAAGCCCCAATCACCAGTTGGGGATGAACTCGTAGTCGATTCCCGGGGTGACGTCGTGTGCGTTCCAGGGTGCCATCGGTGGTGTGAAGTAAAAGCTAGTCACCGCGGTGTGCTTGAGGTAAACTACAAAGTCCTCAAGCTCCTCTCCCGTATCTGCACTTACGAACTCATGGTAGTGCACGTAGCCATGCTCTTTGAGCCATGCCTCTCTCTCAGGGCTGAGCTGCTCCGGCGGGACGTCTATTACGCCGTCAACCTTGTAGAGGAGTATTCCATAGGGATCGTTCATTGCCCAGAATGGCATTCCCATCATCATAGGTTCGTTGTAATGTAGGCCAATCACTCTTCTCGGACCAGTTTGGAGCCAGTAGTGTCCTGGGACATCCTGCTTATACGGTTCATCTGGATCAGGTATGGGCATCCCCTTGTAGTAGTAGCCTTGCCCGTCAATCATGACGAGATCGCCATGCTCAAACGCTTGGGGAACATTATCTACTGTAGGGTTCGCAAATGCGAAAGAAGCTACAAAAAACATAAACATTCCAAAGAAAGCTATAAGTTTTCTCAATTTCTCCACCTCCATGTTATGTGTTAAATTATGCTTTGATTAATATAAACTTCTTTGTTTACATAATGAGAACAATGTTGACAAAAATTTTGTATATAGAAAATGGAGTAAACCCAAAAACATTATAACTTCTTTTAGACTATTATCTATTGGCTAAGATCATTATCTTACAGTCTGGTGTTGAAGATGGAATACGTCATAGAAACCAAAGATCTCACAAAGTTTTTTGGAAAAAGAAATATAATTTATCATTTGAACCTTAAAGTTCCTAAAGGAGTTGTCTATGGCTTTTTGGGGCCCAATGGTGCTGGTAAAACCACCACTATTAAAATGCTCACGGTAGCGTTAAGGCCTACATATGGAGAAATTAGAATTTTTAACCTTGAGATGCCCCAAAATAGAGTTGAAATAATGAAAAACGTTGGCTATATGCCCGAAGTGCCCATAGCCTATGATGATATGACGATCTTTGACTTTCTGACTTATATGGGCAGGCTCTCCGGCCTAAAAAAGGAAGAAGCGAGGGAACAAGCGAAGGAACTCATGAAGTACGTTGGCGTTGGCAGGTTGGCATTAAACAAGATAAAAGAGCTCTCCTCAGGACAGAAGCAGAGAGTTTCTTTTGCTTCAGCTCTAATTGGTGATCCGGAACTTTTAATACTGGACGAACCTACAGCAAACCTTGACCCTCTGGGGAGAATAGAGTTCATAGGAAAAATTCTCTCCCTTGCAAAGGAGGGGAAAACTATTTTCGTAAGCTCGCACATAGTGAGCGAAGTTGAAAAGATGTGCAACTACGTGGGGCTAATCAACCAAGGTCGCTTAATAGCCCAGGGGAAAATAAGTGAGCTGACGGAGATAGAGGAGAACGATTACGATGTTTCCACTTCGGACAACAGGGCGGCAATTGAGTTCCTAAAGGAAAAGCCATACGTTAGGGAAGTCTGGGAGGAGGAGAACATAATTAGGGTTAAAGTGGATCCAAGGTTTCTTGATGAGTTTTTCCTGCAGTTTCCGAAGTATCTTACCTCTCAGGGCATTCGCTTAAAGCTCTTCAGACCCCACACAAGTCCGCTTGAGAGGATTCTTATGGAAAAGTTCAGCATAGGTGAGGAAAGTGATTAGCGTTCTATATCAAAACGAGGTTTACAGGCTTTTAAAATCAAGGCGTCTTAAGGTAATGCTGGCGTTGATGCTTCTTCCCGTGATAGTCTACTTTTTCACCCACGAGGAGATAACTGAATACAGTGCAAAAGCCTTAGAGATTTCATTCCAGATAAACGTTTCTCAGTTTTTAATAAACTTCTGGGCCAGTGTGATTGGCCAGCTGGTCGTTATAATTGTCATGAGCGATTTGCTTGCAAGTGAAATTGACAGGGGCACAATAAGGCTTCTCCTCGTAAAGCCGATAAAGAAGAGCGAAATAGTCTTTGGCAAGTTTTTTTCTGGAATTACTGCTGTGCTTATCATTTTTGGCATTCCATACTTTGTGATGCAGGTTTACATGGTTCTCCTCTACAAGTCTGGCTTTGAGGGGTTTAGGGCAACTTTTGACGACTTCCTGTTTGCCCTTGGGGTTACAGTTCTCGTTCTTGGAAGCCTTGGAGCGGTTTCGATGCTCCTCTCGGTAGTTCTTTCAAGACCCCTCTACGCATCTCTCGCAAGCTTTGGGCTGGTGTTTACTGCCCAGTTCATACTCCCACAGTTGCCCTTTTTTGACAACCCAGAGCGTTTTAACTTGAGCTATCAGATAGGGGTTTTGCTAAAGAGGGGCTTTACGCTCCATACTGGATTGGACACCTACAAAGGAGATCCAACTATGAGCGCTCTGTTTTTCATTTGTGTTATCCTGCTGGGCCTTATTTTTACTCTAGTGGGATTGTACAGGAAGGAGTATGAGGGATGAGCCATGAGGAAAGTCTTACCACTTTTCATACTTCTCCTCTTTGCCGGAAATGCTCTTGCCCTATCGGTTGAGCTGGGAATAGATGAGGTTTTGATAGTTGATAACACCGCCGTAACCTTTGATGTGTCCCAAAACAATCCAAGCCTGGTTTTTCTATTGCTAGAGAGTGAAAACACAAGCCTAATCAAAGGGCTGCACTTTGGCGAGAGTGTTTTCTTTGGGGGAGTGAACTACACCGTTGGGAGCTTAGATTTGAATACGCTTACCCTCAAGCTTCATTTGAGCGGTAACTACTCTAGCGTTGAGGTTTTGAAAAAGAGGGACTTCAGTGTGTCTCTCGTGGAGGCTTTTGATGCTTATGTAAAGGTGAAGGTGGAGAATACGGGTTATTACGAAATCAACGACACTCTGGTTGTTCTTGCTCAAGGGATTGAGATAGAGGAGCAGCCTATTGTCCTCAAGCCCGGAGAAAGCCTAACTTTGAAGGTTTCCCCCTCATATAATCAGCTAACTTTCATGCTGAAGGAAGCTAAACTCTCAAAAACCATAACTGTCACTTCTACTGAAGAACTTGTAACGATTGAGCGCATCTGGAAGGATGAAAAGCTTCATGTCCTTCTGAGAAACCATGGGGATCCCGTTAACGTCACCGTTAAGCTTCTGGTTAGCGGAATGACCTTCGACAAAAAGGAGGTCTATCTTAACTCAAAGGAAGAGAGAGAAGTGGTCTTTGACACGGATGCAACTCAAGGCACAATCTTGATTGACTATGGCGTAGTAAAGCAGGAGAGCTTTTACTTCGAAATGCCGAGGATATCTCTTGTGAGAGCAGAGAAAGAGAAAGACAAGCTGAAGATATGGCTGAGAAACGATGGAAAAGTTGCGTTCTCGGGGAGGGTATCTATCTACCAGAACTCCGTTATCGTAGGGGAGCCCTACTTTGCTGATGTTACAATAAAACCTAACGAAGAGGTTTATCTTGAGTTTAAAGTGCCGGAAGATGCTCAAATTTTGACCGTTGGGGTCTCTTCAAGCTCTTACTCCACAACTTTCCCCATTTCATTAAGGGCAGGGCTGAGCGTAAAAGCGGTTAATTCTTACGCCAAGGGCATACTTGGAGGAAGCGTGAGCTATGTTATAACTGTTGTTGGCACCGGAAAGGTGCACTTTGGCATTAGAGGTCTGCCAGATTCTATAAAGGGCTACTTCTACTATGGTGACACTCAAGTTAAGGAGCTCGATGTTACTCAAAATGCCCAGGTAACGCTCGTTTTAAAGCTTCCAAGCCTACCACAGGGTTTCATGCTCAATGAGCCCATTAACTTCAGCGTGACAGTTAACGACATCGAGATTCCTTTAAAGCTGGAAGTCAGTGGAATAGGGATACTCCCGGTTTACGGCGACAACTGGCTTGCGAAGGTCAACTACACAAGTGAACATCACCATGTAGGGTTGCCTTATAGGGTAATGGGGAACGAGATAACACCTCCTTTTGTCTTTGAGCCATGGGGCGGAGAGAAGATTGCCATCCTCTACGGGAGGTACATACGGCAAGGAAAAGACCTTAGAATTCATCTCCTAGACCTTTCGGGAAAGATCATTGCATCCTCGACGCAAGAGAGGGGAAGAAGTGACTACATAGTGTTCAATGAGAGCGAGTTTATGATAATGGTTGAGGGAGAAGGTTACTTCGAGGGAGTTTTGCTGGTGTCTGATTATCTCAACGAGCTGAGGAACGTTACTTTAGAGCTTAGGAGAAGGGAATTCGGCGAAGGACTGAGAACTTTCATAATAAATGCCACTCCTCTCAGAGCTCAGAAGCTGAAGTTCTCCCTTTCCTCAGATAAGGATGTGGAGCTGAGGGTGTATTACTTTACCCTAAACAACGAAAAAGAAAACTTCGATCCCTTATCAACGAACTTCAAGGGAGCTTTTAAGGGAAAGGGGAAAGCCATTGAAGGAGAACTCGGCATAAGGAGCTATGAGGACTTCATAGCTCTAGCAGTGATTGGGGAAGGGAATGTCACGCTAAACTTTGAAAAAGCAGGCAGAGGGGCAGAAGTTAGTGAATTGAAGTCAAGGGAGGTATATCTTATAATTGCAGCATTGATAGCTCTTCTTGCTGTTGTGGTATATTTAGAAAAGAAAATAGGATAGATCAGAAGATAAGTGGGGCCCTGTATTCGCCCCAAACCTCCCTTAGAACATCAGTGACTTCGCCAAGGGTTGCCAAGTGCTTGTGTGCCTCAATGATGTAGGGCATTAGGTTTTCATCTTCGGTCTCTGCAGCCTTCCTGAGTTTGTCTAGGGCCTCTTCAACCTTCTTGTTGTCTCTTGTGCTTCTCAGCTTCTTTAGCCTCTCTATTTGTTTGTCCCTAATGCTCGGATCTACCTTGAGGATTTCGACCTCTATTGGCTCGTCAACGACAAACTCGTTTACTCCGACTATGATGCGCTTCTTTTCCTCAATCTCTTTCTGGTATTTATAGGCTGAGTCTGCAATCTCCTTCTGGATGTAACCCCTCTCAATTGCCTTCATCATGCCTCCCATGGCCTCGATTTTTTCGATGTACTTCATGGCCTCTTCCTCTATGTGGTCTGTAAGCCATTCGATGTAGTAGCTTCCTCCGAGAGGATCTATTGTATCAACGACGCCACTTTCGTAAGCTATGATCTGCTGTGTCCTTAGGGCTATTCTAACGCTCTTCTCCGTTGGAAGGCTTAAAGCCTCGTCGTATGAGTTGGTGTGCAGAGATTGGGTTCCTCCAAGAACCGCTGCAAGGGCTTGGATAGCAACTCTTACTATGTTGTTCTCAGGCTGTTGGGCAGTCAAAGTTGAACCAGCCGTTTGCGTGTGGAATCTTAGGAGCATTGACCTTGGATTTTTGGCGTTGAACTTCTCTTTCATGATCTTTGCCCAAAGCCTTCTTGCGGCTCTGAATTTGGCTATCTCCTCAAGGAAGTTGTTGTGGGCGTTGAAGAAGAAGCTCAACCTTGGAGCGAACTTGTCGACATCCATACCTCTCGCTATCACTGCTTTAACGTACTCAATACCATCCGCTAGTGTGAAAGCAACCTCTTGAACCGCATTTGCTCCGGCTTCTCTGATGTGGTAACCACTTATGCTTATCGAGTTCCACTTTGGAACGTTTTCGGCACAGTACATTATAATATCGGTTGTTAATCTCATGGAGGGCTGGGGTGGGAAGATGTAGGTACCTCTCGCTATGTACTCCTTAAGGATATCGTTCTGGACTGTACCCCTAAGCTGTTCTTGGGGAACACCCTGCTTTTGACCAACTAAAATATACATGGCCAAAAGATTGGCAGCTGTGGCGTTAATTGTCATTGATGTGGAGACCTTATCGAGAGGAATTCCATCGAAAAGAATCTCCATGTCCCAAAGAGAATCAATGGCAACACCTACTTTTCCCACTTCTCCCTCAGCCATGGGGTGATCGGAATCATAGCCAAGTTGGGTTGGCAAATCAAAGGCAACGCTCAAACCGGTCTGCCCTTGCTCGAGAAGGTATTTGTAGCGCTTGTTTGACTCTTCAGCGGTTGCGTAACCGGCATATTGCCTCATCGTCCAGAGTCTTCCCCTATACATTGTAGCATAAACTCCTCTGGTGAACGGATATTGACCGGGGAAGTTTAGCTTCTCCAAATAGTCCCAGTTCTCGAGGTCTGCAGGTGTGTAGACCCTCTTAATTTCAAAGCCGTCGTCTGTCATGAACTTCTCCTTTCTTTCAGGTCTTTTTTGAATGAACGGTTTTACGGTCTTTTCTTCCCATTCTTGCTCGGCCTTCTTAATCTCCTCAATTTTCTTTTTATCGAAAGTCATTAACACCACCGTAAAGGGATATGTTTTAAGCCTATAAAAATCTTTTACATATTCAAAGGTCTCACTTTCTATTGGACATTTTATCCAGCTTTCAAAAAAAGAGAAAAGGGGATTACACCTTCCACTTGGGGTTGTCCTTGACGACAACCTTTCCGTTCTCTTCAACCACTATCTTAGAAAAGCCCTTTTCAGCGATTGTTCCATAGTCATGACCCGCATCTGCCGGGTACAGTGCGAGGAAGATAAACGGCTCATCCCCGGTGTTTATAGTTCTATGAGCCCAGTACGGAGGAACGTAAACTATAGTGCCTGGTTCCATCTCGATGAACCTTGCCTCTCCCTCGGGTGTTTGAAGCAGCATACCTCCCTTGCCTTTAAGGGCAAAATAGACCTCCGCCCTGTCTATTTTTGAGTGATAGTGGCCTTTGGTCATGAAGAACTCATTTCCCACTTTGCCGGGGTAGAGAACAGTAGTTGCGAAGTTGAGGTCGCCCTCTTTTTCTTCCTGCTCTATTGCATAGACCTCGTAAACCACTGGATCTCCCTCTTCCACCATTTTCTTCCAAGCTTCCTCATCAATGAAGTAGCCCTTCATGTCGCTGAGCCTTCTGACGCTTTTCTTTGCGTTCTCAATGATCCCGGTTTCAAAATCGAGCTTAACACCGAAGGGTTCTTTATACTTCATTTTTTCACCCCCGTTAGACGATTGGACTTGTTGTATTTTAATCTTTCCCTCCTGTATCACCAAGAGTGAAACTAAAGGAGGGACTGGAGAAGGAATGCTACTCCTATAGCCACTCCCCAGTAGCCGGGATTCCACCTTAAAACCTTATAGCCATCCAAAGGAGGAATCGGTAGAAGGTTAAAGAATGCCAGCCAGAGATTTATGAAGGCTGTATAGTACAGGGAAGCCCACAAAATACCGGAAAATTTTCCAAATAGCAGTAAAACGAGTGCAAACACTCCCACCAATATGTTCGTTACAGGCCCGGCAAGGCTTATCTTTCCGTAAATCTCTCTATCCTCCCAGCCTGCATAGAGAGAGTAAACTTGAACGGCCCCAACTGCTGCGAAAATAAACCTAAGGCCTAGGAGCTTGTTTAGTATCCCCAAGAGCAAAGCTAGCATAATTCCTGTGTCCCATCTTCTATAAACTGCGTAGTATCCATACTTCCTTGCAACCTGTCGATGGGCGATTTCGTGGAATACAAACGCCGTAAATATTCCAAGGGCAACATAGGGGATTAATCTAAGCTCAAATTGGGAAAAAACAAGGGTAAGAACAATGAAAGATATAGCTAAGTCTTCTAGCTCCTGTTTCCTAAAGCCAAGTGCCATTGCTCATCTACCTCTAATCTCGATTTTCTTGCCAAGTACAAGCTCTGCTGCCTTTACAGCGCTTCCTCCACTCCCCACGGCTATCCTGACCTGATCCTTGGGAACATAAACGATCACTTTGTCTCCCTCGTATTCAATGTCGAGAATATCAACTTTAAGCATGCGCTTCAGTTCTTCCCTCATTTCCAACCCCAAGAAAAATTTTGGACGAGGGGAATATAAAGTTTAGGACTAGTCGAAGTCCCATATCGTTCTTCCTTTGTAGAACATCATAACATAACCACAGTTTTCGCAGATGACTATCTTCACCTTATGCGCTGTAAAGCCCCACTTGCTGTCCAGCTTTCCTTCTTCAACTTTAAAGCTTGTTCCTCCGCATAGAGGGCATTTTAAGCGTTGCCTTTCCATGACATCACCCACTATAATCTTGTTGTTATTGTATAAAAGTTCTTCTCTTCTCTGTAAGAATTCAAAAGCTTTTCTATGCCTTTTTTGTGTCCAAGACCTACCACGGCTACTACTTTTGGCTTCTTGACTCCTCTCCTCTTAAGCTCATCAACAATTGCTTTTAGGTTCCTTGCCATTATCTCATTTCTTTCCTCCACGAGAATCCTAAAAAGGTAGGGGTAGCGGAGCTTAAATCTGTGCATCATCATCTTATAACTCTCCATTATATCCTCTTGACTTTCTGCTTCTGGAGCAATTGGAAGAAAAACCAGGGAGCTCTCAAGTAGGAGGAGTATCTTTTCCCTCAAAGGTGCTCTGAGAAGCTTTCCCATGATACTTTGTATGTCTTCATCGATTAAATACAGCGGAACTCCGAGAAGAGATGCTGTCTGGATTGCTTCCATCATTTCTCCTCCAGGCTTCATGCCAAATTCTTCTCCAATCTTTTCCTCAACCTTCATAAGGATGTATCCCAAGAGGGCTTTCTTTCCGAGCTTTACTGCTTCCTTAAACGTGATCCTCTCCGAGGATTGGAGGGAGTAAAATCTCTGCCTGTCAAGTTCGATAGCAATTGCATCGGGCTTTTCTTCTAGTATAGCTTTTCTGACTTCTCTTCTGCTCTTTGGGGAAACGTGCATTGTCCCTATGACCTTAACGTAGCGAAGATAGCTCATACTCTTCACCAATCCTAAGCACATCGAAGTCTTTGGGTATTATAAATCTATGCCTGCAAAGTTTTTCCGCCCCCTGCTTATACTCTTCGTACGTATATCTGGGGGCTCTGTGGAAGAGAACTAGGAGTTTAACTTTTGCTTTTTTTGCAACTTCGCAGGCCTTTGGAACTGTTGAGTGATAGCTCTCCCCCCTATCCTCTTCGCTGAGGTAAGTTGCTTCGTGAATTAAAACATCCGCCTTTTCAGAAAAGAGCTTCACCCTTTCGCAGGGCTCGGTATCGCCGGTATAAACGACTTTCACACCTCTCTTGGGACTTCCAGTCACATCTTCGAGGTGAATAAACTTGCCATTAATCTCAATCTTTCCCTTAGTCTCAAGCTCTTTCATCCAGGGACCGGGCTTTAGGCCGAGCTCCTTGATTTTATTTAAGTCAAAACTTCCCCTTTTGTCTTTCTCCTTGAAAACATAGCCTAAAGCAGGGACGCCATGCTCAACTTTGAAGCTCCATATTTCATAGTTTTCAAACTTCAGCCTTGCCTCTCCGAGCTCGTGGACATGTATATCAAAGCTTGGCCTGAAAAATCCACTTTTTAGGTAGTTTTGAATGAACTCGAAGGTGTACTTTGGACCGTAAACGTGGAGGGGCTTTTCCCTGTTCCAGAGGGTCATTGTTTGAATAAGGCTCATCAGACCAAGGTAGTGGTCGCCGTGGAAATGGGTTATGAAAATCTTCTCAATCTTCATGGGGCTCAGCTTGGCTATGTTCAGCTGTCTTAGAGTCCCCTCCCCGATATCCCAAAGGATAATCTCTCCATTGTATCTTAACGCTATAGAGGGCACGTTTCTTTCTTTGTTGGGCATTATGCCACCAGTGCCGAGGAAAATCACTTCAAGCATGATTTGTGATTGGCGGGAGAGTTTAAAAGGTATTCTCATGACGCTTGCTTCCTTTTCTCACGTATCCACAATGCTATGCCAAATACCAGTGCCAATGTTGAAATCCCAAGGGCAATATTTGTTTTTCTTTCATTAGGTGGCACTACATAGTAGTCCGGGTTTCTGTGCAAAGATGCATCAAGACTTATCAGGGAGATATTATTTCCAAAATACCAGAATCTAATTGGCGAATTCACCATTTCGCTGAAGACAACTTCATCAACCTTAATCTGCAGGAGCCGCCTTCCGTCGGGGATTCTAATCAAAGATACCTTTAAATTGTGTATTTTCTTCATTGGGAGCAGAGAGCAATGCTTCTTTTTGCCATAATATAGGGTGTAGAGCTCAGCACAGACTTCGTTGCGTTTTATTGATATTCTGGATATTTTTTCGTTGCCGAAGTCAAAGACCAGGACATTTCCTTCACCTTTTGCTTCAAACCATGCCTCGATACCTCCTCTGTCCCACAGCATAGCTCCGAAGGGGTAATCAAGATCTGTGTGGTTTTCTTTGTCTTTAATCAAGAGGTCTCCGTTAATTTGCTCCCTCTCCCGAGCATAATAAGCGGTTGCACTTACTCCAGTTCCGGGTGGGAGGTTTAAGGCTAGTGTTACCTCCCCACGTATATCTTCGCCAGGTATCCATGTCCACCCATCCTTTACTGGTACTGTGAAGTTTCTTGTCCCATTTTCCCATTCTACTATTCCCGAAACCTCCTTTCCCTTATAATTGTAGAGCTTTACATCAATTCCTAAAAGCCTCCCTGAGGCATTGAATCTTAGCTTTGAGGAAGAGTTCTTGGATACAGTGCCATTCCATTGCAACTCAATCGCTTTCCCAACCCTAACGCTGATGTCTCTAAGCTTGTTGAGGTCTAGTCCAGCAATAACCCTATATCTCGCAGGCTTTACCTCACAGGAGAAGTTTGGAGAGAGATAAACGATAAACTCATCGTAGAGCTCCAAAGGGACTGTTATGTAGAGAGTTCCTTTAAGCCATTTGATTTTTGCGGTTCCCTCTTTTACGACCTCTCCATATTGATAGACCTTATAGCTTGCCGAGACGTTGCAGCTTTCATTAGACAAAAAGATGAAATCAACCCATTCGGCTCTATAGCTAGGTGAAACTTCTACGTGAAGAGGGTTTGTGAATTCTCCTTCAATAACTTTCAAGCGCTCAAGTCCTTCAACCTGAGCAGGATAAAAGAGTAGAAAGATAAAAAGCAAGCTTAGGATTTTCTTCATTTTCACTCCCTCACTGGAGAGTTAAGTTCTATACCGATGTATAGAGCTTCAACCCTCATAAGCCTTTTTATGTTTTGTTGTAATTTGTTAACTCTCCACTGTATTGTGTTGCTAATTTACAAGTGCAAACTCCAAATTGTTCTGGAAAAACAAAACGGAGTAAAGATGCTACAAGCTGAGGAATTGAGACAACTTATGCGTAAGGTTAAAAGGTTCCATTGCCTAATTTTCTTGAGGTGCAGTAAAATGGAAGAGATACTTAAGGCAATTCAGGAGAAAGACTGTAAAAAGCTGGCAAGTTTGCTATATTACAAGGCCGATGAGCTTAGTGAAGAGGAGCTGCGAGAGGTTCTTGAAAAAGCTGAAAAGCTCGCCTTAGAATGTAGAGATTATGAGCTGTACAAGCTTGTGGTTTATTATTTCCTAGAGTTTCTTGATGTTGACAAGGTTGAAGAGTTTGAGAAGCTCGCTGAAGAAGAGGATGCCTTTGAAGTTAAATATCATCTTGCCGATTTATATTATCTTTTAGGTGAATTAGAAAAGGCGCTTGACCTCTACAGAGGACTGCTTGAGGAAGAGACTGAAAAAGGCAACTTGGAGAACATCGCAAAAGTATACTACAACATGGGACTCATCCATGAGGAGCTTTTAGAGTACGAAAAAGCATTAGAACTCATGGACAAGGCAGAAAAAGCCCTGGAGGAGCTTGGAAAAGAGGAGGATGTTAAGCAGATAAGAATCTACAAAGCTTACATAACCTTTGAGATGGGGGAGATAGCAAAAGCAAAGGCCGAGCTTGCTGAGCTTCTCTCACAAAACCTAGACGAGAGGTTGAAATCTCAGATACACCTTGTCTTTGAGGAAATATTTGAGGATGAAGACAACTATGAGGCAGCCCTGCATGAATGCCTCTATGCAATGCTCTATGGAAGAGACAGTGAGTACTTTGACGTTGCATTTGATGCTCTAATAGATGTAGTGTGGCAGATGATGCTGGAGGACAGGTTTGAGGAAATTTACAACAACATAGACATGTTTGCTAGAGCATTCCCAGAAATGAAGGAGTTCTTTGAAGGAGTAAAGGCTGTCGCCCTGTACAAGGACGGCAAAATCGGAAGGGAGGAGGTTAGTGACTACATAACGAAGATAAAGGACAGGAGGCTTTTGGACCTTCTTGAGTTCTTGAGCGAGGCAGAGCTTTAATTTTCTCTCTTTTTTTTGGTGGTTTTTATGAAAGTTAGGATTGCAACGCTTGATGACTGCAAAGGCATAGTTGATGTTCACTGCTCCGGAGTTGAGAGGTGGATAAAGAAAAGCGAAGGTAAAGAAGCGAGTTACGAAGAACTCAGCATTGAGGAGCGTTATCTCCACGGCGGCCCTTGGATGAGCATTGAAACCTGTGCAATCCACATGAACAACCTCCTTTTAGAGGGGCAGTTTCCTGTAGTTGCGGAGAAAAATGGCAATATAGTAGGGAACGGGGAAGCCTTAATCAGTGAAGAGCTCATAGGGAGCAAAATTAGAAAAATTGCCCATATAGATGTGCTTGAGGTGCATAAAAGCTTCAGAGGCAAAGGTGTGGGCAGAGCTATTGTTGGATTTGTCGAAGAGTTGGCTTGCGAGAAAGGCTGTGAGCTGGTTACAGTAACCCCAGAAAAATCGGCAATCGGGTTCTATGAAAAGCTCGGCATAAAGGATGTCTTTTACAGTGCAAGCTTTGTGGAGTTTGACCTTAAGTCTTTTCCCAGCATTGGGGTAGAGCCGGAGGTGTTTGAATTCTCATGGAAAGAGGTTAAGGGTCTAGAAATGGTCGCGGGAAAGTTCCAAAGTTCCTACCACCACTGGTTCGTGGCATTCAAAGATAAAATAGCGGGGATAGATGATAGGGTTTATTTCGAGAGCGGAAGGCTGGGGAGGTCTTATTATGTTCTCGAGGAGGTCTATTATGGTAGCTCTGTTGTTACGGGCTACTTGTGGGGCAAAGGAGAGGATTTTCCCCTTTTGCTTGCTAGAGCAAAGGAGCTTGGCTTCAAAAAGCTCCGCACGATAGTTGGAAAAGAATTTGTGGGAGAATTCAAGCCCAAAGTGCTTGACAGCGTTATTATACTCTCGAAGAGCCTCTACTCTTCCTTAAATCGCTTTTGGTGTTTACGTTAAAGAAGCTCTCGCGCCATTCGTTGGGAAGGGGCTCTATTTCTATGTAGCAAGGATTGGAGAGCCTTATTGCCTCGTTAAGCATATATCTGCCTTTGGTTATCTGCTCCTCCAGTATTTTCAGGAAGTTTTTTGAATATGCGGCATGGAGGGGCTCAAGATAGCCGTTTTTCCATTTTGGGACGCAGACAAGAGGCTTAAGCTTGTAGAACTTCTCTATGATGTAGTCAACGAATTCGGGTTTTATTGAGGGCATGTCTCCCGCCACTACAAAAACGTCGCTCAGTTTTTTTAGAGCGGTGTAAACACCGCCAGCTGGGCCGATTTCAAGTTTGTCAACGATAACCTTAAAGCCAAGCTTTTCAAAGACTTCTTTTTTCTCCCTTGAAGTTATTATTACAGCTTCGTCTATCCCTTCCGCTTCAAGAACGCTCTCTATGGCGTGGAGTATCAGGGGCTTCCCACTAACTTTGTAGAGTAGCTTCTCTTCTCCAAAACGCTTTGCTTTTCCTCCGGCGAGCACAGCGGCAATCATCTTGGATTCTTTATGAAGCTTATGGTATATTAAGTTATACTCTCGCAGTGTCTTTTAAAATCTAAGTATGGAACTTCCTTTAATTTTCCTTGTCAAAAGACTATTCCCGAATTAACAACCTATAAAAGCAAATCTTTTTTAACTTTTCATGACAAAAACAAATGGTGGTGGCATGAAAAAGGCTTCACTAATTTTATGCCTTCTCGTTCTTATCGCCACTACACCAACGGCCGCAGAAGAGCCAAAGGTTATTATAGAGGTGAACCCGAACCTTGAGCTTTTCGCTGTTGTATATATCCTCGCGTTTAATGGAAGTGATCCCTTTATAATCGCCCCTCAAAGCTATATCAACGATGTTTTGGATTATTTTGCTCCCTATAAAGATCATCCAGCCGTTTATTCGGTTAGAGGAGCTATCCCACAGGATTTACCTCACTATAGAAGGGACTACTCGATAAATGAATTCGCAGCTTCTCTAGTTTCAAAACCCTCTCTCGGCAACATGAGCGAGAACGATTTCACTTTGAGCGAGTTCTACAGATCTTTGATAAATTTTGCCAAGGAAAGTAACTTCATGGAATTCTACAAAAAACATGAGAAAGAATACGAAGAAGCTTTAAAACCAGCAAGGGAAGCCCTCACGCAGGATATTTTCCAAAAGTTTGGAGAACTCTTTGGAAAGCAGTACAAAACCTTTCATATAGCTCTTTCGTATTCTCTAAGAGTCCATCCCGGGAGCAAGGCTGTTGGAGACACTGCTTATTACTTTGGTTATGTGGGTTTTATGCCCGAGCAATATGCTGAAATCTTTTACCTTTATATCGCCACTCATGAGTATTCTCACTCCTTTATCAATCCCCTTATTTCAGAGTATCTCGCTGAGTTTTCAGAGTTAGATTATTACCTCCGTCAGGTGAGAAGTGAGCTGGCTTATACAACCTACGATCCACACTTTGATACAAACTACCTGTACATCTCCGAGAACCTTGTTGAAGCGCTTACAAACTACGTTCTAATGTCTCTTAAGCCTAACGTTGTTCATGATCTTCCCAGATACTTCATTTTGCGGGATCATGTGCTTGGATTTTATTTGGTTGATGATTTGGTAAGGGAATTTAGAAATTTTGAGGGCTCTAAAGACTCAAATGAAACCTTTGAGGATTACATTCCGATATTAATCGAGCACATGAAAAGCTGGGCAACTCCGGAAAATGTTAGTGAATATTTCAAAAAACGAGTGCCTTTGAGTGGCTTATGGCTTTTTGATAGAGGTTATGAAGAGGGAAAAATTATAATCGTTTACGGAGCAAAAAATCCAGACCCAACTGGAATAGAATACGATAAAGAAACCGCTTTCATGCTTAAGGAGCTTATTGAGAAGGACGACACATGGAAGCTCTATAATGGCAAGCCGAAAATTATAGTAAAAGCGGAAAACGAGCTTAGTGAAGAGGACTTGAGGACGAATCTCATATTCGTTGGAGGGCCTGCTGCCAACGGGTTGGTTAAGAACTTGACAGCTCTTCCTATAAAATTCGTTTTTAACGGCACGTGGGTTTTAGCGAAAAATGCAACGGGCTTTGAGAGTTTTGTAGGATTTGCTATTGAGAACGAAGTTTATAGAGAGCTTAGAGAAGTGAGCGGAACCTTCCAGGCTTACCCCTTAGGAGTTATGGAAATTGTAAAGAACCCTTGGAACGAGAGGAACCTGATAGCTGTAATAGCTGGAGTGGATAGGTATTGTACAAGAAAATTGGCAAAGGATTTCACAGCTTATCCGCGGAGCTATGGCATTGAGAGCGGCAACTATACAGAAGTTGGGTTTTATGTTCAGGGTGATAGCATATGAGAAAGGTTGCCTTGATGCTTGCTCTTTTAATTTTAGCCGCTTCGGTATTTTTATGGCGCAAGAACAGTAAGGGAAGTAATGAAGGAAGAAGTTATTTTTCATATAGCGTGAGGGAGGAACTCACCACAACCCAAATTTGACATTTTTGTGTCAATTTTTATCTCATCGCTTAATCGAAACTGTTTTAAAGGTGTCATTCTCTTAACTATGGGTAAGGAGCCATGCCAAGCTACATTGTTGTTGGTGGTCAATGGGGAGATGAAGGGAAAGGATCAATAATCGCTTATCTTGCGACGCATGACAAACCAGAGGTCATAGCAAGGGGCGGAGTAGGAACAAACGCAGGGCACAGCGTTTTTATAAATGGAAAGAAGTATGCAGTAAGACAGCTTCCCACGGGTTTTATGAACGAAGATGCAAGGCTTTTGGTTGGGGCTGGAGTTTTGGTTGATCCAGAGGTTTTCCTCCATGAACTTGAGCACCTGAAAGATTTCAATGTTAAAGATAGAGTGGGCATCGATTATCGCTGTACTGTAATAGAGCCAAAGCATAAGGAACTTGATAGAACAAACGGCTATCTCCATGGAAAGATAGGAACTACCGGCTCTGGCTGTGGTCCAGCGAATGCAGACAGAGCATTAAGGAAGGCTAGGCAGGTAAAGGACATCAAGGAACTTGAGCCCTACCTAACAGACGTTGCAGCTGAAGTTAACGATGCCCTCGACGATGGAAAGCTCGTTTTGGTGGAGGGAACGCAGGGGTTTGGCTTAAGCCTCTATTTCGGCACTTATCCCTATGTTACGTCAAAAGACACCTCCGCATCAGCTATAGCAAGCGACGTTGGAATAGGCCCTACAAGGGTTGATGATGTCATAGTGGTTTTCAAGAGCTTTCCAACTAGAGTTGGGGCAGGGCCGTTCCCAACGGAGATGAGTGAAGAAGAGGCTGATAGACTGGGATTGGTCGAGTACGGCACAGTTACCGGAAGGAGAAGAAGAGTAGGATGGTTTGACTTTGAATTCGCAAGGTACTCTGCAAGGATTAACGGTGCGACAATTTTAGCAGTGACCATGCTCGACAAGTACGATAAGGAAGCCTTTGGAGTGACTGATTTTGACAAGCTTCCAAAGAGGGCAAAAGACTTCATTTCGGAAATAGAGGAAAAAGTTGGGGTGCCAGTGGGCCTTATAAAGACCGGGCCAGAGTTGGAGCACATCATTGACTTAAGGGAGAACATTTAGCGTAGAAACTCTAGGATTTTGTTTTTAATCTCTTCTTTTTCAAGCTTTGCAATTTCTTCAAGAGAATACTCCCTTTCAAGCCAACAGATGAATCTATAACCCAGATAGTAGCCCAGGAACTGCTTCCCAAAGAGTACATACCACGAGCCGAAAAATGGATTTAGAGGCTCTTTCTCTTTAATTCTCCTTAGAAACTCCTGCTTGAGGAGGGCTTCGTTCTCTTCACACCATTCGAACCATCCATCCTCCTCAAAGTGCCAAGGCCTTCCGATTATTAAATCCTCAATTCGCTGGGCGAACCCCTCTGTATAAAGCCAGAATATTTGCTCGTCTTCAAGTTTCTCTATATTCTCCCCCCTTAAAAGCCAGTGAACTAAGTGACCGAACTCGTGGGCGATTAATCCTTCAAGCTTATCATACCAATTAAGCTCGGCTATTGCCTCTAAGCCGAAGAGAATTGAGGGCTTTCTCATAAATTCTGTTACCCAGCCAGCCCCGTTTTCGAGGCCAACGTAAATAACAATGTTGTAATCCTTGACCTCAAAGTACTCTCTAATCTTCCGTTCAACTTTGGGAAGGGCATTTAAGAGAGCTCTGTGAGCGAGTTTGAGCTCATCAACACTTCTTTTTGAAAGAACTCCTAAAAATTCCCGCCAGTCCATTTTGTATCTTTCATAGTCCCATCTAATCTTCTCAAAAAGCTCTGGATACTGTTTGATGTACTCTATCCAACTATCTATACTGCCGTCCCAATGTTTGAGGAAAGATGAAAATGTGTCGATTAGCATTACACTCCCCAGCCTTTTTCTTTAAGTTCGACTTTAAGTTTGTATGTGAGCAACTCTCTTGCTTTGGGTTTTGATAGCTTAAAGGTTAACAAAAACTCTCCATGTCCAAGGGCAATTCTTGATAGGTTTAGGCATTTCAACAAATTGGCTATGCTCAAACTTTCATACGTGCTGAATATTACGATTCTTTCCTCTGGAAGCAGAGAGTATCTAAACTCTTGAACAGAGGAATCAGCTATTTTCACAGCAACTTCAGGGCTTTCAGGAGCACTTATAACAACATCTACTTTTCGTCTCCCGGTTGTGAGATTATAGAATCTCCCTACTATCTCCTTTCCTTGTGCTTCTATCTCGACATTCAGAGTTTCTTCCAATATTTTGGGCGTGAGAATGCTTTTGCCAGCTATTACCCCTTTATTTGTCATAAAGAGAATTACCGCTCTTTCATAGGGCTTTGTCAGTATTTTAATTGCTGGGAAACTTGCAAAGCCTCTGTCATAATCACCTACAAGCTTGAACTCCTCATCGGGAAATTCAAATACTAAGGTTTTTATCTTTTCTAGAACCTTAAACCTTTTTCTTGGATGTTCTCTATTGAGATACGTGGAAAACTCAATTCTTCCGTACTCGAACTCAAGCTCGTGGGGAAAAACTATGCGATTTTTCTCGAACATAGTATTCGCTGCCAGCAAATTGGCTTTTTTAGCTTCCTCTTTAAGTTTCTTTAAAGAGAAAACCAGTAAGCTGATCAAGATGAGGGCGAATAGCAGATATGCTATCATTCCAAAGAAGCTCTTCTTTAAGGTTCCACCTCTTATGAGTGAGAAAAGCACCGAGGCTATAATAAGTATAAAGAGCGTTAAGAACCCCAGAAATACTCTTACAAAAATTTTTGTTTCGTAGCTCTCTAAGACGAGTTTTTTCATTTACATCATCTTTTAACTTTTCATTGGGTACTCTCTACAGCCGAAGCAGAGTCTACCTCGTTTTTAAGTCCGATTTTTTTTTAGTGGAAGAATGAGCAATAAGCCACTCCACTATTGTCCTGTGGAATTCCTCGCTCCATTCGGGGTCTTCAAAAATCTCGTGGTAAGCTCCTTTGAACTCTTTCAGTGTTTTGTCCTCCACTTTAAGCTCTGTAAAGAGCTTTCTTGCTCCATCTGGAGGGGTTATTACATCCCCCGTGCCAACAAGCAAAAGTACAGGCACCATTATTTTGTGGGCCTCTTTGTGTGCACGCTCCATGTTGTCAAAGATACTCATACCAAGCTTTGCTGAAATCCTGTCGTGGACTAGGGGATCTTCGACGTAGCGTTTAACTGCTTCGGGATTTCTAGAGAGGAGCTTCGGGTCAAGACCATTGGAAAGCGTCAGACTGGGAGTTATTTTTCCGAGAACTTTGGCGAGGGCGACCATGAAGCTTGGTGTTTTCGGACTTTTAGCGAGAGCAGGGGAGGAGGATATAACTCCACTTATCCTGTCGGGTCTTGTCTCGGCGTATCTTATCACGGTTAATCCGCCAAGGCTGTGACCGAAGAGGAAGGGCTTTTCGCCTAGTTCTTCAATTATGGAATCAATTATCTCCATTACCTCCTCTATGCTCGCATGGCCTCTTTTCCCGCCACTTCTTCCATGGCCAGGCCAGTCAAAGGTATAGACGGCGAAGCCCTCCTCAGTTAACATTTTTATGAGTTTGCCATATCTTCCACTGTGCTCTCCAAGGCCGTGAACTAGGACTACTCACCCTTTTTCGGGGGTTCCGAACTTTGCCTTGTATATCAAACTGAACACCCAAAAAGAGAGATAACAAAAGAAACTTAAATCCCTTTCGGACAGTCAAGCTCTTTCACGAAGGGCTTTATGTCCACTATAGGAGTACCATCAAAGGCGTCTATCTCAGTGATAAAGATTCTCGTCCCCTGTATCTTAACAATCTTCACGGTGTAAATGGCAATGGGATTTGGTCTAACTGGCGAGCGAGTTGCAAAAACTCCTCTTAGCGGGTTTTTTGGATCTCCACTAGGATGGACTTTCAATGTTTTTCTCTTCTCCGGGGTGTCGCTCTTGTGGAACCATAAGATCAGCTTTATCCAATCACCTTCGTTAAGGCCTTCAAGAGCCTCAGCGAACTCTGGGTAGATTTCGAGGAAAGTCTCGCCGTCTTTATGAACTTGGCCAATTGGGATTAGTTCAAATTTTTTCATCTCCAAACCTCGGTTTCTTTTTAAGCAACAACTTCTATAGAGAAAATGGGAACCAGAGGCAACAAAATAGTGGAGTTAAGTCCCATGCTCCCAGCTTTCCAAGTACTTCTTCTGTTCTTCGGTTAGCTCTTCAATCCCAATACCCATGGCCTTTAGCTTAATCCTTGCGACCATTTCGTCGATTTCTCTTGGAAGGACATAGACCTTAGGTTCAAGCTTTCCACGGTTGTTCTTAATGTACTCCGCTGCCTTCGCCTGCAAAGCAAAGCTCATGTCCATAATCTCTGCTGGATGCCCATCAGCAGCTGCTAGATTAACAAGTCTACCTTCTGCTAGGAGATATAACCTTCTTCCATCTTTGAGTTTGTACTCAGTAATGTTTGGCCTTGGATGGCTAATCTCTACTGCCAAGCTCTCTAAATCGGGCTTTGAGATTTCCACGTCAAAGTGACCGGCGTTTGCCATGATTGCCCCGTCCTTCATAACTTCAAAGTGCTCCCTGCGGATGCAGTTTATGTTTCCGGTAGAAGTGACAAAGATGTCTCCAACTTTAGCCGCTTCCTTCATTGGCATAACCAAATACCCGTCCATTCTTGCCTCTAATGCCCTAATAGGATCTACCTCGACTACTATGACCGTCGCTCCCAGTCCCCTTGCACGCATCGCAATTCCTCTTCCGCACCACCCGTAGCCGACAACCACGACGTTTTTACCTGCAACAAGGAGGTTTGTGCTCCTTATTATTCCGTCCCATGTTGATTGGCCCGTTCCATAGCGGTTATCAAAGAGGTATTTTGTATATGAATCATTAACTGCTATAATCGGGAATTTGAGCACTCCGTCCTTTTCCATAGCCCTTAACCTTATCACACCAGTGGTCGTTTCCTCACTAGCACCCCATATTTCGGGGATTAGCTCTTGTCTCTCCTTTAAGACCGTTGAAACCATGTCCGCTCCGTCGTCTATGATGATGTTTGGCCTTATGTCTAATGCTCTGTGCATGAACTCGTAGTACTCTTCCCTGCTTTCTCCTCTTATGGCGTAGACCTTTACCCCATTCTTTGCCAAAGCTGCAACAACATCGTCTTGTGTGCTCAATGGATTGCTTGCCGCTGCTGAGACCTCTGCTCCTGCGGCTTTTAAAGTCAAGAGCAAGAAGGCTGTTTTCATTTCAAGATGAAGGGTTGCAGCAATTCTAACTCCTTTAAAGGGTTTTTCCTTCTCAAATTCCCTTCTTATATGCTGGAGGACGGGCATAAACCTTGAAACCCAGTCTATCTTTTTCTCCCCTTCTGGTGCAAGTTTAATGTCCTTTACGCAATAATCTTTTGTGCAGTCCATACAATCACCTTTTGAGGATAAGGTTAAAGAGTTAAAAAGGTGATTATTGAGGCAACTGGTGGTTGCTTATGCGAATTGTACTTGGGGTGAGGGAGCTTAGGGAGTGCTTAACTGACTCTGAAGAAGATACTTGGGAGTGTTATTACTCAAAGTTCAAGCATGTGTTTGACCCGATATTTGAAAACATTTACAGAATCAAGCCGGAAGAAGCCAGAGAACTTCTAAAACATGTTAATTTTAGAATTTCGTTGGAAATAGCCGAGCGGTTTTTAAAAGATGGTGGACTTGAAAAAGTTGAAAGTTTGCTTGAGAGAAGTGTTGAGCTCTGCCCTCCAAGAGAAGATTTTGATGTTTATCTTCTGATTGGGCTGAACGGCATCGGGGGAACAGCAAAGAAGGCAAACAAGCCCTATATATTCTTGGGTCTCGAGATGTATGAAGCTCTGGGGAGGTTGAGTGGTACGAGCGCTTTGGAAGCTCTCGATTATCTGGTTCCTCATGAATATGCACATCTCGTTAGAAGTGAGCACTTAGGAGAGTGGAGTGTGGAAGGCTTAACTGTTGGAGAGCTTGCGGTTCACGAGGGTATTGCAACACTCTTTCCTCTGGTTTTAAAAGACGATTTAAGCTTGGAAGAGCTTAGGAAATCCATTGGATACAATGAAGTGCAGATAAACTATGCTCTGAAACATAAAGATGAGATAATAAACGAAATCTTAGCTCTATGGGATGTTGAGCTTGATGAGGAAATTTCAAAGAGATATTTCTTAACCAATTTTAAGGGAAACATTGGTGGAAGGCCTCACATCTTGGGTTATTTTGTGGGCTCTTGGATTGTTTTGAATCTGCTGAAAGCTGGGTTTGTCATTTGCGAACTGATAAAGATGCCAAGTGATGAAATCCTAACATTGTACTTGGAGGTGGTTAGATGATAGTTGATTTAACCCTTGAACTCAGCGAAGAGACTCCCATATATCCGGGCGACCCAAGGGTTGAGGTGAAAAGATGGGCTACTATCGAGAAGGACGGCTATTATATGAACGCCCTCTTTCTTGGGGAGCACAGCGGGACGCACGTTGATGCTCCGGTGCATTTCATTGCTTACGGAAAGACAATAGATCAAGTGCCGCTGGAAAAGTTCATTGGGAGAGGAGTAGTTATTGACGTTTCTTACCTACAGGGAAACATAGAGCCCGGAGACATAAAAATGGTAGAAGAGATGGTCTTCTTCTACACTGGAGGAAAAGACATTTACCTTAGTGAAGAGGGAGCAAGATATCTGGTGGAGAAGGGCATTAAGGCCGTAGGAATCGACAATCCAACCATAGGGGGCTTTGAAGTGCATAAAATTCTGCTCTCCAATGAAATTCTTATTTTCGAGAATTTGGCTAACCTCGAAAAACTCATTGGAAAAGAGTTTACTTTCTTTGGAGTTCCCTTAAAAATCAAAAATGGTTCAGGAAGTCCCATTAGAGCTTTTGCAATCCTTTAGAAAAATTTTTATTCCTCTTTCCACATTGATAGTGGGGGTTATGAGTCGAAAATATGCGATAGCATCGGTGTTGCTGTGGTCAACGGTTGCGAGTGCATTTAAGCTTTCCCTGGCTTATTTTACTCCATTACAATTGCTTTTTTACGCTTCTCTCACTTCACTTCTCCTCTTTGCGTTTGTATATGGTAAAAGGTTCTCGGTGCGAAATGCAGCTCCTTCGGTATATTTGGGAGCGGTAAATCCCTTTCTTTATTACATAGTTCTCTTTACTGCGTATTCCCGGCTTCCCGCTCAGGAGGCACAGGCATTAAACTACACGTGGCCTCTTGTGCTTGTGGTTTTTTCAGTGCTTTTCTTAAAGGAGAGAATTTTAGCTAGAACTCTTGGTGGATTGGTAATGGGATTTCTAGGGGCTTCCATAGTTGCAACAAGGGGTAATCTGCTTAGCTTAAAATTTTCAGACCCTCTTGGAGTTCTTCTTGGGTTGGGAAGTGCTTTTATATGGGCATTATACTGGACGTTGAACCTTAAAGACAAGCGACCTCTAGTTGAGAAGATGTTCTGGAACTTCTTCTTTGGATTTATTTACATCTCGGCAATGATTATAGCTACTAAGAGCTTCGTTATTCCTTCCCCTATGCCTCTCTTGGGTGCCGTTTATGTAGGGCTCTTTGAGATGGGGGTGACGTTCCTATTATGGTATAAAGCAATTGAAAGTGATGTCTCCTTTGCGTCAAACTTAGCCTATCTTGTTCCCTTTTTGTCCCTTCTTTTTATACACTTCTTGGTGGGAGAAGAAATAGCTCCAACAAGCATAGTTGGCTTAATCCTCATAGTGGGGGGAATAATAATAGGAAAGAAATAGAAATCACTCTTCCCTAAATGCTCCATACTTCTTGGGGTCGTAGAAAGGTGGAGCAACGGTTAGCGCCTTCTTCTTTTGCCCTCTTATGTCGATCTCTATCTCCAATCCGGGCTTTGCATACTCTGGCTTAACGAACGCTATACCTATGCCGATTCCCAAGAGAGGTGAAAGCGTTCCGCTTGTAACTTCTCCAATCTCCTTGCCGTCTGCGTATACCTTGTACCCTGCCCTTGGAATGCCCTTGTCCACCATCTTGAAGTGCACCATCTTGCTTGGGAGGCCTCTCTCCTTCTGCTTGAGCAGTGCCTCCTTACCTATGAACTCCTTGTCCCAGAAGATTGCAAACTCAAGGTTTGCCTGGAGAGGAGTTACCTCATCGATGTCAGTGCTCAAAAGCTGGAGCTCCTTTGTTTCGTTCCCGTAGAGGGTGTAACCTGCCTCAAGCCTTAGGGTATCCCTAGCACCAAGTCCAGCGGGCTTTATGCCGTACTTTTGCCCAGCCTCGAGTATCTTCTCCCATACGTATAGGGCTTTCTCTGGCTTTCCTCTCTTCTCTGGGTTTGGATGATATGGGTTTGCATCCTCAAAGTAAACCTCAAAGCCGTTTTCTCCAGTGTAGCCACTTCTTGAGAGGAGCATCTTAATCCCATCGAGCTCGACTTCCTTAGCCTGGAACCACCAGAGCTGATTGATGTCAATTCCAAAGAGATCCATGGCGAGATCCCTTGCTTTTGGTCCTTGAACCGAGAACATTGCCATGTCATAGGTTTTGTTCTCTATCTCCAAATCGAGCTTTGTATACTGCTCAATTGCCCCTTTAATTGAGGTGAACCATGCGTAGAGCTTTTCAAAGGCATCGCTGTCGCAGACCATCATGTAAGTGTCGTTTCCCATGTTGAACACTAGGGTCTCATCTTTCACCGCTCCCCTTTCGTTGAGGACTAAGCTGTAGGTTCCGCTTATTGCAGGAGGTTTGGAAATGTCGTTTGTGGTCACGTATTGAAGGAACTTGAGCGCATCCTTCCCTCTAAAGAAGATTTCTCCCATATGGGAAACATCAAAAACTCCGACTCCATTCCTAACGGCAAGGTGTTCCTCTTTTATGCTCGAGTACCAGATGGGCATTTCCCAGCCTGCAAACTCTTCAACTTTCTTTGCATGCTCCTTGTGCCAGTCAAAAATGTGCACCCTCTTCATAGTATCACCATCCATGAAATATGCCTCCCCAAATATAATGTTTTCCTTCCTAAAGAGCTAAATACCCTCATGACGATATATATGTGGTGGTCGCATGTTTGAAAAGGTGCTCTTTCCAACGGACTTCTCTGAGGTCTCTATGCACGCCCTTAGAGAGTGCATTCCCCAGCTGTTTGAAGTCGGTGCTAAGAAGCTCTATCTAGTTCACATAGTTGATATCACAGCTACGGATATAGAGGCAATAGAGCTTATGAAAATAGACGAGGAGGAGCTAAATAAGCTTGCCGAGGAAATAAAGGCAAATGGGATTGATGTTGAACCAATTGTGAAAATTGGGATACCTTCACTGGAAATAGCTGAAATAGCTCAGGAGAACAATGTGGATTTGATTGTTGTGCCGTCTAAAGGTGAAAACATCCTCAGGCAAATGCTCCTAGGTAGCACTGCCTCAAACCTTGTTAGGGCAACTAAAAAACCCGTCTTGGTTGTAAAATACGAATGGGACGAGGAAGAGGAGAAAATTAAATGTCTCTCAAATTGTAAAGAGATTTTCAAGAGGCCCTTGATTGCTTTGGACTTTTCCGAATGTTCTGAAAAAGTTGTAAATGCGGCAAAGAAGTTTGAGGAGCTAATCGAAGAAGCTGTTATTATTCACGTAGTGGATTATGGAAAGCCAGAAGATCTTGAAAAGAACATTGAAAACGCGAAGGCAAAGCTGACAGAATTTGCGAAGATGTTTAGCGTTTCGGTAAAAACTGAGGTGCTCACGGGAATAGCCTCGCATTCTATATTAGGTACTGCCCTGGCCAAAGATTCTTCGATCATAGTTATGGGCAAGAAGGGTAGGAGCGTTCTAAAAGACCTCCTTCTTGGAAGCACGGCAGAAAGGGTGGTTAGGGACTCAAAACTTCCCGTTCTGTTAGTGCCATGTGAATAACCTCAGACTGGAACGGCTTCCACATCAAATTCGGTAGCTACCCTGTTGCCATCATCGGTCATTCTTTCTTTTCCCCTTGAGTTTAAAAACCTTTCATTGCTTGCTCGAGCTTTCTTTCAGGAGTGTCGAGAGCAGCAGTTTTAGAGGTTTGTTCTTTACGAGTGCTAATGCTTCTTGGATCTCTTCGGAGCTTACGGTATCTCTGGCAAGGTAGATGTAGAGGGCATATGCCATGGCTTTTGGATTGCCCTCGTTGAGTTCCTCAGCAGCTCTGGCGAGTTCTCCCATGCTTATGCTGTCTGCCAGCTCTTTTAGCTTGACGTTATCATTTTTTTCAAGGGCCTCTCTTAGAGGCTTGTAAAAGCGATTTATAAGCAGGCGTGCCATCCTTTCTCTTTTATTGAGATAGTCAATTGGGGTTTCTTCTTCGGGCTTTCTGGAAGAGATTGCATAGTATCCGGCGGGTAAGAGGATGAAAAACACCATCAAGAGGATATAGGGAGTTAGTGAAAATGGCAGCATTTCTGCATACCTATATTTGAGATATAGAAGGAGCACTAGTCCTATAAACCCCCAGAGCATGAAGAAGAGCACATACATTTCGCTAATTCTTTGCCTTTTTTCGAGGAGCTTATATCTGGAGCTCGCTCCTATTTTGTCGAGAAACTCCAACCTGCTCTCAGCTAGCTCTATTTCCGCTTCAAGTCTTTTTATCCTTGTATCAATCTCTTTTAAAACTTCCTTCATAACATTCCTTCCAGGATTTTTGCTATTTTATCACTAACTACCTCCAAAATCTTTTCTCCCTTTTCTCTTGTTGCTCCTTGCGGATTATCATTGACTCCGTCTGGGAAAAGCTCAAGCCCTATATCTCTTCTTATTACTCTAACCGGAGCACTTCTCTTTTCGCCCTTTGCTTTCTTCATTTTGACGAGTTCCGGCGCTATTGCAAGCATTACTGAGGTCTCATCTTCTCCTGCGTGCCCTTGGGAAGAACATATTTCAAGTATTTCTTTTCTGAAGTCCATCCACCAGTTTATGAGGATAATCCCGACGTCGTAACTATCTGCAACTTCTTCACTCGCCTCTATGAGTGGATAAACGTTTCCGCCGTGCCCATTTAAGAGGATTATCTTTTTAAAGCCCTCCTCTGCGAACTCACTCATCACATCCCTAACGTATCTCCTCAGACTGTCTGCCCTCACGTTTATCGTCCCGGGGTAAACGTTCAGCACAAAGCTGTGCCCATACCAGATTGGAGGTGCTATCAGGATTTCTATTCCTTTATCCTTCAGCTTTTTTTCAACTCTCCTTGCAATTTCAAGGGGGGCAAAGACATCAGTACCTAGAGGTAAGTGCTTTCCATGAGCCTCAACACTGCCCACGGGAAGAAGAATAGCGGATGCTTTGGCTTTTGCCATTTCAAATTCTTCCCATGTCAGCCTCTCCATTCTCATGAATTTCCCCTCTGGATATTTGAGAGAATTTCCTCATAAATCTTTTCTATTTCCACAACGACCTTATCCCAGGAATACTTTTCCTCAACAGCCTTTCTTCCCTTGCTTCCATACTGCTTTCTTAGCTCTTCATCGTTCAAAAGCTTCTGGATTGCCTCTCTCAGCTCAAGTTCATTTCCTGGAGGTACAAGAAGGCCGGCTTCATTTTCTTTAACTACTTCGGGTATCCCACCGACGTCTGTAGCTACAACTGGTACTCCAGAAGCCATGGCTTCAAGGACAACTATGCCAAATGCTTCCGAAGATACTGATGGTAGTACAAATACATCTGCCATTCTAAAAACCTCTGGAAGGACGTCATCCGGCACATATCCCATAAAGACAACCCTGTCTTCTATTCCAAGGAATTTAGCTTGGGCTTTTAGGAAAGGAAGCATTTCTCCGTTACCGACCATTACAAGAGTAGCATCTTCTATTTTGGAAAATGCATTCAAAAGCACATGAGGTCCTTTTCGGTAGCTCATTCTGCTTACATAAAGCACTACATTACCCTCAAGTCCAAACTTGGCTTTTATCTCGTCTTTATTCTTTGCAGGGAAGAAACGCTTATCATCAACTCCATTTGGCACTATTGAGATTGGAACAGATGTAAAATGCTCTATAAATGCCTTTGCAGCCTTGCTCACCGCTATTATTCGGTGGGGATACTTTAAATAGCTTGTGAAAAGAGGAATTGTGAATCCTAAGGCCTCCCAGAGCTTCGATTCATGGGCAAAAGAGATGCTGTGTGTTGTGAGCAGAGTGGCTTTTCCCATTGCCCTTCCGGCCTTAACTGCTTTTAAAGCGAGGGGGGTAAATGCGTGGTGAGAGTGAATTACATCAAAGTCCTTTAGAAATTCGTTGAGCTCTTCTGAGGACTTTAGCCCATACGTCAAGTTTACCTCCAAAAGGGGGCTTATAATTCCAGGAATTTTTATAAGTTCTATTCCATATCTCTCAAGATCCTCTTCTTTTCCGGTGGTTCTGTTGTTTGTAACTATCGCTACTTCATGCCCTCTTTTTCTGAGCTTTATGGCCAAATTGTGCATATGGGATGCAACCCCTCCAATTTTTGGATAATACCAGTCACTGACCAGTGCTACCCTCATATCCACCACCTTCATCTAATGCTCCATAAAACAGAACTGCACCCAATATTGAGTATACGTACTGAAAGAGGAATTTATAAATAAAAGCCGTTACAGTAGCTTTTGTTGAGGTGCCGATTCCAAGAACAAGTCCAAACTCGTTTGCCCCAAATCCCGCTGGAATACCGCTAACCGAAGCAAAGAGCACGCTCATTAAAAACCCATATAAAGCCTGTTTCATTGAAATTTCCAAATTAAATGCCTTTCCAACTACGATGATTCCATAGACCTGAAGGAGAATTATCACCACAGAAAGCAAAAACGAGAGTAGAAAAATCGCCTTGTTTTCCTTTGCTCCGCTCCATCCCTTATGTATTCTCTCCAAATAACCCCTAAGGGTTGACACCAATCCTTTTAATCCAAAAATCTCCCAAAAACCCAATAAAGAATCAAGAGCTTTGTAAATGCCCTTTTCATAGATTAGGGCAACCAAGATAATGATTAATCCGAGGATTCCAATCTTCAAGAAGCCGATAAAAATGAGGGCAAATAAAAAGACCACTACCAGTTCTGTGCTCAGTCCAATTAGGAGAGAAGAGAGGGCTTTGAAGTAATCACCCCCAACGAGCTTGACTTTTGCAATATGCCCCACACTTGGTGGGAGAATTGTCATTAGATAATATCCACTTAAAAAGGCTCTTAGAGTTTTCCTGAAGCTCGTTTCCTGAACCTCTCTTAAGAACAGATACCACCTAAGAGAAGATAAGATAATGGTAAAAACAGAAAGCATAAAAGCCACAAGAAGGTACTCATGGGATGAAGTTTTTAGGGCTAATTCAAGCTCGATAAGGTTAATGCTCTTGTATAGATACGCAAGTGAAATTAAAAGTGCAATTAGAGCAAATATCCGTTTTTTGTTCATACTATACACCCAGCAATGCTTTCAAAGCATGAAAGAGTAGCAGAAAAACGACAACAACATCAAAGAGTCTATAACTCGCCCTAACTCCTACAATCGCTATCCCAAGGGCTCCAAAGGGGATGTTGAGAAGTGTTAAGAGGAGAGCTATTGAAAGACCCGAAAACGCCAATATAAGCTTCTCAGATAATTTCTTGCCAATGACAATTGGAGTAGTCTTTAAATTTGCTTTTAAATCGCTTTCATAGTCCTCAAGATGGTTTCTGAGCTCCATTGCGAATGAATACAGAAGAAGAGCTATCGCTATTGCAATTTCATACTTTGTTAAAATCCCATCGAAGTATGCACCATAAATGAAGGGCATTGCTCCGAAAAATATCCCGTGTGATACTACATCTACGATGGGCTTTGCTTTAAGTCTCGGCGGTGCTGAGTAAAAAGTAGCCAACAACAACATTGAAATGTAGATCATGAACTCTCTATAACTAAGGAAAAACGCAAATAACACTCCCAGAGCTGCAATTAGGGCTGAAGAGATAATACCCATCCTAAAGCTAAGTTCCCCACTTGCCACTGGGTTTTTGTTCCTCTTTTGGGGATTTTTTAAATCGGTGTCAACATCGAAACAATTGTTTATGGCAAATGCGTATGCAACATATAATATTAATGAAATTACAAGTATAATAGCACCTTTGAAATCGGGATTATGCCTAAAGTTCATTAACAAGCCGAGCAGGCCCATTCCTATGAACGATTTACCATCGACTATCCTGGTGTTTTTTATTACGGCCTTTAGCATACCATCACCACTCAACACCTTCCCAGAAAGGTTTATAAGTGTTTTCACTAAATTGTGAATACGTATGAAGAAAAACCTTCATAGTGATGGAAATGGAGGAGCTATTGAGAGCGTTCACAAAAACCCTTGAAAAATTCGAGCTTACAAGCTCGGAGATTAAAATATATTCCCTTCTCTTAAAGGAGCAGCTAACGCCAAGACAGATTGCAAAAAAGCTTGATTTATCCGAGAGAATTGTCAGGGAAAAGCTCAAGCACCTTCTTGAACTTGGACTGGTGGAGAGGGAGATGGTAAACAGAGGATGGCTCGGTTATATCTACAAGGCCAAAGCACCAAAAGAAGCCTTAAATTCCATTCTCTCCAAAATGGAAGAATTTATGGAAAATTTCCAAAAAGAAGCAAAAAAAGTACTCTAAAGTTCAGGCTTTGCCCTCAAGGAGCTCTCTAACGTACTTCGGCATCTGGAACAGAGTTTCGTGCCTTTCTGGGTCATAATACTGCAAGTTAAGGTTCTTCGCCCTATCTAGATCGGTCTTTGTGAAGTCTATGTCGCCTTTAACTCCAACTAAGAAGCTCCATGGAGAAGCATAGCCTATTACGGGAAAGCTGAAGTAGTAAACCCTATCAAAGACCTTCTTCATGTTTTTGTAGGCATCAAGAAGTTCATCTGTAAAGAGATAAACGCTTCCCGCTTGTGTAATGTACAAGCCTCTCTCTCCCAGAGCTTCGTATGCATTTCTATAGAATTCTTCGCTGAACAACAGCTTCGCAGGGCCAACAGGATCCGTTGAGTCCACGATTATGACGTCAAAGTGATCTTTGTGCCTCTTCATGTATTCAACGCCATCCCCTATTATGAGCTCTGCTCTTGGCTCTTCTCCTTTGAGAGCTCTCTCCAGAAGTCCTCCATCGATTTTCAAGTATTTTATTGAAATCTCAACAACTTTTTCGTCTATCTCCACCATAACTGCCTTTTCAACGGTCTTGTGCTCAAGCACTTCCCTTAAAGTTCCCCCATCTCCCCCTCCTATGACGAGAACTTTCTTTGGATTTGGATGGGCGAGCATGACAGGATGAACCAATGGCTCGTGATAACTTCTCTCGCCATGTTCAACGAGCTGGACGGTACCATCAATTACAAGAAGTTTTCCAAAACCCTCAGTCTCATAAAGCTCTATCTTCTGATATTCGCTCTCTACTTCAGTTATTTTTGAAACAACTTTAAATCCCACGCCATATCCCTTGGGATACCACTCGATGAATTCCATTATGCTCACCTCGGTTGAAAGCTTATCAGATGTCTTTTAAACTTTTGCCTCCAGTTTGCTTAATATTCAACAAAAAATCAGATTTGAGGAGGGTAATAAAAGAAAAGAGATCACTCCTTAAAGAGAAGCCCCCTATCGAGCTTTACAACAGTTGGTTTTTTGCATTTTAATTCTTTGATAATATACTCACTCGCCTTAAGGGGCATTGTATGATCCCCGCACGTGTAAACATCAACGGCAGCATAGCCATGCTCAGGCCATGTGTGAATTGCTATATGGCTCTCAGAAACGACAACCACACCAGAAACGCCTTGAGGAGAAAACTTGTGGAAGCGTTTATCAATAATAGTCGCATTCGCTACTTCAGCAGCCTTGGTAAGTATTTCTTCTATCTTCTCTATGTCGTCCAGTATTTGAGGATCGCATTCGTAGAGATCCAAAACAACGTGCATTCCTATCGGGGTTTCGACTACTTGAGCCATCGCCTTCACCTCCCTCCATCCGCAACACCTCCCTCTACTTTTTGGAAAATTGAAAGATCAATAAGGCAGCATAACAACGGCCGCAACGGCGGCAGCAGGTTTATCCTTAACCGTTATCTCGGCAACGGCAGCTTTGAATTCCTTAAGCTTCCAGCCCCTAACTCTGAAGCCCTCTTCTACCATTTTCTTTACCATTCTTTCGGCTTCTTCTTTGGTGCAGTAGCCGCTGTATTCGTAGATTAGTCCTCCCGTGTTGTCCTCGCTAATCCCCACACCAAGAGCAGCGCTAATTGTTGATCCTGGTTCGTCGCTTTCTATGTGAGCGTAAACTGTGGGGAGGAGCATTCCTATTGGAATATTTTTGGGGAGCTCATCAATCCACTCGATGTGGGCTGGAATGACACTGCTGAGCTTTACCAAGTTGACGTTTCCAATCCCCATTTTGAGTAAAGCGTTATCGAATGCGTTTAATTTTGTTCCCCCCTCAGCACTTGCAGCGAGTAAAATGGCTTTTTTTGGAGTTGTCCAGCTCATACCGGTTTACCTCCTCTTTTTTCATATATTTTCTGGTTAATCATGATTTTGAGCTTATTTAACTAAGAATTCTGCTGTCAATTTGGTGTTACATGTAGGTTTGCTTATAAACCTTTCGCCTTTGCTCAGAATAATTGTAAAAAGGGACAGATTGTTCCATATCCCCTTAGAACGTCTTGAAAAGATCTAAAACCAAAAATAGGCTAGAAAAAGCTAGGAATTTTTAGGCGAGAGAACTCTTCCAAGTGTCGTGGAGACGAACATTCCCAAGATACTGGCCAAAGATGCCAGTGCATAGAGGTGCTGACTTAACACTCCATATTCGTATCCTAGCTCACCCACAAGCAGTCCAAGAACTCCAAAGCTCGCTATTCCGCTTGCCCTTACTATCGTTTTTCTAATATCCTTGTTCCAGGTGAACCCCATGGTCAGGAGGAGTCTGATAATATAAACTAGGATAAAGAAGTAAACCACTTCCACTGAAAATTCAGTTTCAAAGTTTATTCCTCTCCATGCAAAGAAGATTGGAGCAAAAATACCGTAGGTTACACCGGATATTATTGTGTGCACTCTCTTATACTGCTTGGTTCCTATTAGGTCACTGTGAAGCAAAAGTCCAACGACGAAAGCACCGATACTAAAGTGAAGCCCAATCATTTCGCTGATAAGTGCTATTGAGGTTGCGAGAATCATTACCAGGCCAAAAACTGCTTCATCACTCTTTAAATTCCTGAGTGCTCGAATTATCAATACCTTGTGCTTGACGTTTAGGAAATAGTTTATTCCAAGGAGGACTCCTAGGAACAGCCCATCTTTTAATAGTTCAACAAATAAGCCGAAATACGTTAAGTGATAAACTTCAAAGTTAACTAGGAGGTACAGGCTAACAAGGGCTCCAATTTCGCTTATTACTGCATACGATAGGGCTATATGTAGAAAGTCCCCTCCAAAAAATCTGGACAATCTTAGAACTATAGGGGCAGAGGCAACGGAGAGTATTGAACCTACTATAAGATTCTCGTGGGAGATTGTATAATCTGTGAAAGGGAGAGTTATGAAGGTCATCAAGGCATAGGTCAGGATATAAAGGGGAAGGCTCTTTTTACCGCCGAGATGAACTTCCTCCGGAGTGAGCTCCAATCCGGCGTACATCATTAGGAAAAATACCCCAAGTTCTGCGAGAAGATTCAACTCCTCTCTGGGCATTGAAACGAGGAAGCTCCCCAATACTAAACCCGCTGAAATCTCGCCAAGGAATCCTGGATAACCTAGGCGTTCAAATATCTCAGCAAAAAGCCGTGCAATTGCGATTATAGTGAACACATACCCAATTACGCCAATTTCCACGAGTGCACCTCCACTCTTTCTGGTATTTCCCTTATTAAAAAATTTTCTAAGAAAGGAAGAAGCTTTTTATTTTGTGAAGCATTAGTTATCCTCATGAGGCACTATGAAATTTTAAGGATTAAGGAGAACGGAAAGATAGAGATACCGCTGGAATGGGCGTATGAAGTAGGGCTTGTTAAAGACGCTTACTTCTTAGTGGAAATTGATACCGATCTAAATGAAATTCACCTCGAAAGGATAGCCCTTCCCGGAAAAGAACTTGTAGAGATTGAACTCGTTGTTAAGGACAAACCCGGAGTTCTGGCTAAAATTACCGGCACTCTTGGGAAGCATAGGGTTAACATCCTATTCAGCGAAGCTGAGGAAATGGAGCAAATTGGCCTTGGAGCAATAGTTGCGGTTGTTGATGTAAGTCAGATGGATATAAGCAAAGAAGAGCTTATCGCAGAACTACAAAATATCGAAGAGGTTATGGAAGTTTCGCTAAAGGAAATTGAATAAAAATAATAGCAATACAGCAGTGAAGAGGAGCATATAAGCATTTATCTCTTTGCCCAGGGTTTTGAATTGCTCCGGTGTAAAAGCCCTAAGGGATACCTCAAAGACTCCCAGCTTCCTGAGCAGGTAGAAGATAAAGATGGCAATGGCGAGGCTGATTGAGTCTTTGAGGACGCTGAGATGCGGATAGAGGTAGATGCCTCCGAGAAGTGTTAGGATTCCAAGAGATAATGAAATCACTTCTTTTCTTTTGGGGATTTCGATTTTTTCTCCTCTTTTCGAAAGATAATAGTTAAGCTTTGTAAACGACACCAGAGTGCCGATTCCCCCCGCATAAAAAGCATATTTCAGAAATCCCTTGAGGTTCTCAATTAGCATAGCCTTCCCAAATGCTCCGATAAAGGGGCTAACACCTCCGATAGCAAGGCTTAGCAAAACGATTGCAAGCATTAAAATCTTATTATTCCTATACGATAGTTTTTCCAAATCCCGAGTTTCATAGTGCTCCGCTAAGCTTCCTACACTAAGGAAAAGGCCTCCTTTAAAGAGGGCGTGGGCTAAGGCATAGTAAGCTGCGGCCAAAGGATTTAAGAGGGCTATTCCGAGAAGTACATATCCCATCTGGGATACTGTGGAATAAGCCAAAAGTCTCTCTGAATTTTTCTGAAGAAGCATCATGCCTATCCCAAAAAACATAGAAAGGAACGCCAGAGAAAGCAACGTTTTTTGCACGAAACTATTGATTGGGAACGTCAATGTGAGAAGAATCATCCCGTATGCAGGAGCTTTGACTACAAGGCCGGAAAGCAAGGCACTTACTGGAGCATCTGCCTTAGAATGAGCGTCTGGAAGCCAGAAGTACAGAGGGAAGATGCCACTCTTCAAGAGCAGAGATGTAAAAGATAGTGCTAAAGCTGCGTTAATCTCTCTCGACATTCTCAGGTTTTCTTTTATAAGGGCTAGGTTCAGGTAGCCTGTTTTCAGGTAGATAATCCCTATCCCCAAGATGAAAATGTATGAAGCCAGAAGGGAAAAGACCGTGTATTTGAAAGCTGCCCTCCTTGCTCCTTTCTCCTTTGAAATTCCCACAAGAGCAAAGCTTGCTACCGATGCTATCTCCATGTAGATATAATAATTGAAGAGGTCTCTGCTTATAAAAGCTCCCAGGAGTCCTGAATGAAGAAGGAGGATAAGGACATAGGCCTTGTTTTCAATTTTTCTTGGATAATAGCTCCACACATAGAGGGCAACAAAAGCAGAGAGAATAAGCTCTGCCACTATAAAGGGGATGTTATAAGCATCTACGGCAACCTCAATGCCAGAGACTCTGCTCCAGTTTCCGACAACTTCATTGGAGGGGAGGTTATTGATTATTTGGGGTAGAATAAGCCATGGGGACAGCATGCCAATTAGGAACAGATGCTTGGAAAACCTCTCTCTCCTTAAAGCTGGAAGGATGGAGGTTAAAAATGCCATAATAAGGGGAAATGCAACAATAATGGGGATCATTCTTCTTCCCTCCTCATCTTTAGGATTAATGCCAACGCAAGGGAAGTTATGGCAACATCAACAACGAGAGTGGTAAGCATAAGGGTAGCGGGTAAAGGATCGACAACTTTTTCTCTGGGCATTATTGGAACGTCCCCTCCTTCTACATAGCCAGTCCCAATAAAGAAGAGGACGAGCCCTATGGACACTACGTTTATGGACAGGACTATCTTGATCAGGTTTTCCTTTGTCATGAGGCCATAAAGTCCTATGAGGATTATTATAATTCCAGCAAGTTCGGGGTTAATCACGTTCCACCCACCTCAGCAGGATGTAAAACATGAACGTAAATGCCGCTCCAACCTTCAATGCAACGCCTATGTTAAATAGGGGGATTATTCCACCACTTATAAGGGAGCCGAGCTCTCCTCCTCGCAAAAAGTTGTAGAAAAATCCACCGAAGAACACACCTGCTGTTGCTAGGAGGGCTAAAAATTCCCCCGAGATCCCTTCGATGAGCTGAACTTCCCAGAATTTGAAGGTTTTTCTAACCCTGTTGTAACCATGAGAGGTTATCAAGAGGATAATGCTGACCGCTAATATAACCCCCGCCTGGAATCCTCCTCCCGGACTTAAATGACCATAGAGCATTAGATAAGCGGAATAAGCCACTAGAAACGGGCTTATGAGCTTCGTTGTTGTTCGCACTATCAAGCTCATCTTCATTTTTTCTTCCCTCCCAGAAGAAGGTAAAAGCCCGCAATTGCTGTAAAAAGGAGAGTTGCTTCTCCTAAACTATCGTATGCCCTCCAATCCGCCAAGATTGCCGTTACTAAATTGGGAATTCCAACTTCTTTCCAGTTAGTGATATAGTACTCGTAACTTCCCCCTTCACTTTTGGAGTAATCCAAGCCAGTGAAAACATAAGCAAGAGCTAGGAGTAAAAGAATGGCAGCTAATCGCTTCACTTTTCCACCTCCCGAATCGTAAAGAGAAACACGCCTATGACAACCGCTCCTACAACAATGGCAGAAAGGGCAACGTCGGGAGCCTTTAAAAGGGTCAACACAAGAACAAAGGCTAGGCTGAGAAAGGCGTATTTAACAACTGCACTAACTAGGTTTTCCTCTTCTATCACGGCAATTGATAGGATAATCATGGTTAAGAGAAGTACGTCAAGGATTATCCCAGGCATACATATCCACCACAACTTTTGGTTTTATTCCATACTTATAGGCTCCTCTCGCTATTGCATGGGAGACCATGGGGTTTATTAGGGCGATTAAAAACGCCAGCACGAGGAATTTTAGCTTAATCAGTAGGGAAGCTTCTGAAGCAATTGCTAGGGCTATGAGAATGCTCATTGCTCCGCCAGTATCGCACTTTGTTGCCGCATGAAGACGAGTATACACATCGGGAAAGCGGAGTATCCCGAGAGTTCCGAATATCATTATGGACTCTCCAAGGAGAAGAAGGAGGTATTCTATCACTTTGCTCCCTCCATGTACTTTGCTAATATCAGCCCTCCCACAGCGTTAACCATGAGAAGAACAACTGCAAGATCTAAGAAAAAGTACTCTTTTGCTATGAAAGCAAATATTGCCAATATAACTACGGTTTTTGTTGTTACGGTGTTGATGCCGACTATTCTGTCAGCTAAGGTTGGTCCAAACAGTACGCGATACGATAAAACCAGAGAAGTAATCACTAGCACTACTGCGCCCCATCCAAAAGGACTCACCAGAAGATTTTCTTCAACCATGCTTCGATGTCCCCCTTAATCTTTTCACCCGCAACCTCTCTGTTGAGCGTTTCAACATCTATCCAATGCACGTAAAGATAAGTTTCCCCGAGTTTTTTGTCGACGTCAAGGGTTAAAGTCCCGGGGGTGAGGGTTATAGAGTTTGCTAAAATCGTTATTCCAGTATCTGAATGCAGGTCGGTCTTGATCTTTATTATCCCCGGATTTATGTCCATTAATATGGCATGTTTTGCTACTTTGAAGTTGCTCTCTATTAACCGGAATGCCATGATAAAAAGGTACTGAGGAATGACAAAGAGACTTATGTAAAGAATCTTCTCTACAATGTGGCCCGTCTGCCTTATATCTTCGGTGAGCATTTCATACATGAAAAGAGAAATTACCAGAGTTGCTATTCCCCCAATGAATAAATTCTCACTCTGTGTATTCCCACTTATCACTATCCAGAAGGAGAAGAGTGCGATCCAGGTAAGGACTACCTGTTCCCATTTTGGGAGTTTTTGGGCTTCATAGGTTTCAAACAATATCCTCTGCCTTATCTCATCAAGTCTTTCCCTAAGATAAAAAGGGATTCTGCTCATGTTTTTTACTAGACTTTCATTGCTTATAATCCTTTCGTCCGGCCGTTTCCTTAAGTTTTTTATACTTTAAAGCCATAACTTTTCCATGTAGAGTTTTCATACTGATTGAGGTGATAACGATGCCCAGCAATTGGGAGAAAATAGTCTCCATGACAAAGGAAGGAGTTAAAAGTATTGCAATGATGAGGAAGAAAATTCAGCGAGGAAAAAGGATTGCCCTCCTTATAGATGGGCCAAATATCCTTAGAAAGGAGTTCAATGTGCACCTTGAGGATATTGTTGCAGCATTGGAAGAACTCGGCAATATAAGGGTAGCGAAAGTCATTCTGAACCAATACGCTCCTCAGGGGCTTATTGAAGCGGTTGCAAATCAAGGTTTTGAACCGATAATCGTTGCTGGAGAAACTGGAGTGAAACTTGCCGTCGAGGCTATGAGGGAGATATACAATCCAAACATTGATATTATTGCTTTGGCAACGAGAAATGCGGAATTTCTTCCGATAATTTTGAAGGCAAAAGAAAAAGGAAAAGAAACTGCCATAATTGGAATTGAACCTGGGTTTAGTGCCGCTTTAAAACATGCTGCGGATTACGTAATTATTCTTGAAAGGGGTGAGGTAGATGAGAACAGCACTGTTCAGAATACTGAAAAGAGAAGAAAGAGAGCCTAAGGAAAAAGAAAAGCGAGAAAAAGTTGAAACTCCCCAAAAGAGCATAGGGTTGATAATAGACGGTCCTAACATACTGAGGAAGGAATTTGGGATTAAGCTCGAAAATATTAAGGAGGCACTTGAGAAGATTGGGAAAATCAGAGTAGCTAAGGTTGTCTTAAACCAATACGCTCCTCAGGGACTTATTGAGGCAGTTGTTAACCAAGGATTTGAGCCCATAATAGTTGCCGGAGATACAGACGTGAGGATTGCCATTGAGGCGATGGAGCTAATATACAACAGTGATATAGAGGTGATAGCCTTGGCTACGAGGGATGCGGATTTTCTCCCCATAATAAGCGAAGCAAAAAGAAAAGGCAAGGAGACTGTAGTTATAGGAGTTGAGCCTGGGTTTAGTATTGCACTTCAGAATGCAGCTGATTATGTGATAAAAATGGAGGGAAAAAGCTACCAGAGTGAAGGATACGAGGAGTAACTACTTTTCGAACTCGAGTTTTAGGGATGTATGCTCTCTTTTGAGCCTCTCGATAGTTTGGGCAATTTCATCGCTGAGTTCTCTTAGTTTCTCCGAAAGTTTGCTCAACTCCTCTATCGCAATCTCTAGGGCTTTTTCGCTTTCTTCAACCTCTCTCATAGCCTCCGCAAGCTTTTCCTCTTCCTCTTTCTTGTAGACCTCGATTCTCAGCGTGTCATAGTCCCACTCTATCTCTCCATTTTTGATGTTGAACTCTATCGAAATTCTTACGACGTCTTCTTTTTTCACGCCCATTTCTTGGAGCTTATCAAAGAGGTATTGGTTTAGCTGGGCTGACGCTCTTACAACTTCCTCGGGGTTAAGCTTACCGCGTGTTAAGGCGAAGAGAACTTTTCTAACTTTGTTTGCATACCCACTCGCCCTAACAAATCCGGTTGAGAGTCTGGGCATGGAGCATCACCATAATACTTTAATGCACTGGAGATATATATCCATATTGGTGATCAAATGAACATTCTGATTTTTGGGCCTCCGGGTTCTGGAAAATCGACACATTCGAGGAGAATCGTTGAGAAATACGGCCTCGAGTACATAGCCTCCGGTGATATAATCCGGGCAGAGATAAACAAAGGAAACACCCTTGGCTTGGAGATGAAGAAATACATAGAAAGGGGCGAGCTTTTGCCTGATACCGTTATAAATACCCTCGTACTTTCGAGATTGAGGAGAAAGAGGGAAAACTTTATCATTGACGGCTACCCAAGAACGGCTGAGCAAGTATTAGCCCTTGAGAACTTCCTCTACGACCACGGCATTAGGATAAACCTAGCGATAGACATTTTCATTTCAAAGGAGGAAAGCATAACGAGAATCTCCGGAAGGAGGATATGCAAAAACTGTGGGGCTGTGTACCATATAAAATACAACCCACCAAAAGTCCCTGGAAAATGCGATATTTGTGGGGGCGAAGTGGTTCAGAGAGAGGACGACAAGCCGGAGATAGTTTCTAGAAGGTACGACATTTACATCAACAACATGGAGCCAATCATTAAATTTTACAAGGGACAGGGAGTTTACGTGCAGATAAACGGACATGGGGGAATTGAGGAAGTTTGGGAGAGGATAAGGCCTCTCTTAGACTACATATGGAATAGGGAAAGAAAGAGAGAAGAATTCCGGTGATATAACATGGCGGTAGCTGAAATTTGTATTTTCCCTCTTGGTACGCAATCACCTAGTGTAGGGAAGTATTTGGAGCCAGTATTTGAAGTAATCAAAAAAAGCGGATTGAAGTACATGACGTGCCCAATGGGAACGGTTGTTGAAGGAGACATTGATGAAATACTCGCTCTCATTAAGAAGTGCCACGAAGCAATATTTAAAACTGGAGCTCAGAGAGTTGTGATAAGTGTAAGGATCGATGAGAGAGTAGATAAAGAACTTACAATAGAGAGCAAGCTGGGTGTATAACGTGGAATACTTCGATAAAATCGCCCCTCGCTACGATGAGTGGTATAAGACTAAAGTCGGGCGTTATGTTGATAAAACGGAAAAAAGGTTAGTATTCTCTATGATAAAAACCAAAAGCGGAAAAGCCCTTGACCTTGGATGCGGAACTGGTAATTATACCTTGGAGCTCTATAAAAGAGGGTTTGAAGTTGTTGGAGTGGACGTAAGTGAAGAAATGCTAAAGATAGCAAGAAAAAAGCTCCCAAATGTTAAGTTCATTAGGGCAGATGCATATTCGTTGCCCTTTGAAGACAACACATTTGATTTAGTTTTGAGCATTACAATGTTTGAGTTTATACACAAGCCCGAGAAAGCTCTTGGGGAAATTTATCGTGTTTTAAAACCTGGAGGAGAAGCGATCATCGGCACAATGAACGGTAGAAGTTTATGGTTTCTCTTCAAGCGCTTAAAAAGTCTTTTCGTGGAAACGGCATATCGCTATGCAAGATTTTATACGCCCAAAGAGCTTGAAAGGCTAATGAAGGAGGCTGGTTTTAGAGACGTTGAAAGCAGAGGGATTATATACTTTCCTTCATTTTTCCCCTTCTTAGGGCTTGCTGAGAAGCTTGACCAAAAGTTCAGCGATAAGCTAAAGAACTTTGGGGCGTTTATAGTTGTTAGGGGAGTTAAAGGTGATTAGACTTATAACCAGAGAAGAGGCATTTAAAAGAGCAGAGAGGATAAAGAAAGAAAATGAAGCCCTTTATGGTGTACCGTTTGAACTAGAGCACAAGTATCTCCCCCTCGATGTTCTCATACCGACCCAATGGGAGCTGAGTGAGAAAAAGCTGTTAGTAGTGCTTCAAGAGATAGCCCACGGTTACGATGCTCCCGTTATAGTTCTAGAGCATAAGGGAAACTATTATATCTTGGACGGTCACCACAGAGCTTATGCTAGGAAAAAGCTGGGCTTTTCACAAATTGAGGCAATAATCCTTAGACCCATCAAAGAAATCCCTACAAAAATTGAGGAATCCGTGAAAAAAGTAAGATTAAAAAGTCTTGATGATATCGTGATAGCTAAGGAGTAATTTCGGTGAGAGCATGTGCGAGTATATCTTCAAAAATGGTGAAAAATGCAAAACAAAGTCTTTAGCGGGTTCAAAGTACTGCTCACTCCATATTCCTTTTGATGAAGGTGAGTTGCTTTATGGAGAAAAAATAAAAGAAATTAAAGAGAGGGCCTTTAAGAGGAAACTGGAAAGGGGAGTTAGGTACTTTGAAGGTGTACAGCTATATGAGGCTAAAATCTCTAACCTAACAAGTGAGAAGCCTCTCGTCTTTAAGAACTCGAAGATAAAGACGCTTATCGTTGAAAATTCCAACCTAAAGGGACTATCCATTTTCAACTGCGAGATTGAGAGGGTTATACTGCTGGCATCGTCTATAGGAACAGTATGGGTAAAGAACTCTGTCTTTTTTGGGTTTAATATTCTTGATATCAAGTTTGAGAACTCAATTTCTGTGAAGAACAGCACGGTTCGATATTTGATGATGAATTCCGTTCAGCATGCGGAGCGAGTTATATCAGGTGAGGAAGAATATGGGGAAAAGGAAACAATTCACGGGAGAATAGAATTCTCAGACCTCAAAAACGTTAGAAGGATAGGAGTAAATTCTAGGTACCCCCTGCTTAAGGAACTTTTAGAGGAACATGGAATAAACCTATCGGGAATGTCAAGGAAGCATGTAAAGGCAAGGATTTTTCTCATAAAAAATGTAGAATTTGATCCCAGTCCTAGGTTTAAGAGGCAGGTGAGGGTATTCATCAGAAACTTTGATGGAGTCCTTCAACTTGAAAACCTTGAAGTTCCGGGGCACGTGGAGATAAGAGGTGGGAGGTTAAAAGTTCCTGAGTTTGTACACACCACAATTTACAATAACCTGGTCTTTAGGGGCGTTGTATTCTATGGAGACACAACATGGAACTTAACGGTACTTCCAAACCTTCTGGCAGAGTTGAGTGTGAGGGGGTTCGTGATTCTTGAAGAATGCAGCTTCAATAACCCAACAATGGAGGAATTTTTCTACCGCCTAGCAAGGATCACATGGGAAAAAAGCGGAGATAAAGAGAAGGCAGATCAATATTACTATTTGGAGATGCTTGCCAGGAGAAAGCAAAAGATGGGAAGGTACATTGCATACCTGCCCAAGCTTGGAATTAGGATAAGGTTCCCTCACATTCCCTCTGGTAGAATTGGAACCAAGATAAAACACTATATCCATCTTCTGGAAGGACTCTTCGAGTGGTTTTTTGCTGATTTGACGTGCAAATACGGAACAGATTGGAAAAGGCCAATTGTTATTTGGATATTTATGGTCAATCTAGTATTTCCGACTCTCTTTTATTTCACAAGAAGCGTCACAAGCTCTGGTGTGCCCCTGAAGAGCTTCCTTGACTACGAATATTTTAGTGTAGTGACGGCAACAACCCTTGGTTATGGAGATCTTCATCCCATCGGCATTGGGAGGGTAATTGCTTCAATTGAGGCTCTCTTTGGAATGTTCATGTGGGCTGTCTTCCTGACGGTCTTTGCAAGGAAATACATGAGATAAAGGTGAGAAATATGATAGTAGGCTTGATAGTAAATCCAATAGCTGGAATGGGTGGCAGAGTTGCCCTTAAAGGTACTGATGGAGTTGTGGAGGAAGCCATAAAACGAGGAGCAACGCCTGTGGCGCTTGATTTTACAAAGCTCTTTTTAAATGAGCTTTCTCATTATGATGTTGATGTTAAATTTTTAACAGGGCATGATGGACTGGGAGAGGATGCCCTTAAAGAGTTCAGCTTTCCCTATAAAGTTATTAAGCACAGAGAGATCAAATATAGAGAAATATCGGGAGTTAAAATTCCAGATACCACAAAGGAGGATACAAAAACACTCGCTAGGCTGATGAAGGACAAAGTAGATATACTGCTCTTTGCAGGAGGAGATGGAACAGCAAGGGATATATATGAAGCAATAGACAAGGAAAAGCCCATTCTTGGAATTCCAACCGGAGTTAAGATGTTCTCGGGGGTTTTTGCCACCTCTCCAGAAGATGCTGCAAAACTTCTTGTTGCGTTCGCAAAAGGAAACGCAAGGCTTGTGGAGAGGGAAATTCTCGACCTCGATGAGAATGCATACAGGCACGATGAAGTAAAAGCAAAGCTCTATGGAAAAGCCTTAACTCCCTATGTGGAGACCCTTGTACAGGGGGCAAAGGAGACTGTCCCACTTGATGAAGAGGAAGAACTTGATGCTATAGTGGAGGCTATTGTAGAGGAGCTTGAGGATGGAGTTTACTTTCTGGGAGCTGGCTCAACGATAAAAAAGCTCAAAGACATGCTTGGAATAGACGGGACACTCTTAGGAGTGGATATAGTTGAGATAAAAAACGGAAAAGCGAAGCTCCTCGTGAAAGACGCCCAAGAAAAAGATTTGCTGGAATACATTCATAGAAATCCAAAAATCATTGTGACTGTTGTAGGGGGCTTGAACTTTCTTTTTGGTAGGGGCAACCAGCAGTTCTCTCCAGAAGTTTTGAAGCATATACCAAAGGAAAATATTATTGTTGTGGCAACTCCTTCGAAAGTTAAAGGGGCGATTAGGGTTTATACTGGAGACAGGGAAGTTGATGAGAGGCTTAAAGGCTACATAAAGGTTAGAATCTCTCCTTGGGCAGAGAGAATTGTAAAAGTTATTTAGGCTCAAGGTTTATAACTTGGGAACCCTTTTCTATTTTTGGTGGATAAACGTGAGATTTGAGGTGCTTAGTAAGGAAGATATGATAAGGCTTTCAAAGGAACTCAGTAAAGAGGGGATAATGAATAAAACCCGAGAAGAGCTTGGATGGGAGCTTCACCACCTCATTGTAATCAAAGACAAGTTCAGTGAGCTGATTAGGAAATCTGAAGGTATTGAAGTACTTGAGGATACTCTCGAAGAAATAAGAGCAACTTTTGATGCCCTTATGAATGAATGGAATGTTGGGGAAGAGAAAGAATTTAAGGAGCTCTTTGATGAGGTAAATATTCCCAAGCTAACGCTCATAACGGCCTTGATAGAGAACGGATATGTTGAAGGGGAAGAGAGGCTCAGGCTTGTTAAAAAGCCCAAACTTGATGAACTTGAAATTGAGCTCAGGTTTAACATTGATGAGCTTGAAGACGTGCTGGAAGAGATAGAAGATAAGCTCGATGCAACCCTCACAACTGAACTTTCCTTTATGAGAAAGTACTTTGTTGAAGTTCTTGAGATCGAGGAGGAGCTAATAAAGAGGGCTTTGGAAATAGCGGAGGAATATGCTACCGAGGAATCTTTAGTTGAGGCAATGTTCGTGGGGATTGGAAAATCTGTGCTGGCAAATACAATGCTAACAATAGCCGAAAAGAAGGATACAAAAATGGAATTAATCGAAACCCTCTTGGAACATGAGCCTCTAACTGTAGAAGGGAGGAGAGAGAAGATAAACATATACTTTGACGAAGAGGCAATAGAGGATATATTAAAAGAACTGCAGAAAATGGGTTATTTGAAGGTAAAAGGGAACAGGATATGGCTTTAATAGGGGGATAAAGCTTAAAAATCAATAACTAAATTAGAGCATGGGGGTGGAGGAGAGTGGCGGTGCTTAAGGCAATAAAAATCAAGGACAGGGACGGGGAGATCTTTTTTAGATGTCCAAGATGCGGGATGGTCTTTAGAAAGAGCAAGGATTACATCAGGCATATAAACAAATCCCATGGACATCTCTTTAGAAAGGCGTGATTTTGTTCTTTCCTTCCTTTATATAGGGGATGAAGAAAAGTCAGGACGCTGAGATGTGATGAGCGGTAGGGCTTTCTGACCTCTATTCCTTAAGGTCTATTTCCTTCACAAGCTTGACAATGAAGGTTTTGCCGATTTTCTCCCTCTCAACCAGCTGCTTCTTTTCAAGCTCTTGGATTATTCTGCTCACTGTTGGTCTTGAGTAGCCGGTAAGCTCTGGGAGGTCTTCTTGCTTTACTTTTCCACCCTGTTCTATCAGGGCTTTTACAACAATCCTTTCCTTTTCTGTCAGCACTTCCACGGGGATCTTGTGGGAATACCATTTCTTCTTTGCCCAGTACAGTGTTATCGGGAGGGCAATTGCTAGTGATAGTATGGCACCTATGAGAGAGTACCTGTATGGAGATGGCTTTTCTGGAGGAGACACGGGAGGCTTTTCTACGTTCTTTCCGAGCCAGTAGGTTTCGTATCCCATATTCTTCAACTTTATTTCTATAGTTTCGTTTAACCCGGTTCCAACCAGAATAACAAGGTTTGGCTTTAGATGGTTTAACCCCGCGATTGCGTGCTCTGAGAGATCGTTTTCTAAAGTTAGTAGGAGTGGTAGATTATATTCCATTGCAAACTTTGATGCAGCAAGGGCAGACCCGTAATCCAAAGCACTAGCCAGAACCACCGCTTTTGACCCTTGAGGGTAAAAGTGAACAGCTAATTTTTCCGCTGTTTCAGTCCTTACATCCCCTCCTATCCTCGTAACACTGTACCCCATCTTAAGGAGCTCGTCCTCAACTTCCTTGCTAACCGCGTTTGAATTCCCAACTATCAGGACTTTTTTCCACCCTAACTGGATGTATGAATAAAGCTGAGCCCATGTCTTTTCATCCAGCTTTTGGGGATTAACGGGAAGAACAGGAATATTAAGAAGTCTAGCATAGGGCTGAACGGTAATATAATCTATGAGGTCATCGTTTCTAACTATTATTAGGTCGTACTCAGGTCTATTCTCTTCCTGCTGAGCATAAATCGGGATGGCTATGAAAGAGGCAAGTATTAAGGCCGCAATGATTGTTAATGCGATATACTTAGTCCTCAATACACTCACCACATTGAAGCTAAAAAAGAAAGTTTAAAAGGTTTTTCAAAGCTCAAAGACTTCTCCTGGTTTTAGTATAATGACCTCTGCTTTGTCCCCAACAAGCTCTTTAAATTCTTCTGGATCCCTGGCTATTGGTGGGAAAGTTCCATAGTGCATTGGTATAACGTATTTCGGCTTGAGGAGTTCAACGGCCTTTGCCGCCTCTTTGGGTCCCATCGTGAAGTGTCCCCCTATTGGAAGCAAGGCAAGATCTATCCCATAAAGCTCAGCGAAGAGCTCCATGTCCTTGAAAACGTAGGTGTCTCCAGCGTGGTAGATTTTCTTTCTTTCAAGTTCTATGATGTATCCGCAGGCGTTTCCAATGCTGTATTTTCCGTCGCTGCTTGAATGCCATGCCGGAACTTGGATTATTTTGATCCCTTCAACCTCAGTTGGGCCGTAGTTCATTCCTATTGTTGTTATGCCCTTGTTGTTTTCTACAAGATAGTTGGCTATGTCGTACATTGCTACTATCTTTGCCCCAGTTTTTTGGGCAATTTTTACTGCATCACCAACGTGATCTCCGTGTGCATGGGTTACAAGAATCAGGTCAACCTTATCAAAGTCCTCAGGTTTTGCTGCTGCATTTGGGTTCCCGGTCAAAAATGGGTCTATTAGTATTCTTTTTCCTTCTCCTTCTATTTCAAATGCGGCATGCCCTAGAAACCTTACCTTCACCATCATACCACCTCCCTAAACGTCCGAGTACAAATAATAACAAAAGATTACTTAAACCTTTCGAACAATCCGAAGGTGAAGTTTTCCGTTTTAATATGTGATCGACCAAAATCAAGGTCAAAATGGGCGGTTTGTCTATAGAGGAGGTTTCACGTTTTTTGAAAGGGCATTCATAAACCAAAAGTTTATAAGCTCTCTAGAATTCCTACTCACAGGGAGAGTGTATGGGTAAGTTAATAAGGTTCTTCTTCATAGTTATATACAGGAGGGTTTAGATTATGAGCGATGTTGAAGATGTCAACGTGAAGCACGAAGAGGGGTATGACGATTACGTTTACTATCTCAAGCGTAGAATAAGACAGCTTGAACTCCAAGTGAGAACGCTTGAGGCTGATAAGGAGAGACTTGAGAGGGAGCTTTCACGCTTAAGGATGGAGATGTCCAGACTGAGGCAACCTCCAGCCTTTGCTGGTACTTTAATTGAGCTTTTGGATGAAGACAGGGCTATTGTTCAAAACTACAATGGTCCAAGATTCGTTGTGAGGATTGCACCGTGGATAGAAAGGGAGAAGCTAAAGCCTGGTGCCAGAGTTGCCTTGGATCAAAGAACAATGGCGGTTATAGAGCTCTTACCGTCCCAAAAAGACCCATCTGTGTTGGGTTTTGAAGTAATTGAGAGGCCTAAGGTTACCTACAATGACATAGGTGGACTGAAAAAGCAACTTATGGAGCTAAGAGAGGCTATAGAGCTTCCACTCAAGCACCCTGAGCTCTTTGAAAGGGTTGGGATCGAACCACCTAAAGGAGTACTTCTCTACGGTCCTCCCGGCTGTGGAAAGACCCTAATGGCAAAAGCACTAGCTCACGAGGTAAATGCAACCTTCATAAGGGTCGTCGGCAGTGAACTTGTGAGGAAATACATAGGAGAAGGTGCTAGATTAGTTAGCGAGCTCTTTGAATTGGCAAGAGAAAAAGCACCGTCAATAGTTTTCATTGATGAGATAGACGCAATAGGTGCAAAGAGATTAGACGAAACAACCGGTGGGGAGAGGGAGGTTAACAGAACTTTAATGCAGCTCTTGGCTGAACTAGATGGCTTTGATCCGAGAGGTAATGTTAAGGTTATTGCCGCTACAAACAGGCCTGACATCCTTGATCCGGCTTTACTTAGACCGGGAAGATTCGATAGACTCATAGAAGTTCCTCTACCAGACTTCAAAGGAAGATGGGAGATCCTTAAAGTCCACACGAGGAAGATGAACCTTAAGGGCGTTGACCTCAAAGCCATAGCGGAGATGACAGAAGGGGCAAGCGGTGCAGATCTTAAGGCAATTGTAACCGAGGCAGGAATGTTTGCCATCAGGGCGAGAAGAGAATACGTAACTCATGAGGATTTTATAAAGGCTGTTGAGAAAGTTCTTGGCTCGGAGGAAAGATTAGCTCAGCAGATAGCTTCACACGAAGTTATGTACGGTTGATTACCTTTCTCTTCCTTTATCAATTCCCGGACATTGTTTTGACTTTGATAGAGTTTTCTTTACTTTGTTCTAAGAGATATTTGTTTGACACCAAAACATTTAAATAACTTTAATATATATTTGTAAAATGTAAAATACACTGTTCTTTAATAATAGAAAAAAATCTAAATCTGGATTTGAACTATGGAGGGAGAAATATGAAGAAAGCAACATGTGTGTTTGCAGTATTTTTGGTTTTTATGGGAGGAGCTCTAGTTTCGGCAGGAGGTTTTGATGAATTTGGCTACAACTACAAGGCAAGGCTCTTCAATGGCTGGTATGGATATTACGACAGAAGCATTGAAGGTGGATGGGTATCCGGTACAGGTGACGCATGGCTTATCATGAAGTGGTCAAAAGACTGGATACCGATGGAAGATGAGCCCGTGGGAGCATGGGTTACTAACCACTGGATATGGTATAGCAATGATTATAATGAATCTACGTGGTATGGATGGGCAACAAGGATTCAATGGAACGAAAACACACAGCCAAACGCAAAGTACAGAATAGAGGAGTTCATGAAAATAATGAAAGTAAGTGATGATCCAGAAGCATGGGCAGAATATGAGGCTGGTGGTGCTTACAGTGCTGGTTGGGGTACTTATGACTCAGGTGTTCCAAAATACGTTGTTTTCCAAGATACTATTGAAGTTTACGACGCAGAAACAGGAGAGCTAATTGCTACTTTTGACCTCTGCACAACTTCTCCAAAAGGACTTGGAAAACCAATATTTTGAATTCTGTGTTTCTTTTTAATATTTATTAAAAATTCTTAAATAGTTGAGTTACTAATCTTATTGTGTCTAAAACCTATTGGGGTGGTCTAATGAGGAAGGTAGTTGTTTTTGGGATTTTGGCACTTTTGCTTGCGATGTATGCTCAAGTTATTACAGCAGCCCCAAACGAGATAAATTTCAAAGCAAGGATTTACGTTGGATGGGAAGAGTATTATCTAGGAGATAGTCCAGTAAATGAGAGCACCTGGATGGTTGTTAAGTGGTCAAAGGACTGGAACTTCCCATTTGGAGAGGATAGTCCAGAGGGGGCTTGGATTGCTGTTCACTTCACATGGTACACCAACGATATTTTTGTAGGCATTTTTGGCCACGAAGAAGGCCCACTAGTTTACTGGGGAGATCCCGATACTATCCCAGATGCCAAGTATCGTGTAGAAGAGTACTCCAAAGTAATGATCTTGGACAATCCTGAGAAATACATAGAAAAAGGAGCATTTCCAGCCAATAATTTGGGATTCCCCTTCCCAGGGAATGCATACGTTGTTCACTGGACTGTTGAGGTATACAATGCGACAACTGGTGAACTTCTCTTCGAGTCTACCATTGTGCCTTCTTCGAGCTGACTTCTTATTTTATTTTGAACAGATCTGAGCGAGTTATTATTCCCACGGGTTTGCCTTCTCTGTTCTGGACTATAACCGCTGGATGCTCCTCGAGAAGGTACTTTACGACTTCAATGCTTTCATCCTCATTTATTATTGGAAAAGGCTCATCCATAATCTCCATAACCTTCTTTGAAAGCAAGTCTTCATATTCAAAGCTCTTCCTAACGAGAGTCTTTTCCGTAACAGAACCGACCACCTTGTTGCCCGCTATTACGGGGACTTGGGAAATGTTGTGCTTGTTCATTAGCCTAACAACGTTTTCAACCGTTTCATATGGTTTGACTCCTATTATGGGAGAAGACATTATTTCCTTGGCCCTGAATCGAGCCTTTTTACACTCAGCCAAAGCCTGGAGAATTCGATTGAAAGTAGATAATCTAGGATCAACTTTACCGCTTTCAAGTTTTGCTATGTAAGCCTGTGTAACCCCCGCTTTTTCCGCAAGCTCTTCTTGTGTTATGCCAAGTTCCTTTCTAAGCTTCTTTATCTCCCGTGGGTCAATGGGCTTGGGAATGATAACCATAAATAACCACCAGTTATTAATGCAGCCAAAGTTTTAAAAACTTTAGTAGGGGGGCGTTAGGGATGTCGCCCCCCTGGGGGTCCCGAGGTCATCGCAACCCAATACTCCTCGGGCAATAAACATTAGCCCTAAAGACTTATAACCCTTAGGGAATGATGAATCTTCAAGGTGTAAAGTATGGCTGGAACGGTAAGTAAGGTAGTTAGATTCACCAATGAAGAGGAATTTTTGGAGGATATGGAAGAGGCTATGGAAAGGTTCACATATCTCGCGAGCAGATATGGAGTCAACGTCATAGAAGGAGTCCTCCTATGGGATTATGTGGGCATAAGGGACGAAGAAGGCGTGAAGATATTCAGGGTTGGTGAGTTCCCATACGTAGAGGGGACGCTTAAAGTTGATTTGGAAACCCTAAGAACCCTTGAGAGGTACTTTGACGAGATGGAGAGCAAATGGGAGGACTTAACGACGGACGAGATAAACTATTTCGTTGAGATGCTTAATGAAGCTCTGGGAGAGGAAAGGGTTTACTATGAAGCCTATGACCTTGGCTTGGATAGAGACGAGGCTTACATAATTCTTAATATAAAGGGTCTCTATTACTTAGAGAACGTTGTAGATGCCGAAGATAGACATGTTCTGGAAGAGGCTGTCTCTATTTTGATGAAGTATGTGTAGGTGAGGGAAAATGCTGTTTAAGAAAAAGGGGCTCTTTACCGTTAGCGATGCCCTGAAAGTCATAGAAATAGCAAGCAAAGAGGATCCGAGGGAGATCATTATTATGTGCGAGGCTATTGATGAAGAAGCAAAAAGAAGACTTTGGGACTACGCTAGAGGAGTAGAGCTTATGGCAGATCTGACTGGAGAAAACAGAAGCGTCAAGATTGAAATACTTGAGGGATACGTGAGTGACAAGGTGAAGGGCATAGAGCTTTAGGTGATTCCATGTTCTTGGCTGAAATCTTCAACAGCTGGCAAGGAGAAGGGGGAAGTATAGAGGGAAGTGCCTTTGGCAGAAGGCAGATTTTTGTTAGATTCGCTGGCTGTGACCTTAGATGCATCTGGTGCGACTCCGCAAGCTATATCCTCGCTTCTAACGTTCCAAGGTGGCGCTACGAAGTGGAACCGTTTACTGGAAAGTTTGAGTACAAGCCCAACCCGGCAAAGCTTGAAGAAGTTGTTGATGTTATCTTAAAGCTGGACACCGGAGATATACACTCAATAAGCTACACCGGCGGAGAGCCAACTCTGCAGACGAAGAACCTCTACGCCCTCATGGAGAAGATGCACGATTTGGGATTTAAAAACTTCTTAGAGACCAATGGAAGCAGGCCAGAAAGAGTAGGAGAAGTTGCACATCTTGTAGATTATGCGAGTGTTGATATAAAAGATGAGACCGCCAAAGCAAGTGAAAATTGGCGGGAGCTGGTGCTCAGAGAAGTAGAGAGCATTAGGATACTTAAGAAAGCAGGGGCAAAGACTTATGCAAAGCTCGTGGTCACAAAAGACACAAAAGAAGAAAACGTGAGATGGTACGCAGAGCTGTTGAAAAACTTAGCCCCCCTTGCCATACAGCCCAAAGAACCGATTGATATTTCCCAACATCAGCTTATGAGGCTTTACAACATCGCTGCAAAGATAATGGGGAGAGAAAACGTTGGTTTAAGCTTTCAGGTGCATAAGTATCTAAACGTCCTTTGAGATGGATTTTTAAACTGCTTATGGAATTTTTCTTAGGCGATGATGTAGATTGGCCTTTGGGGTACTGATGCCCGGGATCGACGAAGCTGAGCCTATTTGAGTATGTGCTTGTAGTAGTACCAAAGGCCTCTTATTATGTCCCTAACTTCTATCATCGTGAACATTGGGCTTCTATCGATGAACTTTGCAGTTTCTTCCCATGTATGTGCTTGAAGAACACGGTAAATGAGGAGGTGTATTTGTCTCTCATCGAGATAAGGCTTCATCCAGCCATCGAGGAAATAAAGCTTTACCACTGGCTTCACTGCATCAAGAACGGTGTCATAAGTTAAGACTTTACCCACGAACATCTCAAGCCTTTTCTTCTGCACATCCGTTAGGGTTATCGGGTAGTTGACGCTCTCTCCAAAAGGTGTTTCAAAGAGCCATCTCGCTATCTCGGGCTCCAAATCCCTATGCGTGTCACCAAGCCACTCCGTAAGTCTAATTCTAAATTCATCGTTAGCTTTCTTAACTATCTCTTGAGCCTTCTTGCTTATTGGCTTTATCACTATCGCGGTGTATTCTCCGCTTACGGGATTCCTCGAGGGGCTTAGATGCACTACCGCAAACCCATTTCTTATCCAGAACCTTATGAGCTCTTCACTAGCTCCAAATCCACTCCCTACCCAGTCAAGGCCTTCTCTATCGGCCTCTTGAATTAACAGCTCAAGCGCCTTACTCCCAAGGCCCATATCCATAGCATCTGGGTGGGTGGCTATTCTAACCACCCTATAACCTTTTAACTTCGCAAACTCCTTTGCATAGTGGTGTTTCACCATCATGTCGGGGATTATGTTCCCCCTCGGCTTGTATCCCTTTGCCATTCTGTCTATATCCTTCTTTGGGATTCCTCCTTCTTTGGCTATCTGCACGGCACAGACTATCTTTCCATTCTTGAGCCTCAAAACCCTCGCTTCGTGGTGTGGTGCATCGGCTAAAAGTGCTACATCGCTCGGTCTGTTCCTGTAGTGAGCAAGAACGTAAATACCGACGAAGTGCCTTAAATCTTCTCTATCGTTCTCGAACCAGTCATCGAGGTCGGGCTTTTCAAAGTAGACCTCTTTTCTCCTAATAAGCTCGTAGTCTTCCTCAGTTAGCTCCACAGGCTCGGCATCCAGCAGGAGAACATCAAAGAGCCACCTCTCAATCGGGTCGTTGCTCTCGTATCTAATCGGCACCGAGAGGTGTATCTCCTTGAACTCTCTCTTCTCCTTGGCCTTCTTTAGGAATTTGACAGAGAAACCCCTTCCCGCTCCCTCATATCCGTGGATTGTGGAGGAGTAAATTACTTTGGGCTTTTTGAGGTATTGGTGGAGGATCGGGACGTGAATTCCAGCGGCTTCGTCAATTACGTAAACGTCTGCGTTCATTCTATACCCTTGGGTTGGGGGGTAATACCTTATCCCAATTCCCTTGGCATATATTTCCTTTATGAGACCATTTTCTTCTATAACTTTTGGCTTATAGCCAAGCTTCTGGAGGCTTTTCTTCGCAAAGCGGAAGAGACTCTGCACATTTTCAAGTTCTGGGGCCGTGACAACAATCCTCACACGCTTTTTCTTTGATTTCACCGCGAGACCAACAGAGCCTATACCAACGCTGACACTCTTTCCTCTTCCTCTATCCGCCGTTAGGACGACCATCCCATCGTTTTCTATTAGCTCTTCGAGGGCCTTAAGAACCTCAACCTGGCCGTTTGTGAGACAGAGTTCATAGAGCTCCTTTGGGAATTTTATCTCCTCTGGTATTTCGATCTTTTCTCTCTCAGGGAGCTTTGCCTGACTCTTCTCGTTTTCTGGGCCCTTTAGAATTTTCTGGTTTTCGGCGTTTAGGATGTAAATTCCTTCGTGCTCTTCAAACTTTCTGATGAGTCTCCTGTTAAACCTCTTTTTCACGTCATCTATGGTGTAGGGCGGAGTAACGAGGCTCTTATGGAAGCCAGTCCACATGTTTTTCCACTTTTCAAATGGGTTGGCAAGGATGAATATTACTCCTCCACCCCTAACAGTCTCTATTATCCTACCGAGATCATTAGGGGAAAAATCATAGCTGAGATCAAGAACAAGCAGGTCATAAGTTCTCCCAAGAATATCGCGGGTGTGTTTAAAAGTAACGGCGGTAACGTTTACATTTTCTCCGGCAAGAACATCAAAATGCTTTCTAAATTCTTCATACCTTTTTCTCCCAAAAGTTTCCTGTCCAAGGGCATCGGTTGCATAGAGAACTTCCACCTTATCCTCGCTCTCATCCCTGAGCTTTTTCCCCATAAGTTCCTCAAGAATTGCAGATATTATTTTGGCAGAAGCTCCGGCAAGAATTCCAGCCAAGGTGGCTTTTTTCATTGTATCTCCAGCTAAAACTATCATTCTCCGATGAAATTCTTCAATAGCCTCAGCGAGAGCGGTTTCAGTGAGCTTTAGAGTTGGATCCTTAACACCCTCGCTTTTAGCATAGTCTCTCACTTCTTTGTCGAATCTCACTTTCACGGTCATTTTTTCATCCCCACAAATGAAAAAGCCGGGATGTTTAAAAACCTATACTTCATTAAGATATCAATTTAAACGCTAAGCTTTTATACGAAAAGAGCCTACTTAATATGGTGGTCTTAATGAAAAGGATTGATATCAAAGACTTGGGGAACTTTAAGCTTGTCGGTGGACTTAATGTATACAGAAGAAAAGTTGCCTTTACGGTAAGCGAAATCAGCATAGAAAAAGATGACTACTTTTCAAAAATCTATGTTTATGATGGTAGGAAGGTTGTGCAGTTCACCTCTGGACCAAAAGACTCAAATCCGCGCTTTTCGCCAGATGGTAAGTTCATGGCTTTCACATCCAAAAGGGACAAGGAAAGCAAGGAGGCTGAGCTTTACTTAATCCCGACCACCGGAGGAGAGGCAAGGCTTCTCACGAAGTTTAAATTTGGAATAAATGACTACGAGTTTTCACCTGACGGCAAAACACTCGCCGTCATAACCCCTGTGGAGATCGAAAGAAAAAAGAAGGACGACGTGCACATAATCAAGGAAATTCCCTTCTGGTTCAACGGCATTGGATGGGTTTATGGAAAGCGGAACCACATCTATCTTGTCGATGTCGAGAGCGGGAAAAAGAGAAAGCTGACGAGAGGAAACCTTAACGTTCAAACTCTAAAATGGAGCAAAGATGGAAGCAAAATCTACTTTGTTGCCCAGGAGGATAGGGAAAAGAAACCCATGATAAGCGATCTCTTTGTTGTTGATCTTAAGAGCAAGAAGGTTGAAAAGCTGACCGATTCAAAGTGGCGCATTGGCGATTTAGTTCCTCTTGAAGACGGCACGGTTATACTTAGAATGAACACTCTTGAGAGAGGCATTCCAACGAACACTCACATCTATCACTTCAATCCTGAGACGAAGGAAATCAAAAAGCTCACGGCAAAGCTTGACCGCTCGGCTTACAACTCTCTCAACTGCGATGTAAGAGGCCCCTCTCGGAACCCGCTTGTTTATAAGGACGGCTGGGTTTACTACATAGCCACAGACGGCCCAAGGGCAAACCTCTTCCGTGTCAACCTCGATGGAGAGATAGAGCGTGTAATCGGCGGAGATAGAAGTGTTGAGACCTTCGGCATCGGGGAGTATATAGCCTTCATTGCTCAGGATGCAACAACTCCAACAGAGCTTTACATTCTCAGAGAGGGAAAGGAGAGGAAAGTCACCGACTTTAACGCATGGATAAGGGAGTACAAGCTCTCAAAGCCGGAGCACTTCAAAGTCAAAGCGAGCGACGGCGTTGAGATAGATGCGTGGATAATGAAGCCCGTGGACTTTGAAGAAGGCAAAAAGTATCCGGCAGTTCTTGAAATCCACGGCGGGCCGAAGACGGCCTACGGCTACTCCTTCATGCACGAGTTCCACGTTTTAACCGCTAAAGGCTTCGTTGTAATATTCTCCAATCCAAGGGGAAGCGACGGTTATGGAGAGGATTTTGCTGACATAAGGGAGCACTACGGCGAGAGGGACTATCAGGACATAATGGAGGTCGTGGACGAGGCTTTGAGAAGGTTCGACTTCATAGACTCGGAGAGGATAGGAGTAACCGGCGGCTCCTACGGCGGCTTCATGACGAACTGGATTGTGGGGCACACCAACCGCTTTAAAGCCGCTGTAACCCAAAGGTCAATCTCAAACTGGACAAGCTTTTTCGGAACAACGGACATAGGCTATTACTTCGCTCCGGATCAGATAGGGGGTGATCCCTGGAGCAACACAGAGGGTTACTGGGAGAAGAGCCCGCTGAAGTACGCACCAAACGTCGAGACTCCTCTCTTGATAATACACTCAATGGAAGACTACCGTTGCTGGCTTCCAGAGGCTCTGCAGTTCTTTACCGCCCTTAAGTATCTTGGCAAAACCGTTGAGCTCGCCCTCTTCCCCGGCGAGAACCACGACCTCTCAAGAAAAGGAAAGCCCAAGCATAGGGTTAAGAGACTTGAGCTTATCGTTGGATGGATGGAGAAGTGGTTGAAGTGATTTCTTTCCTTTTTTGTTTAGTCTTTTTACTGGACTGCTATTAAGTTTTCCACAAATCCACGTCCGAGATTCTTTTGTTACATGAATTTATTCCAGTTTAGTCTTCGCTCCAGTCCTCCAGCGGACTTGAAAGCTTCTCATTTCTAATGTGGATAGAATACCAAAGGCGCCCATAACGCTTCAGGTAGTCGAGCTGTCTAATTATTGTGCTATCCTTGAGAGGGATTATCAAAAGACCGATATCATACCTCTGAAGGTTTCTGCGGGCTATTTCCCTCAGCTTTTCAACTTCCGGGTTTCCTCCAATTTCTATTCTCTCCGCTTTGAAATTACGTCCAAAGACCTTCTCCGCCATCTTTATGAGCTCGGGATCTTTGGTAACGTAAATCCCTACCATCAGGAGAGCATCTTCAAGCATATTTTCAATGGAGGGAATCCAGATTACTGATCTTTTTCCCAGGTTCTTCTCAAGATATGGGTAGAGCGGAATCAACTCCCAGGCCGGCATGTTGTTCTCGTAAAGAACTAGAAGGTAACCCGGGTTAGGCAGACCTGGTGTAAGGTATGGCCGGTTCCCCACGAGAATGAAAGCTGTAGCGCCCAACTTCACCACCCCAGGTTAATCATATTCACTCCTTTTGAGTCTTTCTGCAACATCCTGCAGGAGCTTCTCACATTCTTGTGCCTCAGTTGGAGTCTGGTATTCTTCTCCACTTAGCATCGAGAACAAAGCATCAGCTAATGGCCATTCTTCTCTGTTAATCTGTTCAAGTATGTCTCTGGCTTCTTCTAAGCTTAAATTTCCTCCGATCAGGTCAAGGGCTACCTTGAGAGCGTAAATATCAGTATGAGAATCGCCCGTCATGTCGATTATTCTACTGATAGCATCGTCATAAAGTGAAGCGTTTCCCAACTCATGCTGTGTCGAGTAGTGAATACAGAGTGACTTCACCATACAACTAACTGCCTCCTTCTTCATTCCCAAATCTGCGTAAATTAAGGCCAAGTTGTGCAGGACAAGACCCTTCTCTTCGGGCGTCTTTGCGTACTCCAGTGCTTTCTTAAGTACTGACAGAGCTTCTTCAGGACGATTGGTTTCATAATAATGAGTTCCTAAGTTGTTTAGCGTTATTGAGTGATACTCCGGAACGACCCCAAGCTCCATGGCTTTCTCCTCGAGCTCTAAAGCCAGCTTGAGGTATCTCTCTGCCTCCTCCGGAGAGTTCTGCTGTGGGAAGTAAATCAGGCTGACCGATGTAGCAACGTCCGCTGCTTTAATGTAATGTTCTGCAACTAGTTCGCTGTCTCTATCCACTTCTCCAAAGACTTCATATAGAAGCCTCGTGAGCTCGTCTTCACTCTCACTTCCTTGCTTTTCCCCATAATACTCGGCAATGCTAGTGAGCAACTTTATGTATCCGTCCGCATAGAGGAGCTTCTCTCTTTGCCAAGCTTCTTCATAGGCTTTCTTGAGATCAGCTAAGTCACTCTCCGAGAATCCTTTCTCCAAGAATTCCTGAACTGTTATGCCTTCAGGCCTCACGAGCTTTGTAATCTCCCTGAATCGTTGTTCCTTTCTACGTTGTTCCCTTTGGAAGTGGATCTCAAATTTGAGTTCCCTCAAGTATTCCTCCATGTCCCGGCTTCTTGCAAGGAATTCCGGGGAAAGCGAGAGTAGTTCCCTTACCCACTCATTAGGCGGATTGAGAATATCTTTGCATATTCTTTCCGCAACCCTGCAGAGCGGTTCCAGCGTGTTCCAGTACGTTGGTTTCCTATCCCTCCCCAGTGATTTTGCAACGTATCTTCCGTCAGCGGTTTTTTCGACACCAATACTTTCCTCAAGTGTCTGTTCAATGGGACACCAAGTCATTGACTTAATAATGTCTAAATCTCCGTGGCTTCCCGCGAGAAACATGCAGTAAAGAAATGCCTTTAACTCCTCTAACGATACTCCCTCCGAATACCCTGCATAGTTCTGGAGGTAATGGATGACCGTAGCGAGCATTGGTCTTCTTCTTACGGAAGCAAAGTTTCCCCAGTCCTCGCACATTTCAGAGTCTCTGAGTCTTTTAAGAAGGGATTCGATAACATCCTTTCTCTCTTTATAAAGACCCAATAGCGGACTTTCCATATTAAGACCTCCGAGATAAAACACTTCCACCCCTGATTTTTAAACAGAGATTCAAAGAGCACAACCTCAGAATAAAAATTTAATGAGGAAAATGCATTTTCAAGTAGTTCGCTGGTTCTCTATTATTTTGCAGAGCTCGTCTCCTATATTAAGGATACCAAACTTCTCGAAATATGCCTTGATGTCTTTACAGGAGTCCATATTGCCGATCTGCCACACCAAGCTATCAAGATGAATCATTGTAATTGGTACATTTAGCTCCCTTATCTTTTTGAGGACACTGTTCCAAAATTTCCTAATTGAGTCATCATCTAGCTGCTCCCCTAGCAATTTAGAGGTTATTCTCCTCACTCTTATATCCACAGGGATAGGAATTCCACTAAAGTCAAATCCATACTCTCCTGCAAGGATCAACGCTATTCCCAAGGTTTTCATTGCAAACACTATTGTTTTGGCATCTTTTCTCTGCCCCATAATCTTTGAAAGTTGGATCCAGATCTGATGAAACTTCCGAGCTACTTCCTGAGGAGTTGAATTCCAGAGTTCAGTAGCTAGATCACTATGAAGGAATTTTTCTAATCTCCTCACTTTTGCAGTTTTCAGGCGCTCCAATTCATAGAATGGGAGCAGTATCCCATAAAGTTCCTTTGGAGTATCTGGAACCGGATTTTTCCGAAGTATCTCGTGCAACTTCGGCCAATATACTTTCTCAGCCGGCCCTTTTAGCTGATAGTCGTTGAGTCCTGCCACAACCATGAATGTTGCAAACTTTCCAAATCCATAGCGCTCTAGCTGATCTCCGAGCTTGGTTTCTGGTTCTTCTTTAACAATTCTGTCCCAGATGTCCATGGGTATTTCGGAGAATATTCGGCTAACTTCCTCTACAACTTTATACCAGCGTTCATCCTTCATAGGACATACCTCCCCCTTAATACTGTATTGGTCTCTGAGTATTTAAATGTTTCTATTATTGAGTTGAATATAAACTCAATGAACTTTGTAACTAGAAAAGTTTAAATAAACAGAAGGGTTACTCAATGCTAGAATGCTGGGAGGGGGGGTAATGGAAGTACTGTTCAACAGAGAATTCTGGGAAGAAAGAAGACTTCACAGGGAGAAAATCATCAACAGTATTCAGTCATTTATCAAGCAACCCAGACGGGAGGCTCTTATTGAGATTATCGGAGAAATATGGGCTCTTCGCTTTACATACAAGGATCTTGAGTGGTATGCAAATGAGAGAGTGCTAAAGTACATGAGCTTGGAGGAACTGGCAGAGTCGTTTAAACTGCTTCTTGATGAAGAAAAGCCACTTTCAGAGAGGCTTGGAATAAAAATACCTGGCTTTGGGTCAGGAGCCGTCTCAGAGATACTGTTCTCCCTAAATCCCGACAAATATCCAGTGTACAATAGGAAGTTTGTAATCGGGGCTAAAAAACTCGGATACAAAATTAACAACTTGGACCATGTGGTTCGGTTGACTCCAGAGACTCTAGATGCCCTTATTAAAGTTCACGAGCGAATAGTGTTGGATTTCTTAAGACTAAAGGAAGAAATTGAGAAAAAAATCGGCAATTATATTCCACGTTTTGATTTCACAGATGCACTGTTATGGAAAGTTGCCCAAGATGAAATATCAGTGAGAGACGTTCTTTCGTGGAAGGTTACAAAAAGGTCTACTATTGATGCAGAAATTATTGAACAAGTCTTAAGCGTGTTGGGAAAGGGATTTCTTAAATACCTAGAGCTTGTAAACAGTGGCGAACCTGAAGATTCAGCACGCGAAAAAGCCTCGTTTTACATAGAAGGCCTCTTAGATGCATACGGAGTAGATCCTGAAAAGGCTGAGGAAATATTTGGATATCTGGCTGAACTCCTTGAGGAGATTGTGAATAGAGGAGGTGTTTGATGTGGTTAGGTATTTATATGTTGCAACATGTGGTGCAAGGAAAATTTGGGATGTAAACCCCAATGCTCCAGAGTATGTGGAAGCCAGAAAAGCATATGTAGGGCCTTTATCAAAAAAGACAATTGAATACTGCGAGAAGTTCTATCCGGATAGTTATGTTATTCTCTCCGCTAAATATGGCTTTTTGCTTCCATATGAGAAGATCAAAAACTACAACGCTGTTTGTAGCAAAAATCCCCTAATTACGGTATCTGAACTTAAAGAACAGGCCAGAACAAAATACCTAAATGGAGTCCCACTGATAAATTACGACAAGGTAGTAGTCTTGGGAAGCACTTGCTATTGCAACTGGGTAAAAGAAGTCTTTGGAGAAGACAAAGTTGAGTGCCCCCTTGCGGGTCTACCCATTGGGAAAATGCTCAAAAAGCTTAATTCGCTCTTTGAACACAAAGGAAAGATCTGAGCAACAAGCATGTCTGAGATAAAAGGGATTATAGGCCTGTAGGAGTGATTTTCAGTGCTGAAAGACATTTTATTGCTTTTAATATTGGTAATTTTCGTTATTTTTATCATTAAAAAGTGGAAGTTAGTGCTCAGGATATTGAAAATGACACTATTGCTAGCATTAATAGGTTATCTTATTAGTAACTGGGAGCTAGGACTGGGTTTTCTGTTTGTGCTAACATTTTCAATAGGCTATATACTATTACTGTCTGGATTATTTGATACTCTGCTCAAATTAGCAAGGTGTATTATGAAGAATTGTGATAAATAGAGTCAAGCTCAGTATTTGTTTATCGAAATCTTGATGTGGTAGAAGATTATCAAGAGTTTATAGAATAAAAAACGAATATACTATCTCCTCAAATGAGAAAAATAAAAAATCCAAACTCTAGATAAGACAATTCAGCAATCATTTTGCTGATCAAAGAGACTGTCAATAAATGCGTTGATTATTTCTTTGGCGTATTCCCTTGCCTCTATTCTCTCAAGCCACTCTCTTGGGATTGAGTCTAAACCATAATAAGTACCGGCCAGACCACAGGTGACTGCTCCAGTTGTGTCAGCGTCTTCACCTAGAGAAACTACCTCTTTTATTGCGTCCTCAAAGTTCTCGTCCCCCAGAAAAGCCCAGAGGCTTGCTTCAAGCGTGTGAACAACATAACCGCTACCCCTAATCTTCCCTCTGTTTTCCAGATGGATGTTCCCGTTTAGAACCCTCTCATAGTGGACGAGCTCTTTGGCAAAGGGATTGGCAGAGTATGCTTCCTTCGCAGTTGCTATCGCCTCACGATACGCTTTGAACTTATCCATTCCATCGAGAATGTTCCACACGATTAAGGAATAAATTCCACACCCGATAAGCGAGCGAGGGTGAGCGTGGGTAATCATTGAGACCTCGTGGATAATCTTCAGCCGTTCCTCCAGCGAGTCAAGCTTGAAGTATGCATAGTATGCCGCTGGCAGGATCCTCATCAGTGAGCCGTTGCCATTGTCCCACTCACTTCTGCCGCCAGCCTTTAAAGGAGGGACACCACTGGCAATGCGTTCTATTGCTTTCGAAGTTGTCTTTCCCTGGTCAAATGCATAACCCCTTGGCGTGAATTCGCCGTCGTAATACCAGCGGAGGAAGTTCTCCGCGATCCTTTCAATATTGTATCCCTTTGTTAGTGCACGGGCAGTTGCAAGAGTTAAGGAAGAGTCATCGCTCCAAAGACCATCTAGCATTGGGATTTCTTTGGGTTTGGGATAATTCAGCTCCATGGCAAGCCTGCTGGTAAACTGGAAGGTTAAGCCGAAAGCATCCCCAACGAGGACTCCCCAGAGTCCACCCTCAAGCTTCGAGCGGAGCACTTTCACCACCCTTCCAGATCAACATCATCAAAATCCCCACTTTCAACTTTTTCTCCGCGTGGTCCATGCGGCCACTCCCAGAGAAAAGCTCTGCCGAACTTTGTGCTGACCTCAATTGGTCTGTAGCCAGCGTTCGTCTCCATGCGGTTAATGCCTTCAAATATCTCATCGGTTACCTCATACACCTCAACTTTCAGCTTTCCACTACCTCTGACGGCGTAGAGGAGGGCATCAAAGTAGAGCTCGTACCCTGTAATCCAGTCCTCGCCAAGGAAGCGGGCACCTTCTAAGTACCAATGAAGTGGTTTGCCCCTCCTCAAAGTGCCGTAAACTGCTATTCTCATTGACTGGGCCCCCGATATTCCTCAAACCTCCCAACTTTCCCCGTCCCCTAAAAGAACGGCTTTCTTACCCCACTTGTGCTTGAACCACTCAGGACTTTCTGTATGGACTGGGATAATGTAGTCCGGGTCAATCTCGTCAATTACCTTCTCCAGCTCCTCCTTTGAGATATGTCCTGAGGCGTGGAGACCCTTCTCAAATATCGGCCTTCCTTCGGAGTCAACACTGAAGCCGCGAACTTCGAAGCCAAAATATTGCAACCAGTTCCACAGGCGGAGGAAGCTGAAAGTCTGCTCTTCCGTAAAGGCCTCGCTGGAGGAGTAAATGTAAACTCCTCCATCAGGCATTACATCGAGGAGGTGAGGCATGTCGTAGAAGGAGAAGCATAGAATGTAGTTCTCCTCATTCCTGCTGATCTCCTCAGGAGTTATTCCAATCTCCGGATAAGTTAGAAAGACCCACTCCTCCCACTTCTCTGGCTTTGCCTTCGAGTTCATGTACACTTTCAGCCCGGAAAGATGGTGTTCTCCATCCACAAGCCCAATGGCATGGAGGAAGTATGCGTCCTTTGTCGTGACGACAAGTTCCCGCCCCGTCTCCTTGGCAATCTTCTTGAAGCTCTCAAGCCTCTCGAAGTTCCTCGCCGAAAAGTCTGCCACTACAAGTCCTTTTGCCTCTTCCACAATGGCTTTGGCATTCTCGTAGACTTCCTTTTCTGAAACATTTTCATCATGCCCTCTTCCTGCTCGCGTGCCTTCAGTGATTAGAACGCTCGCACTCTTTGCGGCTTTCACGAACTTTCTGCTTTCTTCTCCGTTCTTACCGTGAAGTCTGAAGTCGCCAGTGTAGGCGAGTGTCGTGTTGCCTTCAACAATGTATGCTGCGGCGCCATAAATGGAGTGATCCACCGAATAAGCACGAACTTCAAAGCCTAGTTCCCCTTCCTCTAGGTGGTGAACTTTTCCAGGCCGGATTGATTTTGTTTTTCCCTTCTTCTTGGCTAGTTCAACATTTGCAAGCCAGCTCAAGAAGCTTAAGCCCTTTTCGGGAATTTCATTTGTGAGAATTATATCCCTACTCACATAATATTTGCTATTTGCTTCGAGAATGCAAGGGTTTGCATTACTTGGATTTCTGGGTGTGTAGTAAGGAAGCTCCATTCCTAGGTGGTTTCCCCTTGAGGTATCTCTGAGCGCCTTGAGGATTATCATGGTCATTGGAGAGCCGACGATTGGAACACTCTCATCAAGCAGTGCAATGTTTCCAACGTGATCAAGGTGGGCGTGGCTGATTAGGACAGCGTTTACGGGGATTTTGGGATGTTTGGCAACTTCATCTGCAATATCTGAGGGAATCAAATCCCTCCTATAAATATTTAGCCTTGGTATCAGATTGAGCCTCCACAGATCGTAAATTCCTCTTGCAGTTCTCTCACTTATGAATTCCTCATAATACTGAGCGTACTTTGCAAAGTTCATTCCAAAGTCCAGAAAGATGCCATTTTCGTTTTCCTGAATGTGTATTTTCGAACCACCGATAGTGCTCATACCATCATAGATGGTTACCTTCATTGTGAAATCCCAAATAGAAATATCACTTTTGTTAGTTAAATCAGTTTTGGTGTTTTTCAACGCTGTTCAAGCGGAAAATTTCTGTTTTTCGTGTTATTATGGATATTCTTCCAGTTATACGCTCAGATTTAAGAAACCTTAAAATTGGAGAATCAAAAGGAGTCAAGTAATTCAGAGTATAATGAAACATCCTTACAAAGTATAATCCAACACTCTCTTGGCTTCCTCGATGTGTTCAGGGTAGACGTTCCTTATCTCCGGGTGGAGAGCTTTGATAACCCTCCCTATGAGGACGAAGAGCGTTCCAGTAATTATAGGGAGTTCATCGACTAACTCCTCTTCTAGGGGCATTTCGGCAGGTATGCTTGCAAGTACGAACTTTCTTATAGGCTCGATCTCAACCTTCTCATCCCTGATTATGACTCTGAAAAGGTTCATTGAGTTCTTGAAGCCCTTTGTAAGTGGCAGGTGCCTGAGCTTTATTGTGTCACTCCCCTCTGCTATTGCGTTCTCATAGGCAACCTCAAAGAGGTCAGCAAGCTTCTTCTCCACTATGTCCATCATTTCCTCCGCTCTTGGCTTTGTGAGTGCAAGCTCACATGTCTTCTCAAGAATCTTCTCCAGCTGTGGGAAGGGGATTATCATGTTCGCCATGTCCCTCACCCCCTCCTTCCTTTTGCTCTCGATGTATATTTAAGTAACTAAAGGTATTTAAATTTTTCTCAGAACTTACTAGAACACTCCGTGCAAAAACATAAAGAATGAAGAGAAATCGCACTGCTTACCCAAGAAATCCTCTGATACCAGCCGCTTCTACCACAAGGCTCTCTTCAATTTTTCCATTCAGTATCTGAGTGGTCATGCTTAGATGCCTTTCATCCTTTTCTATGCCCATTTCTTTTTGCATTTTAGCTATATCCTCCAAAAATTTGAAATGGGAAGCCGCTTTTGGATTAAAAAACCTTAACGCAAAAGATATATCATTATAAAGCCCCCTGTAGTGTTCACTTATTGTCTCCAGCTCTTTTTCACTTAGTGCTCTTAACCCTAGGATTTCTGGAGGTATTCCGAGAGAGTACAGAGACGCCGTGAACTTTATAGCCCTCGGAAGGGCTTCTCCGTTGACCTCTCTTGAATACCCAAAGAGCCCTATGTGAAGCTTCCTTTTCCTTCTTGAGGGAACGGCCTTTGCAACCTCTCGTATATAGGGGGCGAGAATCTTAAGTTCCTTGGTGTATTCTTCTTCATATTTGTCGAGTATCTCAAATATCTTCTCATCAATTGCTGGCGTTTCTTTTCTTTTTGTATTGTTTACCTTTTCAATAGCTTTGATAACTTCTTTAGGCTCATTATCATATTTAAATGAGCTTTGGACAGTAAAGGTCTGGGCGCTGGGATATTCTTCCATTGCTGCATCAACATTCTTGGGTGTGAAATGTCCCCTAAAAGGGACTCCACCGACACCGATTATTGGATATATGGGGATGCTTAGTTCTTCTTCAAGTTCTTGGAGTTTGAATAAAGCATATTTGTCATACATTACCGCACTTATGAGACCATAGTTCATTGCAGGGTCGCTTCTGGCCAAAAATACCCTCTGGTACTCAAAGTTTTTTCCGGTTAGATATTCCTCCAGGATTTCGTGGGAGTTCAGAATAGCCTCTTTTGTCTCGAATAAGGGGATGATGTTTATCTCTTCTGGATAAAATTCTCCAATCCACTCGTAGATTTTAACGTCGTACACCCTTTTGTACTGCTTTCCTATGATATACCTTCTGTAAAGCTCGTACACCCTTTCGATTTCTTCAGAAGAAGTTGTCATGGGTAATATAACTTCAAAAATTGGAGCGATTTCCTCTCCGTAAAATAACTTTGCATAGTCGGCGGATCTGGGAATACTTTCAAGCGTTTCAAGCAAAAGCTTTGCCTCTGCTTTCTCCACACTTGGATTTGGCACACGGGGCGTAATCCTAAAGTCCTTGCCAAGCTTTCTTTTTCTGAAAAAGCTTCCATATTTTTCCAGTAATTTCTTTACAACGAATTCGTCAACCTCCTTTCCTTCGAAATCCCACATCTGCTCGTCTACTCCAAGAACGCTGAAAGCATAGAACGCTTCAACCACTTCATCCTCTCCCCCAAGGGCAGCGTCATGAGCAAAAAAAGGTATAAATACATTGTCGGGATGCTGAGTACTCATAGTTCTTGGTATCATTTTGCTCACCATTTCCATGAAAAATGCACAAAATTTAAGTTTTTTGACAAATTTTTTGAAAAAATGGCAAAAGATGGTAGATGGGGTTCTCTTGAGTTGCACAATGTTTTAAATCTTAGAGATACAACTTTTAATGGTGATATTCGTGAGAATCCTAAAACATCTAAACAGGTTTCCCCCTCGTTATGGTCCCGAATGGGGAAGTGGTGGAATATTTGGTTTGAGGTATCACAACGGCGTTTTGTACTTCACGGTGGCATTTGAGGCTCAGGCGCATTTTATACGGGAAGACTCAAAGAAGGTATACGAGTTTGACCTCGTTGGTGAAGGACCAACTTCGGGAGGAGACACCTACAATGCGGTTGAGACTGTTGATGAGTTTATTTACTTTGGGGGCTGGGTTCATGCCCCGGCAGTCTATGAAGGAAAGAACGAGAAATCCACAATAAGTTTTGTCAACAAATACTCTCACGTTCACGAATACGATACAGAAAACGACGAAGTAAGGCTTCTGTGGAAAGACTCTATCCACCACAAAACAGATTGGGCGGGAGAAGTGAGCGATATAATCTACGACCCCTATGAGGACAAGCTCCTTATAGCAAGGGAAGATGGGCATGCACACCTTGGCATATACGAACTTGACCGGAAAACAGGGGAGGCAGAGCTTCTCAATGAAAATCCAAGTCTTAAGGGGACTCTTGTACATGACACCGTCTTCTTCGGAGTTGGAAAGAACTTTGATTGGGGAGTGAGAGAGCTGCATGCATTTGATCTAATTACAAGAAAATGGGAAGCTTTTCCAGTAGCTGTGAGTTCTGTAGACGGAAATCCTCCCGTGAGGCCAGTTCTGGGTGATATGGAGAGCGCATACAACAGGGTTTTTGCCTTTGTGAGGGGAGGAATGTTTGTGGGCAATCCCCTTAACGGTGAGGAGATGACATTCTTTAGGTTGCTGGACTTTCCAAGCTTCTATGCCCCCATGAGAACAAACGCTCTCCCAATAGGAGGAGGGATACTGATAGCTTACAATGCCCATCATGATGCGATCTACAGACCAATGGATGAAGAGAGTAGGGTTATGGCAAAATTTACAAACACCATAAATGCTCCCTCTTTGCTCCTTTATGTAGCCCCTCCAATGGTTAAGGTGGTGGGCGTTTTTGGTGCAAGGATAACCAGCATAGAGAAAGCCTTTGGAAAAATACTCTTAGGGACAAACACCACCCCCAATACGGGAGCCTTAGAGGCTACGCCGTTTGATACCGGTAATAAAGATATTGTTGTTCTTGATGAAGATGTAATCCATAGAAAGCCCCCAGCTCTTAGTATCTCCCTCAACACTGCCACTCTGGCAAAAGTAGGTGAGCTCTTTGGAGCAAAAGCCTTTGGAGGAATACCTCTCGACGGATATGAAGAGGCCGAGCTAATAATAACCTCAAGCAAGGATAACAGGCTAACGATATACGAGTACGACCTTTCCCTCCCACCCGAGAGGGCTTATGAAGAGTTTATTGGAATAAAAAGCGGTAGGAACATTATTGATCTGTCCTCATTTAGCGGTATAGTCTCGTTTAAACTGGAAGAACCAGATGTTGCAGGAAAAATAAAAATAAAGCTCCTCTAGTCTTTTTAAAATTTTTAGAGTAGGGAAATCACACAGCAATTGTATTCTTCCAGCTCAAACTGCTTTCGATGAGCTCTTGTGGGGTTAGCTCCTTTTCGCTGATGACTTCCGGTTCAAATGGCTTGAGCATCTCCAAAAGCTTTTCTTTTGGAAGCTTTGTTTCGTCAAATATCACATACCCGTTCTTGGAATATCCATTGATAAAGACTCTGTAGACCGCTAGATCTAGTGAGAGTTTGTACTGCATCTCTCTGGCTTCGTCTGGGGTTATTTTGCCGAATTTAAGATCTACCCTTATCATCCCCATCACCCGAAGTAGTTCTTTATGTCGACGTAGGTCTTTCTATAGAGCTCACTCTCCTTCATTTTTTCAATGAACTCCTTGGTTCTCACGTATTTGTCCTTCTGATACTCCCAGTCTGGATGGAGGGCTTTCCATTCTTCCCAAGTGTAGCTGAATTGGGCTTGAACTTTGTCCCTGTAGAGCTCTGGTATTACGTTAAAGGTACAGAAGGGCACAATTCTTCCGTCGGGCATTGCATAGTGAATTACACAGCGCTCCACTCTTTCAACATCGTAGTTGTACTCGTCCATGAAGTGCATCATTCCGAGGAAGAGCGTCTTGTAGTGGAACTGACCAAGTGCCTCGTAAGTTCCATGAGTGAACGCTTCTCTCATGATCTTTAACACGTCAAAGCTTTTTGGAGCGTATTTTTCGTCATAGAAGCTCTTGAACTTGAGGAATATCTCCGCCCCAAGCTTGAGCTTCTGAAGCTTTCCTAGAGTTTTCCATTTTTCAATCTCCTCAGCCTTGCTCTCAAGGAACTCCACGAATCCCTCAACGTCGAGGAATCTCGAAATCGGGATCACTCTGTCCTCATCGAGGAAGACATATGTTGCAGCTCCACAGCCAAAGTGGGATGTCATATAGTATTTTCTACCGGCAAATGCTTCAAAAAACCTTGCAATATGCCCGGCAATTGGTATTGGGTACCAGTCCTCCTTTGCTATGGCACCGTTTGTCTGTTCCTCTATTCTCTTTATTGCCCCAGGAATGGTAATCCTGAAGCGCTGTCTTTCTTTCTTTGGAACTCTTCCCACAAGGGAAATCGGTTGGAAGTTGACTCCTCTAACTATGTCGAGGTGGTTGAGGCCGAAGTTAATTATAGCCCCAAGCTCGTGGTCGTTTACGTTTCTTATGGTTGTGGGCACGAGAACGATTCCAGGTCCGCCAGCTTTTCTCACGTTTTCGAAGATCAACGGAATCTCCCAGTGGTTCTTCCAATTTGTTTTTGGAGTCATTCCATCGTAGCTTAGGTATAGGGTATTGACGCCTGCTTCCCTAATCTTCTTTACAAGCTCAGGATCAAAGGCAAGCTTTATTCCATCAGTATTAAGCTGAACGTGGTCGTACCCTTCTTCCTTTGCAATCTTTATGATCTCTATGAGGTCATCCCTCAGTGTTGGCTCCCCTCCAGTGAACTGGACGGCATTAGCTCCAATGGGTTGCTCTTTCTTTGCGTTGCGGAGCATCATGCGTATCTGCTCGAGAGTGGGCTCATAGATTGGCTGGCCCTCCTTGGCGTAGAAGAAACAATACCAGCAGCTCAAATTACATCTATTTGTCAAAACTATGTTGAGCAAGCTGGTGTGGGAGCGGTGCCTTGGACAGAGACCACAATCAAAGGGACAGTTTACACCGGTGTTCTCAACGTTGTAGCTCTTTATCTTAAAATCATACCTCCACTCCTCAAAACGCTTATACATCTCGGCGTCTTCATAATAAACATCAGTTATCATGCCCTCTGGGCATTTTTTCGTTATCCATACTTTTCCATCCTTTTCCCAAACCACAGCAGGGACAACTTTTCTAGTCTCGGGGCAGAGGGACCATGTTCTATGGGGGAGAGGTCCACCGTAACCTCTGCTGGCTTTTGTAAGGAGCTCGTGAAATTCCTCCTCACTTATTTCGGGGTATTCGATGAGATCGCGAACCCTTTTAGTAAGCTCACCAAATTCTCTCTCCCCACTAGGTACTCCCTCTGTTATCTCTTCCATTCTAATCACCTCTACAATTTTTTTACAAGTATGGAGTATAAAAACTTTTGCGTAAATATGAAGATTTACTTTCATAGGTGTACCAAAAGTCCTGTAGTATAATCCCTACTGCGGAATATTTATAGATATTCCCTCACATGTGCGATCCCTTGAAAAGGGTTAAAAACACCAAGACTCCCAAATAAGATGGTGGTGAAAAATGCCAGCACGGGAGATGAGAATGGAAATGTTCCTCAGAGCACTGATGAGGGGGGACTACACCAAGGCGAAAGCTCATCTGGACAAACTTGAGAAGATAGTGGGAGATGACGAGTGGGGTAGGGGATACAGCAAGGCTATAAATGGCTTTTTATCTGCGTTAAAGGACAATGATACTGATTCCCTGATAGTCCAGCTTGTAAGAAATCCGGACAATGAAAAAGCTCAAAAACTCCTTGAACATTTTGAGAGCATACTCCAGCATGAATTTAGGGATGATTATGAGAAGGGATACTACACGGCATGGAAAGAACTTTTGACAGCTTATCTCTCTCAAGAAAGGCTGGGTGTTAGGCATGGGAAAAAATGAAGCTATGAAAAAGCTTGAAGAAAAGATAAAAGCTTGTAAAAAGTGTCCATTGGGAGAATTAAGGACAAACGCAGTCCCCGGCTCGGGAAGTTATGATGCTAAAATAATGTTTGTTGGAGAAGCCCCGGGTTACTGGGAAGATCAAAAGGGCTTGCCTTTTGTTGGAAGAGCCGGGAAAGTGCTTGATGAGCTTTTAGAAAGTATTGGGCTTAGGCGGGAGGAGGTGTATATTACTAACGTTGTAAAGTGCCGACCTCCCAATAATAGAGATCCAACGGAAGAGGAAATCAAGGCTTGTTCTCCATATTTGGACAAGCAAATAGACATAATCCGGCCGAAAGTCATAGTTCCCCTGGGAAGACATTCAATGGCTTACATTCTTAAGAAATTTGGCTTTGAGCCCGAGCCCATAAGTAAAATGCATGGAAAAGTACTTGAAGCTAGAACCCTTTTTGGGAAGATTGTCATTATGCCAATGTACCATCCAGCGGTGGCTCTTTATAAACCCCAGCTTAGAGAAGAACTTGAAAAAGACTTTAAAAAGCTGAAAGAAACATTGGAGAGCTTATCTTAACTTTGTAATTTCACTTCGAATTCTTTTTTGCTATTGCTCTCTTTAATCTAATAACCTTCGTGAGGATTTTCAAAAAGCGTCAAAAAACGTTAGGAAAACGTTTTTATGGTAAGAGAGCAGTATTGTATAATGTTAAACACAATGTACCGTTGGCATGCAATGAGGAACAAAAACCTGCAACATTTTACCCCGAATTTATTTCAGTAAATCGCGGCAAATATACAAAAAAATTCGGAAATTACCACAGAGACAACAATATTTGCGAAAAACTTATAAAGAGTTCGAAAAATTTGAGCTCACGAAAAATGTGTATGGAGGTGTTAAATGGTGTCGGACTTTGGAGTGCTGTCTCTGCTACCACCGCTGGTAGCTATTATATTGGCTATATGGTCCAAAAGAGTGTTGTTCGCTTTATTTGCTGGTGTTTGGGTTGGCGGAGTTATGGCCTCCGGATGGAATCCAGTAACGGGTACTATAACAACTTGGCAGTGGGTTATTGAGAATGTGACAGACAGCTGGAACGCAACGATATTGGTTTTTGATTTTCTGATCGGTGCTGGTGTTGGATTGATTTACAAATCAGGAGGCGCTCATGCAATCGCAAGAGCTTTGACAAAGAGAGTGAACAGCAGCAGAGCAGCTTCAGTACTTGGATGGCTCCTTGGTGTTCTTGTGTTCTTTGATGACTATACCAACACAATCATTGTTGGTAACACAATGAGACCAATAACAGATAGAGCAAGAGTTTCAAGAGAAATGCTTGCCTACATCGATGACTCTACTGCAGCTCCTGTAGCGGGATTGGCATTGGTCTCTACATGGATTGGTTACGAGATAGGGCTTATTGGTGAGTCCTTTGATAGCCTTGGAATTACTCTCGGTTCATACGCAGCGTGGCTTTCTAGCGTTCCCTACAGGTTCTACTCAATACTTGCGATACTCTTGGTGCTTATTGTCGCTTATACTCACAGGCACTATGGCCCAATGCTTCATGCCGAGTATAGGGCTAGAACAACAGGTAAAGTCCTCCGTGATGGGGCAAAGCCATTGATGACAACCGAAGTAGACTTGGGAGCACCCAAAGAAGGAGGGGACGTCTGGAACTTTATCTTACCCATCTTCAGCCTTGTCTTTGTAACACTCTATGGAATGTGGTACACTGGTGGTGGAGGTGCCACATATGCAGAAGAGGGCTTAATGGGAGTACTCTCAAATTCTGATGCTGCAACTGCACTTCTATGGGGATCATTCAGCATGGTGCTTGTTGGACTAGTATTAGTACTTGGAAGGAAGCAAATGACAGTTGAAGAGGCTGAGACGGCAATTGTACAAGGTATGAAACAAATGATGATGGCTACTGCAATTTTAGTCCTTGCGTGGAGTATCAAGAGCGCCACAAGCGCTGTTGGAACGGCAGACTATGTAGTAAACTTGGCCACCAGCGCAAACATCCCAGCGGGTATAGTTCCGCTTATAGTGTTCTTGGTTGCAATGTTCATATCATTTACAACGGGAACTTCATGGGGAACATTCGGTATTTTAATGCCAATTGCAATTCCCTTGGCATACCAAATTACAGGTGGGCAAATCGGCCCAGTGTTGTATGCATCAATAGGTGCCGTCTTTGCAGGCGGTATTTTCGGTGACCACTGTTCACCAATAAGCGATACAACAATCATGAGTTCAATGTTCTCTGGAAGTGACCACATAGACCACGTTAATACTCAAATTCCATATGCAGTAACCGCTGCAGGAAGTGGAATAATACTTTACCTCCTCTTTGCTATAGGAATCCACAGCTGGCCAATTTTGCTTCCAATAGGAATAGTTCTCTTAGTAGCTGCATGGTACGTCCTCAGCGAATGGTACGGCAAGAAATACGGCATTCCGCACGGAAAAGTGCCAATATACGTTGTTGAAGAGTGAACTCTTTTATCTTTTTTCTTCTTCAATTGAACTTTTTTCTTTGAAAACTCTGTTTCAATGTGAGATCAGCTGTTATAAAACTGTATAAAATGGGGAACTAAGGCAGGTGACACCTCCATCTCCTTTCCAAAACTCGGAAACATCCACCTCAACAGGTTTAAACCCTGCTTTTCTCAATTTTTCTTTAGTTTTTGGATATCCCGCGGGTATTAGAACATTTTTGTCGCCGAGATACAGCATATTGTTTGCGTATAGCTCGTCTTCTGGTATCGTGATAAGTTTAAATCCTCTGAAATAATCCACATCGACAACCTGAGGGGATATTGCAACTGTTTTATCTCTTAAATAACTTACTCCTGAGAGAAGATGGAATATTTTTGTAATTGGAATAGCAACAACTTTTACATGGGGGAAATATCGAGCAAATTGGCTTATCCCCTCTTCGTTGGTTCTTTGAGAAAGTCCGATAAACACAATATTGTGATCCGTTACTAAAACGTCTCCTCCCTCTAAGGTTCCTGGAGCTTTGATAGCCTTTATTTCGAATCCTTCCTTTTCCAGAACTTCTTTAATGCCCTCTTCTTCCCCTCTTCTGCTTGGCTCCCCAAACCTGCTGATAACTGCAACATTTGACTTAACTCCTACAACTGCCGTATCTTGAACGAAAACGCTGTCTGGGTGGCTTTCAAGAGGTTCAAGCTCAATGACGTCTATTCCATACTCCTTCAGGATTTTAACATATTCTCTGTGTTGCTTTTTAGCTAAGCGGACATCAATGGTTTCATGCTCGGGGTTTGTTGAAACACAATTCACATAGCTTTTTTCAGGTGGTCTAACAATTATGCGATCGAACAATCTGTCCATTGGTACCACCAAATTTTACTCAAATTTTTTTGTCCTAAAATCTAAAAAAGGTTTCTGGCATTATATTCCAGCACTTGCCTTAACAGTTTAGACTTAGGCTCACATTTAAAAGCATGATGTATAAGTGTTCAGAGGGGTGAGAAAATGCTAATAAGGGCTTTCGTTCCTGCACACATTACAGCTTTTTTTGTTCCCAAATTCAATGAAGAACCTCTTTTAGCCGGTTCACTTGGAGCCGGCATAAATTTAAGCAAAGGAACCAACGTCTTTGTAAGCTTGGAAGAAGGCTTAGAGAAGCATATACACATTGCTTTTAATGGAGAACCCGTTAAAAAAGAAAATGCCATTATCAGCTACTCCGTCGCTAATGAAATTGTTCCGGAGAATTTTATCGGAGAGGTTGAAATCTGGCAGTATTTTGACTTTCCAAATGGTCATGGTTTTGGAAACAGTGCTGGTGGGGCTCTAGGGAGTGCTCTTTCTTTGGCTTTTGCCTTTAAAGAGAAAACTTTTCTCCAAGCCGCTCAAATAGCCCACAAGTATGAGGTCATTCACAAAGGCGGGTTAGGGGATGTTATAGCCCAAATTCATGGAGGGATAGAAATTAGGATAAAACCCGGTGCACCAGGGATTGGAATAGTAGATAACATCTTTTTCGAAGGATACAAGGTTCTGGCAGTGCCGATGGGAAGGCTATCCACAAGAGAGGTGCTTGACAGCGACGTTATTAGACTAATTGAGAAAGAGGGAGAGAAAGCTCTTAACGCACTTCTCTCAAATCCTAAGGTTGATGTTTTGATGAAAGAGGCTAGAGGATTTGCTGAGCGTACGGGTCTGCTCTCCGGTGAGCTCTTGGAAATTGCTAAGGAAATTGATAAGGTTCTTCATCTGCCATCATCAATGATCATGCTTGGAAAGAGCTTATTTGCTCTTTTGAAGGAAAATGAGGTAGAGAATGTGAAATCCCTCTTAAACGATCTTTCCATAGACGAGTACCACATATGTGAGGTTTACACCCAAAGGCCTGGTGTTGAAAGATGGGTGGGGGATGGGAGATGAACCCGTTGTATCTTACCCTTTCAATCCTCTCCCTTCTTTTAGCAATATACTTGAACAAAAGCAACCAGCGAGAAATTGGTCTCCTTGCATCCGGGTTTGCTGGAGGGTTTGCATTCTTATTTGCTTTTGAAAAAAGCGGATACCCTCTCCCACTTATATTTGCTGGTGGCTTTGTGGCAACGATATTTTTTGAATTCCTGAGGTTCAGACCAATGCAGAGAGACTAATCTTTTTATCCTTTGATGCGATACTTCAGTATGGTGGTGTTGATGCTATACAAAGAGCTTGCTGAACTGTATAAAAGACTTGAAAAAACAACCCTAAAGACCCTTAAGACAAAATTTGTGGCGGACTTTTTAAAGAAAGTTGAAGACCCAGAGCTGTTGGAAATTGTTCCCTATTTAATCCTTGGAAAGGTCTTTCCAGATTGGGACGAGAGAGAGCTTGGCGTAGGTGAGAAGTTATTGATAAGAGCCGTTTCTATGGCTACTGGAATAAACAGCGAGGAAATAGAAAACTCCGTAAAAGATACTGGAGATTTGGGAGAGAGTGTTGCACTCGCTCTTCAAAGGAGGAAGCAAAAAAGCTTTTTCTCCCAGCCGCTTACAATAAAAAGGGTCTATAACACTTTAGTTAAAGTTGCCGAAACCACTGGCGAAGGAAGTCAAGATAGAAAGCTGAAATACCTCGCCAATCTCTTCATGGATGCTTCTCCAGAGGAAGGGAAGTATTTGGCAAGGACGATACTTGGGACTATGAGGACGGGAGTTGCGGAGGGGCTACTGAGGGATGCAATAGCAGAGGCGTTTAGGGTAAAGGTTGAGCTTGTTGAGAGGGCTTACATGCTTACGAGCGACTTCGGATTTGTGGCTAAAGTAGCAAAGCTTGAGGGAGACGAGGGGCTTTCGAAAGTAAAAATCCAAGTAGGGAAACCAATTAAGCCGATGCTCGCCCAGATGGCAGCCAACGTTAGAGAGGCTCTAATGGAAATGGGTGGAGAGGCAGAGTTTGAGATTAAATATGACGGTGCGAGGGTTCAGGTTCACAAAGACGGAGAGAAGGTTATCGTTTATTCAAGGCGTCTTGAAAACGTTACGAGATCAATCCCAGAGGTCGTTGAGAGGATTAAAGAGTCTCTAAAGCCAGAGAAAGTTATCGTAGAGGGCGAACTTGTTGCTGTTGGAGAGGAAGGAAGACCGAGACCGTTCCAGTACGTGCTGAGGAGATTTAGAAGGAAGTACAACATAGATGAGATGATTGAAAAAATACCCCTCGAGCTCAACCTTTTTGATGTTCTCTACGTTGATGGCAAAAGCATGATAGACGTTCAGTTCATAGAGAGGAGGAAAACCCTTGAGGGCATTGTGACCACAAACGAATGGATAAAAATCGCTGAGAATTTGATAACAAAGAATCCAGAAGAGGCTGAGGAGTTCTATCACAGAGCCCTTGACCTAGGTCATGAAGGACTAATGGCAAAAAGGCTCGACTCAGTTTACGAACCCGGTAACAGAGGAAAGAAGTGGCTGAAGATTAAGCCAACAATGGAGAATCTCGATTTAGTTATTATAGGCGCGGAATGGGGCGAAGGGAGGAGAAGTGGAGTCTTGAGCTCGTTCCTTTTAGGTGCATATGATCCTGTAAAGGGAGACTTCGTTCCTGTTGGTAAAGTCGGGAGCGGATTTACTGATGAAGACCTAGTAGAGTTCACAAAGATGCTTAAGCCCTTGATAAAAAGAGAACACGGCAAGTTCGTTGAAATAGAGCCTAAGATCGTGATCGAGGTAACTTATCAGGAAATTCAGAAGAGCCCCAAGTACGAGAGCGGCTTTGCACTGAGGTTCCCGAGATACGTTGCGCTAAGAGAGGATAAGGGACCGGAAGATGCGGATACCGTACAGAGGATAGCTGAGCTCTATCAATTGCAGGAGAGAATGAAGGGGGGCAAGTGATCGCCCTTTCACTTTTTTAAATCAATTAAAGCTCTCTGGTTGGGATTTCATATATTTTGTCATCAAACACCACGAACTTGTTCGTTCCGGGGGCTAAATGCGCCATAAAGCCGAATTTTACGTCCGGCTGGTTGTTTTTGAAAGCCTCTTCGTTTTGGACAAAGTTAACTATCTCCGCGGCAAAGAAAGTATAGTTGCCGTAGGACTTTTCTTCTATAACCTTACATTCAATGTTTGCGGCAGCTTCTTTTATGCTTGGCGTTTTTACTTTCTTTGACGGAATAAAGGTTATATTCATTTTCTTGAGCTTTTCTGGACCGCTTTTCCTTCCGGCGATCAAAACATCTCTGAGCATGTTTATCGTGGGAACGCTGATCACAAACTCTTTGTACTTCTTTATTAAGCCATGAGTATAACGGGCTGGGTGGATAGATACTCCGATAATCGGCGGCTTTGTGGAGAGATACGTTAACCAGTCAGCCGCCATCACGTTTAGTTCATTCTCCTGCCCTGAAACTATCAAAAAAGTTCTCATTGGGTACAAAAGATGCCACATAGAATCACCTCACTTATTGTTATTATGTTTTCTTTAAAAAGTTGCTTTAGCGTAAAGTTTTTAAACTCATTTCTAGGATACGTATCTGGCTTGAAGAAGTGGGCCGGTAGCTCAGCCTGGGATGAGCGCCGCCTTGGCAAGGCGGAGGCCCCGGGTTCAAATCCCGGCCGGTCCACCATAACTTTTAGGGCGGGCCCGTGGTCTAGACTGGTTATGACGCCACCCTGACAAGGTGGAGGTCCGGGGTTCGAATCCCCGCGGGCCCACCAATCACCGAAAAGAATTTTTGTGAAAAGTTCCTAATTTTCTGATGATGCCTTATGATAAGTAGACTTTATTATGCCGCTAAAGTTTATTTTTCCAGCTATGGAATTGCATGGTTCGATGTAGACACCTTTTTGAAACTTCTTAGTTTCATTGACTCAAAGAAGGTTTTGAGCACTAATGAAATGGACTCTTTTTTAAAGAAAAACAGCCAACATCCATTTGCTAAGACCGGAAGGGAAGGTTATTACTTCGCTAGACTATTATGGCATCTGGGGATTTTGGTCAAAAGTTCTGGAAGCAGATATAAACTAAGCTCGTATGGTCAGAATTTGTTGGATAAACTAAAGGGCAATCGAGAGAATATTTTAAGATTGATTTTCAAAAAATGGTACCCTCTGATAGTTTTTCTAAAATACATTGATTACAAAGGCTCAGTAGGTATGCGAGTTATATCTTCTGAACTAGGAGGAGAAATGAAACACTGGACATCGATACTTCATCAGTTGGGAGTTCTTAAGAGGGGGAACATTGCAAAACCTTATAATAAATTTGTTGTAAGTTCTCTTTTCATACCCCTTTCCTTAGACTTAGGGTTAATAGACAAGAAAGGTAATGAAGTAAAACTGACAAAAGATGGAAAGGAAGTAATTAGAGATCGTGTTGAGTCTTCTGATATAATTCGAACAATGCCTGGTGATTACACAATTTATGCTGGAATAGCTGATGTCCTTTATGATGCTGAGGAACCGGTAATAGTCTCTCCATGGATAAACGGCACTGTTGAGAAGTTAATAATGCTTATAGGCAGTATCAATGAAGATTTGTCTAAAATAACTCTTGTTGTTAGGAACACCCAAAAGAACAGGGATGTTATAAAGAGAATATCAAAAACTACTCCCCTCGATGTTGAGTGCCGATATTATCAAAATTTGCATTCCAAGATTACCGCAAATTATCAAGGGCCGAGTATAGAGTCCTCCGCAAATTTACTTATCACTAGTCTTAAAAGAAACTATGAAATCGGTACATATTATCCTAAAACCCCGGAAGAGCTAGCACTAGCTGTAGAGGAGCTAATCTCCATATCCAAACCATTAGAAATTTTCTAAGAAAATGTGGCCCGCCCGTAACGACCGCTCTCATTGAAGCCATAGGGCAATCTCAAGCGGCTTAACCCAGGCGGGCCAGAAGAGTGTACTCGGCCAGGGTTACCCACGGTCATGGGGCTCCGTGACGCGGAATGCTCTCCCGTGGGGACCTCGCTATGGCCGAGCTGTTGCCCCCGCATCGCCCCCACCTTCATTAATTAGGTGGGTCCTCGCGCAGGGGCATTATAAATTAGGTCGTTCCTTTATAAATCCTTATCCATTAATGACCTCACTAATTGTACAAGTTCGTTCAAATCTTTCACGTAATAGTCTGCCCCCTCTATTTTCCCGAACCTCATCACTTGAACAGCTTTAACACCAGCACCATGGGCTGCTAAGATATCCGATGCAGAGTCTCCCACAACCAAAGCTTCACTTGGAAGAACTCTGAGGGCATCGAGGGCTTTTTTGATTAGATACGGATTCGGCTTAGCACCATCCAAATATCTGTAGTCCTTTCCAAGAATGACATCAAAATATTTCTTCAAGTCATAAAGCTCCAGCACGAATTCCGTGCAATCTTGGGAAGCATTGCTAACAGCCGCCATCTTTAGGCCTATTTGCTTGAAATTCTCCAAATCATCCACATCGGGAAAGGCTTTTATTAATCCCCTTTCTGCGGCCCATTTTCTGTAGTCGAGTTTTGCCCTGTCTATGGCTTTCCAGAATTCCACATGATCAACTCCAAGCTTTTCGACCCAGCTCCTTGGGAGTTCTCCTTTAACCATTTTTTTGTACGTTTCGTAGTCAACGCTTATCCCAAGTTTTTCTATCTCCCTCTTCCCCCATTTTTCAAACCATTCCCTATCGTTGTAGTGTTCATAATAAACAAGCGTTTCATCAACGTCAAATATCAATGCCTTCAACATCCTTATCCCCCGGATGCATCTCAGATAGGCTAGACTTCCTCATCTTTCAGTCGGTTGATCCTTCATCATCGATTGAAAGAATATAAGGCGTGATGGATAAAAAGTTTTGGAAAGGGCATTGTCCTATCAACATCCCAAGACTTTTCTAAGGGTGTCCAAACTTATTCTGCACCCACTGATAACCAAAACGATATTTCTGCCTCTAAAACGCTCTAACTCTTTTAGATAGGCTGCAACTGGAAGTGCCGCTGCTCCTTCAATTAGCATGTGGTGCCTCTCCAGCATTAAAACAATCGCCTTTGCTATCTTATTTTCATTCACCAGAATGAAATCGTCCACGTATCTCCTGCAGAGTTCAAATGTTATGGAGTCTTTCTCGACTCCTCCAGCCGTGCCGTCTGCCAACGTAGGCTTTGACTCCATTTCAACGATTTTTCCCTTTTCTATTGAATGATACATAACGGCAGAATTCTCTGGTTGAACTCCTATTACTTCTATGTTTTTGGTTTTTTCCTTTAGATATCCGGCAATACCGGAAATAAGGCCTCCTCCGCCAACAGGGGCTAAAACAACGTCAATGTTTTCAAGCTGTCTTTCTAGTTCAAGGGCTATAGTGCCTTGACCACCTATGATTTTTGGGTCGTTGTAGGGAGGTACATAGATCATCCCATTTTTCTCGGCAAACTTTCTAGCGAATTCCTCTGTTTTGACAACATCATTTCCATAAAACCTAATTTCCACACCATATTGCCCTATATCTTGAACTTTTGCAGGGGATGCGTTTTCTGGAAGAAAAACAATTCCTCTAAGACCTAAGAAGCTGGTAGCATAGGCAAACGCAACTCCATGGTTTCCGCTAGATGCTGTAACAAGTCCTTTTCTTTTCTCTTCTTCGCTCAGTGAGAGCAATTTGTTAAGAACACCTCGTATTTTAAACGACCCCGTTACTTGAAAATTCTCAAGCTTCAAATAAACGTTTGTGTCTTCTTTCTTGCTTAAAAATGGGGAATATTCCAAGGGAGTCTCTCTTATGTGCTCTCTAATCCTCTTCTCTGCTTCTAAAACTTCCTTGAGTATATCAATCACTTTAACTTGCCTCCAAAGCCCTTAGGAACTCTTTAAAGCGTTTAAGCCCTTCTATCATAACCTTCGTTGGGTTCCCGTAACCAATTCTGAGGTGCTTCTCTATTCCAAAGCACGATCCGGGCACAAGGAACGTACTCTTTTCTTTTATGAGCCTTATGGCAAGTTCTTCCGATGGAATCTCAAGGTTGTATCTCAAAAAGGCAACGGTGCCAGCTTTGGGAGGAACCCACTCTATCAGGGGCTCTTCTTTTATCCATTCCTCCAAGAGCTTAAAGTTCGTGCGAAGTATCTTTAGGTTGCGGTTGTATATTTTTTCCGAATTTTTGACTGCAAGGGCGGCTAATTTTTCTATGAGAATGCTAATGCTTATCGTGGTATAATCCCGATGAAGGGTTAATTCCTTAGCAACCTCTTCACTGGATGTGGCTATCCATCCAAGGCGTAGACCCGTTAGAGATAGAGGCTTTGAGAAAGAGCTCGTTGCTATTGCCCTATCGGAGATATCCACTATCGACGGTACCTGATCTTTTGGATCAATGTAAAGCCCCCTGTAGGATTCATCATTTAGAACGTAAGCCCCTGCATCTTCGGCTATCTCGGCAATTCCTTTCAGCATTTTCTCGTCCAAGAGGGCTCCGGTTGGATTGTTGGGGCTGTTTATCACTATGAGCTTTGTATTTTTGTCTACCAGTTCGTTTAGCTCGTCAAGATCGGGCATCCAGTTTTTCTCTTCGTAGAGATGCCAAAACTTCACCTTAGCCCCAAATGATTCTGGCACACCATAAAGTTGCTGATAGGTAGGGAATATAGAGATAACCATATCTCCGGGCTCAACGAGGCTGTAAAAAACCTGAAAGTTTGCATCTATTGCGCCGTGTGTTATAAAGATGTTCTCGGGTTTTATGTTTTGATAAAACCTGCTTAAGCCCTCTTTTAGCTCCGGAAGTCCCTCAACGTATCCATAAGTTAGTTTCAAATCTTTGATCTTTTCGAGAAAATCTGGTTCACCTACAAATTCTAGAAATTCTCTTAGAGTGAAGGGCTGCACACACGTTTCTGCAATGTTTACCTCTACTTGGTGTTCATATTCCCCCATAAATCTTTCAACAAGAAACGGCTTGACTTTCAAGACAGATGCACCCTTTTACAACTATGCATGGATGTATATAAGCGTTGCTTAAAGTCCTAGTAAGACGAGAAAGAAAAGGGAAGAACATCAGAAGAGATCCTCAAGCTTTACGTCAATTTTATCCGGGATAAATGGCAGAACGTGTCTGGTTGTCTTTGGAGAATATACTTCCCCTCTCTTTACGAGTTCCATGACCTCCTCTTTGCTTGGGGCCTTTCTGATGAAGACATAGTCAATTTCGCCCTTGTCCATATCTTCTCTAGCATCTTCTTTGAGACCATAGTAAATAAGCTCTATCTCTCCCTCAACACTCATTTCATCAAGCACTTTGCTGACCTTCTTCTGTTCATCGAGTGCTCCTGGAATGGCAAAGCTCTTCTCTTTGCCAACAAGGGCAAAAGCTATTTCTCCCTTTTCTGCCTTTTCTTCAGCCTCTTCGTCCTCAATTATTTCCAGGCCTTCTGCTTTTAATCTTTCCAGAACCTTGTTGAGGTCTCCTTTAAACGCCGGATACCAGGTGTATACTTTAACATCATCACTGAAATAGTCGAGAATTACAGAAGGAGCCCTCTTTGCTCCGAGTTTCTCTAAGCCCGCCCATCTGTGGTGACCATCAACGATGAGGTACATATCTTCCCCGGGAACTTTTGCCAAAAGCATTGGCTTCCAGAAAATACCGGAGCCTGTTACGCTTTCAATAAATGCCTCAAGCTCTTTTTGGACGAGCTGCTCGTGAGGTTTCATCTTCTCCAGCTCAATAAAAACATATTCGACTTTCTTTACTGGCATGTCGTATTTAGGAACTTTTTCGACACCCATTTTATCATACCTCCTAAGGGTTACACTATTGTAAAACAATTCATGGAATAAAAACCTTTTTCTTTTAGCTGCCCATCTGAAAGGGAGCAACTCATATTGCTTTGCGAAAACTTTAAATACTCCCTCAGTCAAACCCCCATTGTAACATTTGTTTCTATTCTCAGGCAAAACGAATATCCTAAAGGGGTGTTGGCTTTGGACAAAATTAAAGGGACAACAACAGTAGGCATTGTTTGTAAGGATGGGGTAGTATTAGCTGCGGACATGAGGGCTTCACTGGGCAACATGGTCTTATCCAAAGGAGTTAGCAAGATATTCCAAATAGACGACCATCTGGCACTAGCAGGAGCTGGAAGTGTAGGAGACATACTGAGCCTTGTAAGGCTTTTGAGGGCAGAAGCAAAGCTTTACAGAGCGAGAGTTGGCAGGGAGATGAGCACAAAGGCATTGGCAACGCTGACTTCTAACATCTTAAGTGGAAGAAGGTACTTCCCCTATTTTGGCTGGTTTTTAGTAGGAGGTTACGATGAGAAGCCAGGTCTTTATTCAATTGATATGGCTGGAGGAATTACTGAAGATAAATATGTTTCTGCAGGTTCTGGTATGGAGTTTGCTTACTCTGTTTTGGATAACGAATACGATGAAAAAATGACTGTTAAAAAAGGCGTTAAATTGGCCATAAAGGCTATAAATACCGCAATAAAAAGGGATGTCTTTACTGGAGATGGTATAATGGTTGTTGTTATTACAAAAGAGGGCTATAGCGAGCTTTCTAAAGAAGAAGTCGAGAAGATCATTAAGAAGCTTTGATTCTAGGGGTGATTGGTGTGATAAAAAGAGAAACAAACGTTGATGAAGTTCTAAAGGAAATTAGAGAGATTATTAACCAAATGGTGCCTAAGGAAGCCAAGATAACTGAAGTTGAATTTGAGGGACCGGAGCTGGTTATTTACGTGAAAAACCCTGAAGTTGTAATGCAGGATGGAGATCTTATAAAAAACCTTGCAAAGGTTCTCAAGAAGAGAATTAGTGTGAGGCCGGATCCAGATGTTCTTCTTCCCCCTGAAAAGGCTGAGGAGTTAATTAAGCAGATAGTTCCGCCAGAAGCGGAAATAACGAATATAAGTTTCGATCCTTCTGTTGGTGAGGTAATAATTGAAGCTAAAAAGCCTGGACTTGTAATTGGAAAGAATGGAGAGACACTTAGGGAGATAACCCAAAAAGTTTACTGGGCGCCAAAAGTCGTTAGAACACCGCCTTTGCAATCCCAGACCATATACTCTATTAGGGGGATTTTGCAGTCTGAGAGTAAAGATAGGAGAAAATTCCTGAGACAGGTTGGGAGAAACATCTATAGGAAGCCGGAACTTAAGAGTGACTGGATAAGGATAACGGGGCTTGGAGGATTCAGAGAAGTTGGAAGAAGTGCCCTCTTGCTCCAAACAAATGAGAGTTTTGTGCTGGTTGACTTTGGTGTTAACGTTGCGGCGTTGAATGACCCCAAGAAGGGATTCCCGCACTTTGATGCTCCAGAATTTACTTACGTTCTTAAAGAAGGACTTTTGGATGCGATAATAATTACCCACGCACACCTTGACCACTCTGGTTTGTTGCCTTACCTCTTCAGGTACAACCTATTTGATGGCCCCATTTATGCAACTCCGCCTACGAGAGATTTAATGGTTCTTCTTCAAAAGGACTTCATTGAAATACAGCAGAGCAACGGTATTGATCCGCTTTACAGAATGAGAGACATAAAAGAGGTCGTTAAGCACACAATAACCCTTGATTATGGAGAAGTTAGAGACATCTCGCCAGATTTGAGACTTACCCTGCACAATGCGGGTCACATTCTGGGCTCTTCAATAGTTCACCTTCACGTTGGAAACGGTCTCCACAACATAGCTGTCACTGGAGACTTTAAGTTCATTCCGACAAGGCTCTTTGAGCCAGCAAATGCAAAGTTCCCAAGACTTGAGACTCTAATAATGGAATCAACTTATGGAGGAAGCAGAGATTACCAGATGCCGAGAGAAGAGGCTGAAAAACGGCTTATAGAGGTTATTCTTCAGACGATCAAGCGCAAAGGAAAGGTCCTCATCCCTGCAATGGCCGTTGGAAGGGCTCAAGAGATAATGATAGCCCTTGAAGATTATGCGAGGGTAGGGGGCTTGGACGTTCCAATATATTTGGATGGCATGATATGGGAGGCGACGGCAATCCATACGGCATATCCCGAATATTTAAGCAAGAACCTCAGAAATCAGATATTCCACGAAGGCTATAATCCGTTCTTAAACGAGATATTCAAACCGGTCGCAAATGCAAACGAAAGGAAGGACATAATAGAGAGTGAAGAACCAGCAATAATCATAGCTTCCTCTGGTATGTTGGTTGGTGGACCTAGCGTGGAGTACTTTAAGCATCTTGCCCCCGATCCTAGGAACTCCCTAATATTCGTAAGCTACCAGGCAGAAGGGACTTTGGGAAGACAGGTTCAAAGAGGCTTGAGGGAAATACCAACAGTCGGTGAAGGTGGAAAGACGGAAGTTATTCAAGTAAACATGGAAATCCACATGATAGATGGATTTTCAGGTCACGCCGATAGAAGGGAGTTAATGAGCTATGTGGCGAGGGTAAAGCCAAGGCCAGAAAGGGTAATAACAGTTCACGGAGAACCTCAAAAGTGCCTTGACTTGGCTTCAAGCATCCACAAGAAGTTTGGTCTTTCTACAAGAGCCCCGAATAACCTTGACGCCATCAGGCTCAAGTGATTTTTAATTTTTTGGTGGGTGATGATGATAAAGTGTCCCAAATGTGGAAGAGAGTATAAGCAGATAATACCCCCAAGATGTTCATGTGGGGCTTTCCTTGAGGTGTCATATGATTATTCTAAAGTAGATGTCAAAAGATGGAAAAACAGAGAGAAAGGGGTATGGAGGTACAAAGAGTTACTTCCCAATGTAACCAAGATAATTTCCCTAAAAGAAGGTGGGACACCTTTAGTTAGAGCAAAACTCAGCGAAGAGCTCGGAGTAGACGTTTTTATTAAAGACGAGACGAGGAATCCAACGGGCTCATTTAGGGATAGGCTTGCTACGGTAGGGGTTTCATATGGCTTGCCATATGCCGGCAATGGATTCATAGTTGCCAGCGATGGCAACGCAGCAGCTTCCCTAGCAGCTTACGCCGCTAGAGCCAATAAAGAGGCCTTTGTTGTTGTTCCCAAAAAAGTTGACAAGGGAAAGCTCATTCAGATGATAGCTTTTGGTGCTAAGATAATTCGCTATGGAGACAGCGTGGATGAGTGTATAGAATATGCTAGAGAACTCTCCCGGTTAAATGGTCTCTATGACATAACTCCTGAAAACAATATAATCGGGCTTGAAGGACAGAAAACCCTCGCGTTTGAGCTATGGGAAGAAATAAACCCAACCCATGTAATTGTGCCAACGGGAAGTGGAAGCAACATCTACAGCATCTACAAGGGCTTTAGGGAGCTTTTAGAAATTGGGGCTATTGAAGAGCTCCCCAAACTAATTGCAGTGCAAACTGAAAACTGCTCTCCAATAGCGGCAGAGATATTGGGAAAAGAAAGTAGAAGGGAGTTTACCAAAGCCCTTGGATTATACGTCAAAGACCCAATAAACAAGGAACTTGCAATAAAAGCTGTTAAAGAAAGCAATGGAACAGCCGTGGTTGTAAGTGAAGATGAGCTTGATTTTGGAGAGAGGGCTCTTGCCAAAGAGGGCGTTTTTGCTGAGTATTCTTCAGCCGTTGTTATTCCGGCTCTAGTAAAGCTCCACGAAAGCGGGTATTTTGAAAAAGGAGACAAAGTGGCTTTGATAGTTACGGGCTCGGGATTAAAAAGCTACTATGTAGAAGAGAGGGAGCGTTTTTCAATTGGCGGGACAAAGCTGGAAATTCTAAAGCTCCTAAGAGAGAAGCCCATGTATGGTTATGAAATCTGGGAGAACCTCGAAAAGCCAATGAAGTATCAAGCAGTTTATCAGCACATAAAAGAACTCGAAGCCCTTGGTTTGATAGAAGAGGCGTACAAGAGGGGAAGAAGGGTTTACTATAAGCTCACTGAAAAAGGGGAGCGACTGCTAGAGAACTTTGAGGAGTAATGGAAAGTATTTTAAATGAATCCTTAAACTAAGTTTTAGGTGATAGAGGGTGAATGCTGAAAACAAGATGTCGCTCATATTTTACGCAATCGGAACAATAGCAGGGATAGTGAGTGGAATCCTGTCAACTCAAGCTCAAATGGGTTACATCGCAGGTTTGTTAATTTATCTGCTCTCACCAAAGATAGTCATCGCTCTCGTTAAGGATCTTCCAGATGAGTTGAAAGACGAGAGAGTTCTGCTTAAGAAAGGCTTCTGGGGATTCTTCTTGTTCTGGCTGTACTTCACGATCTTTAGCTATAACCTCATCCTGCAGCCTGAACCGAAATTTTACTCAAACCAATCCCTCCTATACAATATAACGAAGGGATGAAGGATGGAAGAAATGAAAAGAATGGTCGCTAAGGAAGCCCTAAAATACATTGACGATGATATGATAATCGGGTTAGGTACAGGTTCTACAACGGCTTACTTTATTCAAATGCTTGGAAAAAAGCTCATGACTGGGGAACTTGAAGATGTTTATGGCATCCCTACCTCACATCAATCACGCCTTTTGGCTCTTGAGAGTGGAGTTCCCGTTGTGAGCCTTGATGAAGTTGATGCCATTGATTTAGCTATAGATGGTGCGGATGAAGTCGACCCTCACCTTAATCTCATCAAAGGAAGGGGTGCGGCATTAACGATGGAAAAAATCATCGAGTATAGGGCTGGAACGTTTATAGTGCTCGTTGATGAGAGCAAGCTTGTAGAATATCTCGGCCAGAAAATGCCAGTCCCCATAGAAGTTATCCCTGTAGCATGGAGAGCTATTAAGGAGGAACTCGAAGTCTTCAATGCAACGGCTGAGCTTAGGATGGGTGTTAAAAAAGACGGGCCCGTAATAACTGACAACGGGAACTTTATCCTTGATGCAAAATTTGAAAAAATCGAAGACCCACTCGACATGGAGATCGAGCTGAACAACATTCCTGGAGTTGTCGAAAACGGCATCTTTGCAGATATCGCGGATATCGTTCTTGTTGGTACGAAGGATGGCGTTAAGAAAATGGAGAGATGATGCTTTTTTGTTCTGAACTTATAACTTATCACTTGTAAGTTATAACTTATAACTCTTGTGATATATCAAGTGAGGCAGGCCTATAATCAAGATTTGGGACCACAAGGTTTTTAAAACCGAATTGGTGTATAGAGAAATGAAGCCCCACGCGCGGGGGTTGCCGAGCCTGGTCAAAGGCGGTGGACTCAAGATCCACTCCCGTAGGGGTTCCGGGGTTCAAATCCCCGCCCCCGCACCAAATCTCTTGTAACAACAAAATCTAAAAGCCAAGACTACCACTCTTCTATGGTGATAGCAATGATAATCTACGAACCAATAATGCTTGCGATGCCCCTTGCGGAAAAAATTAAGGATCAGATATTACAAGAAAAGGAAATCCCGGATGGAGAGAGTCTTCGAAAAATATTAGTCTCTCTTGGTCTCGAAGAGGTGTGTTTGGGAAAAGGGCTTGCCCTATTCCGTTCTAAGTATGTTCTCGCCCTTTTGATCCCATCTGCAAAGTATATAACTGTGGATATATTCTCTTCCTCCGGAGATCTAAGCGATGCCCTGCAACTCATGGTGTATTACGACAAAACACTCAATGCCTATATAGTTGATATAATACCAGCTAATGAGCTCGAATTTGAAGGAAACATTGGCTTAGAGCCTGTTATAATAGACGCAGAGACCTTTGAACTAAAAAGCACTCCTGTTTTGGGATATTTTGAAAAAGATGGGGATATCCTTCTTGTAATAAGTGAGAAAACCTATGAGGCATGGAAAGAAAGCGGTAAACTTGAAGTGTGCCCTGTATGTGGGGCTGATGAGCTCGTCTGGCAGAAAGATATTGCTTACTGCAACTCTTGTGGCTTTGGAGTAAAGGTGGTGAAAAAATGAGTAGAATTGTTAAGGAGATGCTTGTTAGGTACTCTAGACTAGCTCACGAAAGAGGGCTAACCGCAGCATTTGGAGGCAATTTAAGTGTTCTTTTTAACGGAAAAGTTTTCATAAAGGCAACTGGGTCTGTTATGGATGAACTTACGCAAGAGCAAATATCCGTAATTGACCTTGATGGGAACGTTCTAAGCTTAGTAAGGCCTTCTTCAGAATGGAAGCTTCATGTTGAAAGCTACAAGCGGAGAGGGGATATAAGAGCTATAGTTCATCTCCATCCCCCTTATTCGATAGTTGCATCTACGTTGCTTAGTGAAGAACTCCCCATAATAACACCCGAGGCTGAGATATATCTAAAAAAGATTCCCATAGCTGAGTTCAAACCAGCTGGGAGCTGGGAATTGGCTAAAGAGACTGCAAAGTATCTAGAATATCATGATGCAGTTATTTTACAGAATCATGGAATAGTAACCGTCGGAAAAAGCTTAAGGGAAGCTTATTACAAAGCGGAATTGGTAGAAGAAAGTGCAAAGCTATGGTATCTAAAAGAAAAAGGCAAGCAAATCATTTAATCTGCTCCAAAGCGCCCAATACTTCCCAGATTATAGTTCTCGTGTGCATTGGCATGTTTGGATCCTCGCTAATCTCCTCAAGAATAGCGATAGCATCCGCGGCTCTCACAGTTGGATCTTTGCTGGTATCCATTAGGGCTTCAATGGCTTGTTCAGCAGCCCTCCTAATATTTCTTGGGACGATTGTATCTTGAACAACCTGCTCTTTCAGAACTTGGATAATCTGTTGGATCCTTTCCTCGCTCATTTCCATCACCTCCAATTTAAGTAAGAATTCGTAACTAAAATTTTCCCACCATATATTGCACATTGGTTATTAAAACCTTTTCGGTTCTTTTAGTACTCTACACCCTTTCTGGCAACTACTCCCTTGGTATAGGGATGTTTTATTTCCCTCATTTCCGTTACATAGTCTGCTAATTCATAAAGCTCTTCCGGACAATATCTGCCTGTTAGAACAAGTTCAGTATTTGGAGCTTTTTCTTTTATGAGCTCTTTAACCTCTTCGATTTTTATCATCTCAAATCCCAAAGCTACGCATATTTCGTCTAGAATTACGAGATCCCATTTGCCACTTTTAACAACTTCCTTAGCTCTTTCTAATGCTTTTTTTGCAGCTTCAATCTCTTCTGGCTCAGGTTTTCCGTGAACGAACTTTGGTAAACCATAGGATTCAACAACAACCCCGCATTCTTTGGCTTTTCTCTGTTCGCCATAGACATTAGCTGATTTCAAAAACTGTATCATAATCACTTTTCCTCCGTTTCCAAGCATTCTTAATGCTAAGCCCAAGGCAGCTGTGGTTTTTCCTTTTCCGTTTCCTGTGTATATGTGTACCAAGCCGAGTTTCTCTTTCCAGTCAACCATTTTAGTCACCGAAGAAACTTGGTGTTGGAGTATTTATCCATTGCGGAAGAGCTTTTATTTTTCGGGCGTATTCTTATTGGTGGTTTGTATGAAAGCCCCTGAACTTGGCATCAAGATTGGAGTTTTTGAACATGGAAAGAAAAACTCAATGAGCGATGTTAAAGGCGTCAAAGTTGGTCACGTCACGCTAATCCGAGGCGAAGGAAAACTTATCCCAGGTAAAGGTCCTGTAAGAACGGGAGTGACAGCGATAATCCCTCATAATGGAAACATCTATAAGGAAAAGCTTCTGGCAAGTGCTTTCGTTATGAACGGTTACGCCAAACCAGTTGGCTTAGCTCAAGTGCAAGAACTGGGAACCCTTGAGACGCCGATAATACTAACCAACACTCTAAGCATCGGCACTGTTGCTGATGCCCTTATAGATTACATGCTTGAGCAAAATGAGGACATAGGAGTGAGTACAGGTTCAGTTAATCCAGTGGTCATGGAATGCAACGACTCCTACCTAAATGACATCAGAGGTAAGCACGTCAAAAGAGAGCACATATTTGAAGCAATTGAAAATGCAAAAGAAGACTTTGAAGAAGGTGCCGTTGGCGCTGGAACTGGGATGAGTGCCTTCGAGTTTAAGGGAGGTATTGGCTCTTCTTCTAGGGTTGTGCATATTGAGGGCAGAAAGTACACCGTTGGAGCTTTGGTTTTGAGCAATTTTGGTAAAAGGGAGGATTTAACGATAGCTGGAGTTCCCGTAGGGCTGGAGCTGAAGAACTGGCCTGGAAAAGGGGGAGAAGGAAAGGGAAGCATAATAATGATTGTTGCAACAGATTCTCCTCTTACTTCAAGACAGCTGTACAGGGTCGCTAAGAGGGGAACCGTAGGGTTAGCAAGAACCGGGGGTTATGCATATAATGGAAGCGGAGATATAGTTTTTGCCTTTTCGACTGCTCAGAGAGTAAAACACTACCAAAACGATCCGCTAAGCATAAAAGCACTCCCTGATAGCATCCTGTCACCCCTCTTTAAAGCTACAGCTGAGGCTGTTGAGGAGGCGATAATTAACTCCCTTCTCCATGCAAAGACCATGAGCGGAAGAGACAATCACATCCGCTACGCTCTTCCCAAAGAAGAGCTCATAAAAATAATGGAAAAGTATGGAAGGTTAGAAAAAAGCTGAGGTGGAAGCATGAGCATTAAACATCTTTTTCCCGGATTAAAGAATTTTAAAGCTTATTTGAACACGGCAAGTGCTGGATTTTTGCCTTTAACTGCTCTCAAAAGAATTATGGATTTTTCGTCTTATCTGGCAGATTTCAAGGAAGGAGCTGACTCAGTGGACTTTTTAGACAGAGAAATCATGGAAAAAGTCCTCGAAGAGGGAGCAAAGCTTTTTCATACCAGCAAAGAGAATCTAACCCTAACAATCCAGACAACAGAGGGGCTGAAAAGATTACTCTCATCGCTGGAGCCGAGAAAGGGTATGAATATTGTTTCCTTTGATATAGAGTTTCCCTCACTCGCCTGTCTTCTTAAAAGCTATGCAAAAAAGCACCGTCTGGAGCTCAGGATCGTCAAAAACAGAGGTGGCTGGTACTTCATTGAAGATGCTGAGAAAGCTGTAGATGATAACACCTTTGCAGTAATCGGGAGCAGTGTCCAGTGGATCTCGGGCCAAAGGATGAACCTAAAGGAAATATCCAAAATTGCCCACGAGCATGGGGCATGGCTCATAGCGGATGCTGTTCAGCATGCTGGTGGTTTGGTATTATATCCAGAAAGAGAAGGAGTTGATGCCTTTGCTGCTGGGGGTGAGAAGTGGTTACTTAACCCCTCTATTGGTTCAGGGATTATGTATATCTCCAATGAGCTTATCGAAGAAGCCTCGCCACTGCCCGGACTGTTGAATATGAAGCCTCCTATGGGAGAGTGGTCATCGTGGTGGGGAATGCCTGAAAAGAATCCTTGGGGAGAATTCGAGCTTAAAAACGATGCGAGAAAGCTTGACTTTGGTGGTGGCCCGCCTTACCTTATGGCAACAGCTCTCTGGGGAGCCCTTGAGTTGATAAACGCTCTAAACATAGAGAAAATTGAGAAGCACAACACCAAGCTCGCAGGAAAGATTAGAGATGAAGCTCTGAGCTTGGGGTTAGAGGTTATTGGTAACGAAAACTGGGAAAACTCGGCAATAGTTACAATAAAAACAGGCTTGAGCTATGAGAAAGAAGAAGAAATTTACCAACAGATGATCGCTGAAGAGATAAAGGTCAGTCACAGGGGAGCGTTGGGTCATTACGGTATACGGGTTTCTCCTCACTTGTACAACGAAATGGAGGATGTTGAGATATTTTTGAATTTCCTCGTGGATTATCTTTCTAAACTCTGATTTCCTCATATTTTTTCTTCATTAACAGAGCATCGCCCTCTATGTTGGGGCTCTCGCTTATAACGACTCCTTTAACCCTGAACTCTTTCAAAACCCTTAGCAAATCCTCCCACTTCATGTCACTTTCTTGCAGATTCAGATGATTCTTTTCGCCCTTTTCGGAGTAGTTTATTCCGCTTATGTGGATATGCATGTTATCTAAAGCCTCTCTTCCAAGTTCCTTCTCGATGAGTGACAGCATCTCCCTCCACTCTTCAGCACTGTTGTACTTTCCTTTGTTTCTAGCATGACAGTGGGCGAAATCTATAGCCGGTAAAACTTGTTCAACATCTTGGCTTAGCTTTATTAGCTCCTTAAGGTTTCCAAACTGGGTTGGCTTTCCAGTCAGCTCTGGCCTTATCCACACGTCTATTCCTTTGTCCTGCAGGACTTTCACAATGTCCTTTATTTCATTCTTAATTTTCTCATAGACCTTTGAAGGGTCTTGTTTTAAATAGTAGCCTGCGTGAAACACTACGCTCCAGCCTCCAGCCTCGTGCAAACGCTCGGCACTCTGGATTATCCTCCTTTTGCTTGCTTCCACTTTCGCTTTCTCTGTTGCGTTTAGGTTTATGTAATAAGGCGCATGTGCCGTGAGAAGAACATCGTTCTTTTGTGCAACATATTTTATTTTTTTGGCCATTTCGGGTTTTATATTAACTCCCCTCACAAACTCAAGCTCCATTGCATCTAAGCCAAGCTTTCTAACCTGTTCTATGCCAGAGATCGTTGAGGGCTTTGGTGTTGAAAGAGGTATTCCGGCTGTTCCGAATCTCAGCCTGTCAATCTTTATCATTTTCACCACCCAGAATTAGGTAATCCTAAAAATATAAAAACTTTAACTCCTCTCGATTTTTTCTCCCAAGATGCGTTCAAGTTTTGAAATGCTTTTTCTAAGCTCTTCCTCTAGCTCATGTATCTGCTTCTTGAACGATCTTATTTTTTCTTCCTTTTCTTGGATTTTTTTCTTTAGCTCCTCAATTTCCCGTTTTTTGGCTTCTTCTTCACCTATGAAAGTTGAGAGTTTCTCTTCGATTTTTGTTAATCTTTCTTTCATCACAGCCAGTTCTTGAGACTCCTTTACCAAATTTGTCTTAGCCCATTCTGCAGTTTTCCTATACTTTTTGTCAAGATTGTCTTTAATTTTATCGAGCAGCTTCAGAAACTCTTCTGGATGATGAATGGCATAGGCAGAGTTCTCTAAAAATTCTCTCGCAGTCGCATCTGGCATTCTCATTCTTTTTATTGGTTTTTGAAGCTTGGAAACCTTAGAACGGATCTTTATTTCCTTTTGCGATATTTCTCTTTTGAGCTTTTCTTCTGATTCTTTAAGGGCTTTAAACTCTGGCTTATTTTCGAGCTCCTCAATCTGTTCCTGAAGCCTTTTTAACTGCGTCATGAGATTTTCTTTTGAACGTTCCTCATCTTTTATATGGCTTTTAAGATCTTCCAATTCTTTTAGTAGCTCTTTAGCCTTCACGTTTTCAATACCAACTTTATTTATCTCTTCAAGGTATGTGGAATACTCCTTAGATAGGGACTTTAAAAGGGCGTTTATTTCATACACTTCCTTCTCAAAGATCAGGAGTAAATGACGCCCATGGGCAACATGAAACTTGGAGATTTCTGGCAGTATCTTTTTGACATCTTCAATGTTTTCTATCTTTTTCACCATATTTCGAAGCGCAGTTATGTATCTCTCCTTCTCAACCTCTACAATTCTTGCTAATTGGGGGTCAATCTTTTTGGGCAACTCTTTCTGCTCAAGTTTCTCTAGATTTTTGAGAATTTTTGAGACAATCTCCTTAGAGGTCTTTGTGTATTTTTCCGCTATTTTTTGTCTTTGTTTTTTGACATCTTCTTTTATTTTTTCATACTCCCGGAGTGCTTCTTTCAGTTTCAACTTTCTCCCATCCTCTTACTTTATCCCTTAGATACATTCCAACAAGGGTTGCAAGGGCTATATCGGCAATTGCTATGAGCCCTTTCTTCAGGAATTCGATGGAATAGAAGGATACTATTGAGAGGGCATAGAGTGTAGTAACATCAATTGTTATCCACAATGCCGGCAACAGCAAAATGCCGCTTATGTAATACCATATATGGTAATCCTTTCTCAGGTAAGAATGAACGATCTTGCCTATCATTAAAACGCCCAGTGCAACGATAAATGGGGTGTTTATGGCATTTAGAAAAATAACTACTCCTAAGAGCTCCGTCCCAGGATACCTCCCGGTTAATTGGAGTGCAATGCTTTCTAAGTTAAGATAAGCGTTCACTGCTCCAGCGAAGAGAACGAATATTGCTGCAACAGCAGAAACAAACTGTATAAATCCCTTGGTTAGGAAGTGCCCTAAAACTTCCCTTATTCGGAAAGCCTTTGCGAAGAAGTATCCTCCTATGAGAAAGAGTATTAACCCGGTAACGGTTGAGGAAATTATTGCAACACTCTGTTGATATTTTATAGAAAGCAACCGGGCAACGCCATAAATGAGTAATATCATTCCAGGGAGCCCAAAGAAGATTTTTGCTGCTTCAGGATCACTTAAGATTTCTTTTAGATAGCGATACAGAATGTAATACGTTGTCTCAATGCTTTCGCTTTGTTTTACTACAACCCTGCGAGTGCTTATGATAGGAATTCTTGAAGTTATTATGGGGAATATTTGCTCATCTTCTGCTCCATCTGTCACTGGTATAACTCCATCAGCGGGAAAACGCTTAAGAACCTCTTCTAACTGTTTTTGTAGTTCCAGATCGCTCTTAACACCTACATCTGGATGCCCTGTAATGAGTGCTACTTCAACCCCTTCAAATTCTCCCCTTTCTTTAAGCTCGTCGTAGAGCTTTACTGCAGCATATAAAACGTTGGCATCGCTGTCTTCAGGGTCGGCAAGGCTAAGTTTCAGAGCGGCATCTATGCATGCATCCCTTCCAATAACAGGTCCCCTAACCCCAGCTTTTTTTCCAAAATCATCATCTCTATCGATGGCAAGCACCAATACTTTAATCTTTATCCCCCCGGACTTTCTCAAAAACTGATTTTACCTTATCCTCCATTTTTCTATCCTTGTCCCTTCTGTCATCAATTCTTATCGTTGTTGAAACTCTCTTTGCACCTAGTACAAACATCGCCTCATGAGCCTCTTCAACTATCTTTAGGCCCTCTCTGAGAGTTGGGACTTCAATGATTGTGCCCATAGGAGTCAATTGATATTTTACCCCCTTCTCCTCTAAAAGCTTTACTACATGAGCGATATATTTGCTTAAGCTTAGTTCTCCCAACGGAACAATGACAAATTCAATAATTACCCCCACTTTCGACACCTGGCTAAATTAGAATCGACGATTTTTTAAGCTTAACGGTGGAAAGCCTTATTTTGTCCAACGAACAAAAGAGTGTTGGTGAGATAGATGTATAAGATAAAAGATGAGTGGGGAGAACTTCTAGTGAAGCTTGCCAGAAAAGCCATAGAGGAGTACCTGAAGTCCGGTAAGGAAATAGAACCTCCTAAAGACACTCCTCCCGAGCTCTGGGAAAAAATGGGGGTTTTTGTAACTCTCAATAGGGTAGGTGTTCCCCCTACGCAGGCATTACGTGGGTGCATAGGTTTTCCATATCCAATATATCCTCTAGTCAGAGCCACTATAAAAGCTGCTATTTATGCAGCCGTTGATGATCCGCGATTTCCTCCCGTAACACTTGACGAACTTGATAATCTAACGATAGAAGTCAGTGTTCTAACTCCTCCAGAGCCTGTAGAGGGGCCTCCTCATGAAAGACCTAAAAAGATAAAGGTTGGAAGGGATGGACTTATCATTAAAAAGGGGATTTACAGCGGGCTTTTGCTTCCTCAAGTTCCTATTGAATGGGGATGGGATGAAGAGGAATTCTTGAGTGAAACATGCTGGAAAGCAGGTCTTCCACCGGATTGCTGGCTAGATGAAGATACGGAAGTTTACCGTTTTACAGCGGAGATTTTTGAGGAGGAGTATCCTAAGGGGCCTGTGAAGAGAAAGCCACTTCCATAGCATTGTTTGTTTTATTATATCCTCTTTTGGAGATTTTTGTTGAATTTAAAAAGGGTAATGACCAATTACCTAAATACTTTCAGTTTCTAAAATTAGATTGAAGAAGCATGGAAGGTGTGTGAATTGAAAAAGTTGATAACCCTAGGAATTCTGTTTTTGTTCCTGGCTAGTTTAGGAAGTTTTGCAGTTAGTTTGCCTGCTCCTAGAGATGCAAAACAAGAAGCTCTTGCCATTCTAAGTAAGGATTCTAGGAATACTCTCGTAAGTGCTACTTTTGAAGGAGGGGATGGTCAGATTTTTATATCCAATATTGACAAGCTGGGATTCCCAATAGAGGGAGATTCATACGTAATTTTAAGTTCTGGAATCGCAAGCAGTGCAGTAAATGGGGACATTGGATCAGAAGGAGGAATCTCAATACCGAATGGACACCCAGTATTTGGAACCGAAATAAATGACGTCGCAACTTTAACCATTAAGCTAAAAGTTCCTGCTAATGCCGAAACCTTGTCTTTCAAGTGGCTCTTTGGTTCAAACGAGATTCCAAGTTATGTAGATGAGTATAGGGATTTCTTTAGGGCATATGTTATATTACCCGATGGTTCTACTAAAGATATGGCTCTTTTGCCTAATGGCAATATACCCTATGTGGGAGATGGAATTCAAAACTATACAGCTCCTCCAGCAGACCCAACCGTAAATATTAATGAAGTCACATCAATCTACACAGCGAGTCTAGATGTAAGTAGGTATAGAGGAAAAGTAATAACTCTGGTATTTCAAATAGCTGACGAATATGATAGTGCAGTAGACACTTTCGCATTCATTGATGACTTGAAATTCATTGGGGGTAAAGGAAAGGCAGATAGAAGAAGCTACATAATGATGATCCAGATCTGGAGCAAGTACTTTTTTAACAAATACGATCAGTTTGCAGCGCTATATGCAAGCTCCGAAGAAGTTGGGGTCAGTAATGAAACTTTAAAAAAGGCATTGGAACTCCACCTTAATGCGACCGAGCAAATGCTCTATGCTTGGCACACTGATGATCTTGAGAGCATAAGGGTAAAGATTTGGAAACAGTATGTGCCTTTACCCAGAGTTTATGCAGTAAGAAGAGCGTATCTTTATGAGAGAGATGCGATAAGCCTATTAGAAAGTGCCATCCAAGAAATAGAGTCTTAATTTTTTATTTTTTCAATTTTGCAATGAAAAAGCTGTTACAGTCGTGTAAATGGGTGAAACTCCTAAAAACTTTATCTCCGATCTCAGTGAACCCCTTCTCTCCCCAGGTGAACGGATAATCGAGGAGTTCAAAACCTACCTTATTTATGGCGTACTTTATGTTCTCCTCATTTTCATCGACTCTTATTGAGCACGTGGAATACGTCATTTCCCCGCCTTCTCTTAGATTTTTGTAAGCGTTTCTTATCATAGCTTTTTGAACCTGAATAACCTTCTTTATCTTTTTCTCATCAAAGCGCCATTTAACCTCCGGGAATTGCCTGTATGTTCCGGAAGAAGAGCAGGGAGCATCGAGAATTATCTTGTCAAATGGCTCTTTATCTTTAAATTTCATTCCATCTGCGTGCACAAGTTTGACGTTTTTGACGCCAAGAACTTTCATTTTTGCCTTCATTTTTTGGAGCCTTTCGACGGAATAATCAACGGCAACTATCTCCCCAGTATTTTCCATTAAATGGGCCACGTGGAAGGTTTTGCTTCCCGGGGCAGCGGCAAGATCTAAAACCCTCTCACCTTTTTCTGGGGCAAGGACGTGGGCTACGTATGCGCTCGCAAGGTCTTGAATAACAAAATAGCCCTCTTTATACCAATCCAAGCGGGTTATAGGTGTTTCGTATTCCAAAATCTTTAGAACGTCATCAACTGGGGTTCTTGCCGTTCTAACGCCATGTTCTTCCAAATATTCCGCAAGCTTGTCTATGTTAGTTTTTAATGGATTGACTCTAACGTAGTATCTTTGAGGTCTGTTATTGCTCAGCAAGAGTCTTATAGCATTTTCATAGCCGAGAAGGTCAATTACGTATTCAACATACCAGCGTGGATGGGAAAATTTTACGCTTAGATATTCTATCCTATCCTTTTCTTTAAGCTTTTTTAGAGCTTTTTCCAGATCGAATTTTTCTGTCTCTCTAAGAACAGCATTTACAAATTTTGCTCTGTTTAAGTCGTATTTTTCCTTTACAACTCTAACTACCGAATCTGTGGCTATTGCTGGATTAACACCCTTAAACTTCATTTCAAATATACCAATCCTAAGAAGGTTCGCAAGGTAAAGGTCGAGATCCTCGATTCTGGTTCCTTTGAGGAGAGAATTCGCAATAAAATCTATTTTTTTCCTCCATTTTTCAATTTCAAAGACGTAAGCATGAGCCAAACCTCTCGCCCTTTCTCTGTCCTTTCCACTAACCCTCTTGAAAACTCTCTCCAAAGCATTTTTTGATGAAAGCTCACGCTCCTCTATGAGGGTCAGTATATCTGCAATGAGTTCGTGAAGGGTTATTCTGTAGAACAACTCCATGATTTTCGATTTGGATGGGGGTTTAAAAATTTGGCGGAACTTTTATTTAATTTGAATTCCAGTTTATATCTGGTGGTATTTATGATACTGGACACTGATTACATAACAAAAGATGGCAAGCCTATAATCCGAATTTTTAAGAAAGAGAACGGGGAGTTTAAAATAGAACTTGACCCTCATTTTCAGCCCTATATATATGCTCTTCTCAAAGATGACTCCGCTATTGAGGAGATAAAGGCAATAAAGGGCGAGAGACATGGAAAAACTGTGAGAGTGCTCGATGCAGTGAAAGTCAGGAAAAAATTTTTGGGAAGGGAATTTGAAGTCTGGAAGCTCATTTTCGAGCATCCCCAAGACGTTCCAGCCATGAGGGGCAAAATAAGGGAACATCCAGCTGTGGTTGACATTTACGAATATGACATACCCTTTGCCAAGCGTTATCTCATAGACAAGGGCTTGATTCCCATGGAGGGAGACGAGGAGCTTAAGCTTTTTGCCTTTGATATTGAAACGTTTTATCATGAGGGAGATGAATTTGGAAAGGGCGAGATAATAATGATCAGTTATGCCGATGAAGAAGAAGCCAGAGTAATCACATGGAAAAATATCGATTTGCCGTATGTTGATGTTGTATCCAATGAAAGAGAAATGATAAAGCGTTTTGTTCAAGTTGTTAAAGAAAAAGACCCCGATGTGATAATAACTTACAATGGGGACAATTTTGATTTGCCGTATCTCATAAAACGGGCAGAAAAGCTGGGAGTTCGGCTTGTCTTGGGAAGAGACAAAGAACATCCCGAACCCAAGATCCAAAGGATGGGAGATAGCTTCGCTGTAGAAATCAAGGGTAGAATACACTTTGATCTTTTCCCAGTTGTGCGAAGGACGATAAACCTCCCAACGTATACGCTTGAGGCGGTTTATGAAGCAGTTTTAGGAAAAACCAAAAGTAAATTAGGAGCAGAGGAAATTGCCGCTATCTGGGAAACAGAAGAAAGCATGAAAAAACTAGCTCAGTACTCAATGGAAGATGCTAGGGCAACTTATGAGCTCGGAAAGGAATTCTTCCCTATGGAAGCTGAGCTGGCAAAGCTGATAGGTCAAAGTGTATGGGACGTCTCGAGATCAAGCACCGGCAACCTCGTGGAGTGGTATCTTTTAAGGGTGGCATACGCGAGGAATGAACTTGCACCGAACAAACCTGATGAGGAAGAGTATAAACGGCGCTTAAGAACAACTTACCTGGGAGGATATGTAAAAGAGCCAGAAAAGGGTTTGTGGGAAAATATCATTTATTTGGATTTCCGCAGTCTGTACCCTTCAATAATAGTTACTCACAACGTATCCCCAGATACCCTTGAAAAAGAGGGCTGTAAGAATTACGATGTTGCTCCGATAGTAGGATATAGGTTCTGCAAGGACTTTCCGGGTTTTATTCCCTCCATACTCGGGGACTTAATTGCAATGAGGCAAGATATAAAGAAGAAAATGAAAGCTACAATTGACCCAATCGAAAAGAAAATGCTTGATTATAGGCAAAGGGCCGTTAAATTGCTTGCAAACAGTTACTACGGCTATATGGGGTATCCTAAGGCAAGATGGTACTCGAAGGAATGTGCCGAAAGTGTTACCGCATGGGGAAGACACTACATAGAGATGACGATAAGAGAAATAGAGGAAAAATTCGGTTTTAAGGTTCTTTATGCTGATACAGACGGGTTTTATGCCACAATACCCGGGGAAAAGCCTGAAATCATTAAAAAGAAAGCCAAGGAATTCCTAAACTACATAAACTCTAAACTTCCAGGTCTGCTTGAGCTTGAGTATGAGGGCTTTTACTTGAGAGGATTCTTTGTTACAAAAAAGCGCTATGCAGTCATAGATGAAGAGGGTAGAATAACAACAAGGGGCTTGGAAGTAGTAAGGAGAGATTGGAGTGAGATAGCTAAGGAGACTCAGGCAAAAGTTTTAGAGGCTATACTTAAAGAGGGAAGTGTTGAAAAAGCTGTAGAAATTGTCAGAGATGTTGTAGAGAAAATAGCAAAATACAGGGTTCCACTTGAAAAGCTTGTTATCCATGAGCAGATTACCAGGGATTTAAAGGACTACAAAGCCATTGGCCCTCATGTAGCGATAGCAAAAAGGCTCGCCGCAAGAGGGATAAAAGTGAAACCGGGCACAATAATAAGTTATATCGTTCTCAAAGGAAGCGGAAAGATAAGCGATAGGGTAATTTTACTTACAGAATACGATCCTAGAAAACACAGGTACGATCCGGACTACTACATAGAAAACCAAGTTTTGCCGGCAGTACTTAGGATACTCGAAGCATTTGGATACAGAAAAGAGGATTTAAGGTATCAAAGCTCAAAACAAACTGGCTTAGATGCATGGCTCAAGAGGTAGCTCTGCTGCTTTTTAGTCCAAGTTTCTCCGCGAGTCTCTCTATCTCTTTTTTGTACTCTGCTATGTGGTTTTCATTCACTATTAAGTAGTCCGCTAAAGCTATGACATTTCCAATTCCAAACTTGAGCTCTTTCCAGTCTCTAGCCTCAAACTCACTCCATGTTTTTGGGTCGTCACTCCTCCCTCTTCTGCTGAGCCTCTCAAATCTTTTTCTTGGCGAAGAGTGCACGGCTATTATGATTATCTTTTCATCTGGAAACGCATCTTTAAACGTCTGAATTTCCTCTAGAGACCTCACTCCGTCGATTATAACTGCTTTGTGCTTCTTTAGTAGTTCTTTTACCTTTGGGATAGTTAATTTTGCCACGGCATTGTCCCCAAGCTCCTGCCTAAGCTGAATGCTCACACTGTTCATTCCTTCGGGAGTTCTTGGGATCCCCCTCTTATCAGCTTCTTCCCTTACAATGTCCCCCATAGAAACGTGAGGCACTCCGTACTTTCCAAAAATTTTCACTATCTGACCTTTCCCAGAACCAGGCATTCCTACTATACAGATTATCATTGCCCACACCCACCTAAAGCTAATTGATTTAAAAAGGTTGCTCATTTGAAAAACTCATCTAAAGTTCCTTTTCTTGCTTTTTTCTTTGCTTTGACTTTTGGAAGTTCCACTCCAAAGTGTTGGTATAGCTTTTCCAAGATTCCGACTCCAATTCCCTCCACCTTTAGGAGTTCACTGGGCTTTGCTTTTACGATGTCTTCTATGCTCTTAAATCCTGCATTGTATAGGGCTCTTGCTCTCTTTCTGCCTATCATTGGAAGGCTTGTAAGCTCAAGAAGCTCTTCTCTTACTCCATATTCCACTCTTAAATGAAGCTGCTTTAAGAATTCTAAAATCTCTTTTTTGGGGCTGGAAAGCTTGTATAATTCAATTAGGGAATACATAAGCCAATCTGCCAATTCCAGTATCCTGTAGAGATCTCCTGTGTCTATGTCGTAAGTTTCCAAGATTCTTGCCTCGGGAACTTCGTTAATCCAGTCAAGGAGAAGTTTTGCCGTTTTTACCTCTCCAAGGAACTTCTCAAATTTGTAGTCTTCCCAATAGGGAATGTTTTGGTAGAGGTAGCTCTCCATCTCATAGGCATAGTCAAGGATATCCTCCTGTTCTTTGCGTCTTATCCTTAAAGATGCCATATCCGGGGTGGAAGCCAAAAGATGAAAAACTCCTAGCGGGTTTGGATTCGTCTCAAGCTTCTCAAAAGCATCTTTGAACTTTTTAGCCGTCAATGGATCAAGATACAGCTGGGAAGTTCTTATTCCGAATGGGAGCGGCATGAACTGGTCGTTTAGGTCAATATCGATGAACTCATTTTCAAGTAGGAAGTAGACTATGTCCTTGGCCTTTCCTTCAAGGGCTTCGAGGTTCTTTCGCTGGTGATAGTAGAAGGTCTTTTCCAAGAATTCTATTAGCCCTCTAAAGTTCTTAACTCCAAAGTTTGTTATTAGGGCAAGAATTTGGCTCCTAAAGGAGGCTTCATTTGAGAGCATTGAAAAGAGATTTTCTGGCTTGCCAAAGATGTATCTCTTCATTAGGTCTTCTGGCTTTTCAGTCTTTGCAATTATTATTGCCTGCCCCTCTTTGTCGTATTTAGGTCTTCCTGCCCTTCCCATCATCTGCTGTATTTCTAAAACGGGAATGTCACTCCATCCAAAGTTAGAATAGCGCTTTGTGTCTCTAATTATGACGCGGTACGCGGGTAAATTTACGCCAGCGGACAAGGTCGGGGTAGCTGTAATCACCTTTATAAGCCCTTCTCTAAAGGCCTCTTCCACAATGGAGCGCTCTTCTCTTCCCAAGCCTGCATGGTGAAAGGCTACTCCTTTCTTCAGAGCCTCTTTAAGTTTCTCGTTGGTTGGAGTGCTCTCAAGTTCATCCGCTATTTGGCTCAGTCTCCTCTCTTCGGGCTTGCTTAAAAATCTCTGGACTTTCCCCCCTAATAGAAGGGCTTCTTTTTCGGCACTTCTTCGGGTATTGACAAAGACAAGCACCTGTTTGTCTTTTTTTAAAGCGTCAATAACGAGAGAATCCCACTGGCTTGGGAATTTTTCAATACTCCCATCTTCCCAGAAAAGCTGTCCATGGTGAAAAACACCCCTTTTTAGGCTTACGGGACGCCATTCACTCACCACTAGCTCAGCATTTAACCACTCCGCAAGCTCTTCGGCATTTCCAATTGTTGCACTCAGCCCTAAAATCTGGGCTTTATCCCTTAAGTGAGCGAGAATCATCTCCAAGGTAGCCCCTCTGTCGTATGAGCCGAGAAGATGAATTTCATCCGCAACTATGAGCTTAACATCGTTTATCCATGGAGACTTGTGGCGAAGCAGAGAGTCAAATTTTTCTGATGTTGCTATTATAATGTCATATCTCCCAAGCCACTCTTCTGCACTGTCGTAATCCCCAGTTGTCACTGCTATCCTAATTCCAAGCTTTTCCCAGAACTTGAATTCCTTGTACTTTTCCTCGGCAAGTGCCTTTAATGGGACGAGATATACTGCCTTTCCCCCCTCACGGAGAATCTTGTTTATCATCACTATTTCCGCAACAAGGGTCTTTCCAGAGGCAGTAGGGATGGCTAAAATCAAGTTACCTCCGCTAAGCACCTTAGTTTTTAATGCCTCTGCTTGAGGGGGATACAGCTCTTCTATACCTCTCTCGAGTATCAGCCTTATGACTCTCTCATCGACTCCCAGTGATTTAAGTTCCTTTACCTTCATACCCATCAGCCCAAATAAAAGAAAAGCGTTTATATAGCTTTTTGAAATATTAAGCCTCATGAGGATTGAGGTACCATATCTCGTTTTCGAGGTAAAGGGAAGACGCTTTATGCTAGACGCCTACTTTTCCAGAAAAGTTGAGAAAGCAGAACACATTAGTGTCCTTATAAGAAAATTTGACAGCAACCTCCCGAGAGATGCAGAAAATCCGCTTCCAAAGCTGATTGATGAAGAAACTATTGAGGAATTCCTTAAGACAACCTTTGAGAGAATATACGAACTTTCAGGAAGAAGACTTGACGAGAGACTCAGACATATACGGAAGTGGAATGTCCTCAGGATTCTTGGAATTCCTAGCGGATTTCGAAGACATAAGGAAAAAGATGAAGCACTTGCAAAAGAAAATCGAGAAGCATTATTGGCACTCTCTCTTCTTCAAGAGGTTTTGGGGGTTAAAAGTCCAGCTGAACTTACGGATGTGGAATTACGACCAATAGAATGGAGATACTATACAATTGAGCTTAAGGGGGATGAAATATATAACGAAAAAGGGGAAAAAGACCCCATTTATACAGAGCTTTTAAAGCGGGATAGCGGGTTTAGGCAAGCACTCTATGCCTTGGAGTACAGCCAGCAAGCCACGTAGTGATCTTGCTCCACTTCCACTAATGGGGGTTCTTCCTTCTTACAAATCTCCTTTGCATATGGGCATCTTGGGTGGAAGCGACATCCACTGGGTGGGTTTATTGGACTTGGCGGCTCGCCAGTAATCTTTTGTCTCTTTGCTTTTAGTTCCCTAGCAAGCTCAGGGTCGGGAACTGGGATTGCGGAGAGTAAAAACTGAGTATATGGGTGTAATGGGTTTTCAAATATTCTTTCTGCTGGACCAACTTCCACGAGCTTTCCAAGGTACATCACTCCCATTCTGTGGCTCATATACTTGACTACACCAAGATCGTGGGAGATGAAGAGATACGTAAAGCCGAACTCCTGCTGAAGGTCTTTTAAGGTGTTTAGGATATTTGCTTGTACTGATACATCAAGTGCTGAAGTGGGCTCATCCAACACGATGAATTCTGGTCTTAGAGCCAGCAACCTTGCTAATGCGATTCTCTGTCTCTGCCCACCGCTAAACTCGTGAGGATAACGATAGAGATGCATTTCGTTAAGACCTACGCTTTCAAGCAACTTTATTACGAAGTCTTCTGGGTCATCTACGTGAATCCCGTGAAATCTTACGGGTTCCATTATAATCTCGAATACCGTTTGTCTCGGATTTAGGGAAGAATAGGGATCCTGAAACATTATTTGGGCTTCTCTGCGGAATTGCTTGAGTTCATCTCCCTTGAGCTCCATTACGTTTTTCCCCTTGAAGATAATTTCACCACTCGTTGGTTCTATAAGGCGGAGGATTGTTCTTCCGGTGGTTGTTTTCCCACATCCGCTTTCTCCTACCAAACCAAAGGTTTCTCCTTTATATATTTCAAAGCTTATGTCATCAACTGCTTTTACGTACCCTTTGGTGAAGAATAACCCTTTAACTGGGAAGTATTTCTTCAGATGTTTAACCTCAAGTACTTTCTCCATGTTCTCACCTCAGTAAAGGTGGCATGCAACAAAGTGTCCATCTTCTATTTCAACTAGCTCGGGAACCTTCTGTTTGCATACTTCCATGGCGTATGGGCATCTCGGATGGAATCTGCAGCCTCCTGGGGGAGTTATCAAGTTAGGCACTGTACCGGGAATAGCTTCTAGGCGTTCAATTTTTGTCATTGGGTTGGGAACGGCTTTCAATAGCCCTTTGGTGTAGGGATGGAGAGGATTTTTGAAAATTTGCTCTACGCTCCCTATCTCCACTATTTTACCTGCATACATCACTGCTACTCTGTCAGCAGTTTCGGCAACAACACCCAAGTTGTGAGTAATTAGTATAACCGTCGCGTGGTACTTCTCTTTTAGACTATTTATCAAATCTAGGATTTGGGCTTGAACCGTAACGTCTAAGGCTGTTGTAGGCTCATCTGCAATGAGGATCTTTGGATTGTTTGCAATTCCGGTTCCAATAACGACTCTCTGCTTCATTCCTCCACTTAATTCGTGAGGATAGTTGTGGACTCTTTTTTCTGGATCCGGGATTAAAACTGCTCTTAATATGTCCACGGCTTTTTTAATTCCCTCTTTTATGTTTTTAACTTTCCCATGAACCTCCATAGCTTCTGCTATTTGGTAGCCCACGGTGTATAGCGGGTCAAGAGAAGCGTGAGGGTCTTGGAAGATGTATGCTATTTCATTTCCTCTTATTTCCCTTATTTCTTCTTCACTGAGCTTTAGCAGATCGATAGGTCCTTTTTCCGAGTGATAAATAACTTCTCCATTTACTATTCTGCCAGGGCTTTCTATTAGTTGGGTTAACGCTCTGGATGTGACGCTTTTCCCACATCCGGTTTCCCCTACGAGTGCAAAAGTCTCTCCCTTATAGACATCAAAGGATACGTTTTCAATGGCCTTTACAATTCCGGCGTAGGTGTAAAAGTGGACGGTTAAATTTCTAACTTGGAGTATTGGTTCAGGCATTTTCCTCTCCCTCCTTCTTGCTCTTCTTAACTTTGAACTCTATGCTTCTTCTTGTCTTTGGATCTAGGACATCTCTGAGACCGTCTCCGAGGAGGTTCCATCCCAGGGCAACCAGCATGACTATGAGACCTGGATAGAATACTAACCACCAGGCTTTTGGGAAGTACTGTGCTCCATCATAGACTATTCTACCCCAATCGGCAATTGGGGGTGTCGCACCCAGCCCTAAAAAGCTCAGACCTGCTTCCATTAAAACCACACTACCAAAATCAAGGGTTATGTATACTAGTATAGGCCCAATGATATTCGGCAAGATGTGCTTGAACATTATTGTCCATGAGCTTAGTCCAATAGCTCTGGCGGCTTCTATATATAGCTTCTCTTTTTCGGTGAGAGTCGAACCTCTAGTTATTCTTGCATAAACTGGCCACCATACGATAATCATTGCAAGTATCACCGAAAGCAATCTGCCCAAGTTTCCAGCTTCCCTAGTATCAAGGGCAAATATCCAGAGAACGAACTTCTGCAGAAGTGCATGGCTTTCTATAAACCCTTGTATTCTTTCGGGAAGTACTGCTGATAGTGCTATCGCTAGTATTAACGCTGGAAATGCTAGGAACATGTCAGTTATACGCATTAAGAGCTCATCAACTTTACCTCCTTTGTAGCCTGCTATCAGCCCTAGGACTATGCCTAAAGGCACTCCGAGAGAAATAACTATTATGGAGACTACGAAAGACGTTCTCGCACCGCTCAGGATCAAACTTAGGAGGTCTCTTCCGAAGTGATCAGCTCCTAATGGGTAGGTTATTGTTGTATTTGCAAACTCCAAGTATGCCTTACTTCCGGGTGGTGCAAGCACTACTTGTGTAAAATTCATTGTATAAAGTGAGGGGAAGAAATTGTATCTCCAAGTTGCCATCCTTGGTCCGAAAACTCCCAACAAGATAAAAATTATAACTAGGAAGACGCCTATTAAAGCAGGTGGAGAGCGGTTGAGGGCATAAAGCATTAATCTCCATTCTTCCATTTTGGATTTATTCTTTACTTTCCAGTCTTTCTTAAAGATGCTTATAAATGATGCAATTCCATAGACAAGCTTGTCAGCGATTTTGTCAAATATGTTCTTTTTATACTCTTCCTGCATTTTTCTCACCTCTAATACCTAACCCTTGGGTCTATTACTGCGTACAGAATATCGACCACTAGATTGGCAGTAACGTAGATTAAGGCGTAAATGAACGTTATTGCAACTATAACTGGGAAGTCAAGATTCTGGATTGACTGGATCGCATAACTTCCCATTCCTGGGAGTGCAAATACCGTCTCTGTTATAGGTGTTCCACCAAGGAGGCCTCCAAATTGAAGGCCTAATACTGTGACTATTGGTACCAAAGCATTCTTGAGGGCATGTCTGTAAATCCTGAGCTTGGGAACACCTTTTGCTTTTAGAAATTCGATGTAATCTCCGCTGATGGCCTCAAGGAAGGAGTTTCTAACAAATCTTGCTAATACTCCAGTCCCCATAAAACCAAGCACAAAGCCGGGAAGCCAGAACCTTGCTAGGTGTTGCTTAAATAACGTAAAATCCCCCGTAAGAAGGGCGTCTATTATCGGAACATGAGTTATTTGGGTGGCGGGAGTAGGAGGAACTCCGGCCAAGTTCGTTATTCTAAACTTCACAAAGAACACGAAAATCAGAAGATACCCTAGCCAGAACACTGGAGTTGAAACTCCAATTAAGGCAAAAATTCTAACTATCGTATCCACAATACTATTCCTCTTTAGGGCGGAAATCAGCCCAAGAGGAATTCCAATGATGAGTGTGAATACAAACGCTATTATAGCCAGTTGAAAAGTGACGGGAAATCTATCTCTAATATCATCCAAAACGGGGTTTGAGGTTCTTGGGTCTATAAGGGTGTTTGTTGCAATCCCTTTTACCAGGAAGATATACTGGGCATACCACGGATCGTTTAGGTGATATCTTTCTTTTATTCTCTCAACTGCTTCCGGAGACGCTTTTTCTCCACCAGCCCAAGCTTTAGCCGGGTCGGCTGGAATAACATAAGCTATCAGAAAGACTATCAATGTCACTCCTATTATTGTGGGGATGAATGTTAGGAGCCTTCTTATTAGGAATTTTTTGAGTTCAGCCATTCTTCTCCCTCCTTTAGTTCTCTTTTTTATGGAAGAATTTTAAAAAGAAAGAAAAGGCATCAAGACTCAACAGAAATTTCAATCTTGCTGAATTCTGTAGCACCGTAGAGGAATGGTCCAACCCAGTTGTCCGAGTCTAGGTAATCTGGTACCCATCCTACCACATAGACATCGTAGTCTCCCTTCGATGTCTTGGACAAGTAGACTGGCCACTCGTAGCTTCCTACCGTAACTTGGAATCCAAGCTGGCTCCAAATGTTTTGCAATAGTGTCATGATCTTCTCACGAGCGCTGTTTCCAGCGTTGTAGATAAGCTCAATCTTATAGTCACTTGGATTGATTCCAGCTTCTTGCAAGAGTTGTTGTGCCTTGTTTATATTGTAGTTGTACTTGATAATTCCATACTCTGTGTATCCTGGCCATGGTTTTGGAATTGGACCCCAGTTCCTCTCGAGCAGTCCGGAGTAAACTACTTGGGCTATCTGGTCGTATGGAATTGCGTAGGCTAAAGCTTGTCTGACCTTTGGATTGTTGAATGGCTCTTTCTGGGTGTTGAAGACTATGAATGTCAGAATTGGTTGGAGAATGTCAGTTTGAACAATTGACTTGAATCCTTGGAATTCGAGGCCTTTGACATCATTTACTCTCTCTGGTGGAGTAGCAACCGTATCGACTGTTCCTGTCTGGAAGAGTTGGATTCTTGAAACAGCATCATTGTTTATGACGTAGATAACCCTCTGGTGTCCGGGCTTTATGCTCTTGTCCCAGTAATATGGGTTGTGCTCAAGCACGATGTAGGCGTTTTCTTTGTACTCCTTAACATAGAAGGGACCTGTTCCAACCGGTTGCTTGTGCATGAGCTGGTGGGTTGGGTCTTGCTCACCTTCTTGTACATATGGCTCCCAAGCGTCGGGGTTCTTTCCGTTGTTTGAGGCTTTTAGAGCCTCTTCATACTTGTCACCAAGGAGGTACTCCATTGGAACTACTGAGAGGAATGGATCTGCCAATATACCAAGAACTGCTGCGTATGGTGCTGGTAGAACAAGCTTGAAGACACCGGCGGTTTCTCCGCTGTATCCAAAGGCGTCTAGCAAGTCTTGGAGAGACTTAACTTCCACAGTTTTTCCATTGTATTCTGCAATAAGCTTCTTGCTCTTGATAACATCTTCGAATTCTTTTTCAGTTAGAGCTTGTGACTTGCTAACGTCCATAAAGCTTGAGACCATCCATGAAACGCTGTGCCCTAATCTTTGGACACGCCAGAATGTAAAGGCAACGTCTGTAGCATCAATTGGGTATGTTTTGTCGTTCCATGGGTCATAAGCTTTTACTCCTCCTCTGATAACAAAATACCATTCGGTACCATCTTCGTTGTGTGCCCATGCAACGGCCAAATCTGGTGTTACCTTTTCGGTTTCTTCTTTCCAATATGTGACAAGGGTGTCACCAATCTCGTGCCAGATTTCCCATCCAAAGGTCTCGTATGTCCATGCTGGGTCAAAGCTCTCTGGCCATCCGATTGTACCTATAACGTAGGTTTGAGCATCGTTCTTGTAGTCACCAATTCCAATGGGCACACTCGGGGCGTTTGGATCTTCCCAAATGAGATCGTATCTCTCTGGGAATGTTGGGTGATAGTATCTTCCCTTGACCCATTCCCAGTAGACACGTAGTTGTCTGTTTTGTCCAAGGATCACCTCAGGCACAAGTCTGTTACCGAGTATATAGAGTGCCTTAAAGAGTTCTGTTCTTATTTCAGGGTTAGTCTCTCTTCTTGCAGCAATTACGAGGGCATCAACAGTGGTATTTCTAAAGAACGCGGGGTTAATAGCACCAAATCCTTGACCTTGCTCCATCAATTCCTTGACGGATGGAGTATTAGCTTCATCCACGACGTAGGTTACTTTAATTATTTTCTTCCCACTTGGCAAGGAAGCTGGCATTTGAGAGCCTTCAGGACCAACCAATATGACACTCTTGTCAGTTTCGATAACTTCATAAGTTGGCCCTGTTGGTTGAGTGGTTGTTTGGGTTGGGGAGCTTGTGGTTGTAGTTTGTGTTGTTTGAGTGGGGCTTGATGTTTGGGTTGTTGTTCCTCCACCACCAATACACCCACTTGCAACTACTGCAAAAACCAAAACGCTTATCACTAACAGTGTTGCCAACTGCTTCTTCATTTACACACCTCCACGGAATTGAGCATTAATAACTTCATCGTAGGGCTTTAATAAATTTTTCTACACCTAAGAGCTTGGTTGTGCAACAAATAACAGAATATGACCCGGTTATTTCTTTCTATTGAGCAATGTTTTTGCACCCAATAACGAAATAATTTTTGTCAGATATACTGAAAATAAATGCGAAAACCTTAAATTATAGAACATCTCTAAAAAGACTGACAACAAAATCTGGTGATGTAAATGGTTAGGGCATACATTTTGTTAACAATTGAAATCGGGAAGGTTGAGAAGGTAATAGAAGAAATAAAAGCGATTCCAGGAGTTTTGAAAGCCGATGCTGTTACCGGCCCCTACGATGCAATAGTTGAGCTTGAGGCTGCAGATTTAGGGGAGCTTACAAGAAAAATCCTGCACGACATACACAACATAGACGGGGTAATTGACACAACAACTGCAATAGTTGTAGAAACAGAGGAGTAAAGTTACTTTTTCCTACGTGCTTTCCTAAATTCTCTAACCTTTTGGGCTATTAGCTTTAGAGTTTTTGATTTTCCATGCTTGCTTTCTACTATAATCCTTCCTTTAACTCGTAGTTCATCGTCTAGTCCTGCGAGCTTTGGATTAAGAGCCTCTCTATTGATCTCAATAACGGTAATTCCCAGACTTTTGGCCGCATCTATTATTTCATCTATGTTTGGCTTTTCTACTGCAAGGTTTTTCGGAACTTCTCTGCCGTACTTCCTTGGAATCCTAGAATCTATTTCGTTTGTCCATATTACGAACTTGCTCATTTTGAACACCTAAAAAGTTTAAAAGCTTTGGCATTAAAAATTCTTTGGTGAGAGCATGGAAGTGAATTCACTTACTGAGTTTTTAAAAACACAGGCTACACCTGGCGATTTCATTCTCATAGAATATCCTTCGCTGTACCCTCTTGAAAACTTAATATGGGGAGAGCTTATACCCTCACTCTCCAATCGTGAGATCTTAATAGACGACTTTTTTGGTGTGGGTGATCTGCTGTTTAGGGATTATCTAAGAAAAAGCTCTCCCGAAAAATATAAGGGGTTAATGGAGTCTACAAAGAAGATAAGGGCAATAAGAATAGGCCCTGGTAGAACAAGCTATGCCTCTGTAGTTGAAGAGATGCCGGTTACATATGAGATCTCCGAGTTTATGAGGAATTATTACAATGCTCTGATGAAGCTTTTTTCTCCTTCAACAAAAGTTGAGTACTCAATAACCCTTGGTATATCTCAGTATATCTACTTTGGCAAAGATAAGGCACTTAGAGCAATTTTGTTTACAAGAAGCACGCTCCCCTTTGAAGACTGGACTTCTATTTATTTTGTAAATAACGATATCTTGGATAAGCAGCAAATTGCTGTTTTAAGGGAGCTCGCAAGCAAATCAATAAAGATTCAAAAAGAGGGAACTCTCTACAAGCTTGAAATAGAGGAGTAGTTTGGTGGTTAAAATGATAAAACAGGGAGATAAAGTTGTGCTGCTTGATCCTAGGGGAAAGAGGTATCTTATAACGGTAAAAGAGGGGGAATTTCATACAGATCTAGGCAAAATAGATTTAAACGAGCTTTTAGGGAGGGAGTTTGGGACTTTTGTCGAATCGCATAAGGGATATCAATTTAGGATTCTCAAGCCAAGAATAATAGACTACATCGACAAGATGAAAAGAGGTCCCCAGATAATTCATCCCAAAGATGCCGCCCAGATAGTAGCATTTGCTGGAATCTCCCCTGGAGATGTCATAGTGGAAGCAGGGGTTGGGAGTGGGGCATTGACGCTTTTTTTAGCCAACATTATTGGCCCCCAGGGGAAGATAATTGGCTATGAAGTGAGGGAAGATTTCGCAAAGCTTGCATGGAGGAATATAGAGTGGGCAGGTTTTGCGAATAGGGTCGAGATAAAGCTAAAGAACATCTATGATGGAATTGATGAGGAAAATGTTGACCATATCATCCTAGATCTTCCACAGCCAGAGAACGTTGTGGAACATGCGATAAAAGCTCTAAAGCCGGGAGGATTTTTTGTTGCGTACACTCCCTGTATAAATCAGGTTGACAGACTGTATAAGAAGTTGAGAGAACATAAAGCTCACTTTACGAAGCCGAAGACAATTGAGTGTTTGGTGAGGGAGCAGGAAGTTAAGGAAGAATGTATAAGACCAAGAACTACCATGCTTGCCCATACGGGCTATATTACCTTTGCTAGAAAAAGATAAACCGTCTTTGTTTCTTTCTATCTCTATTAGCCTTTTTTGTGAGTGTTTATCCCCTTAGCCTTTCTCCTGTTAGTATGCTTCTCAACCTTTGGTTTACAATAATTTTATAAATACCTTAAGTTTTGAACAAAAGTAGATGATCAAATCTGAACTCATGTACGGAGGTGTTCATTATGTACGAGATATTGGAAAAGAGGGAAATAGCCGCCAAGAATGTCCTGTATAAAATTCACGCTCCACATATAGCTAGAAAAGTCCAACCAGGTCAATTTGTAGTAGTTAGGGCATTCGAGAACGGTGAAAGGATTCCTCTAACCCCTGTAATGTGGGATCCTGAGGAAGGGTGGATAATACTGGTAGTGTTCATAAGAGGAAAGACCACTCTTAGAATGAACGTGGAATTAAAAGAAGGAGACAAAATATTGAACATAGCCGGTCCCCTTGGAAACCCAGCGCCGATGAAAAAATTTGGGAAGATTTTGGCAATAGGGATGATGACTGGGATAGTAGAGGTTTACCCAATAGCCAAAGCGTGGCAAGAAATTGGAAACGAGGTAATAACCCTTCACATAGCTCCAGAACCCATGGTTCTCCTTAAAGAAGAGTTGGAAAATGCAGTTTCAAAACATGTAATAGAGAGCTTTCCACTTAAAGAGGGCATGGGAATGCCAGAAATATTCAAAGAACTTGTCACAAGGGGACAAGCAAAGGTAAGGGAGCTCATTGAAAAAGAAAAGCCAGATTTAGTCTTCATGGTTGGACCCGCAGGAGGGCAGAAGGCTATTTTTGAAGTGGTTAAAGAATATGGAATACCCATGGAAGTTGATCTCCACCCCATAATGGTTGATGGGACTGGAATGTGCGGTGCATGTAGAGTTACCGTTGGAGGGGAAGTTAAATTTGCATGTGTAGATGGTCCAAGCTTTGATGCTTATGAAGTAAACTGGGACGAGCTTATTGCTAGGTCTGGATTCTACACTGACTTAGAAAGGAAGGCTTTGGAGGATTACCTTGCTAAACTCCAACAAGGAGGTGTTCAATGATGGCGCTTATCAAGGAAAGAGTCCCCACTCCAGAAAGATCTGTGGAAGAAAGGCTTAAAGGTTTTATGGAAGTTAATTTAGGTTATACGTTTGAGCTTGCCGTTAAAGAAGCGGAAAGATGTCTCCAGTGTAATCCCGCTCCCTGCACTCAGGGATGCCCCGTTCACATAGACATTCCCGGTTTTATAAGGAAGCTCCGCGAGAACAAGGACAATCCAGAAAAAGCCGTTAAAGAGGCATTAGAAGTTATCTGGGCGTGCAATACTTTGCCCGCAATTACCGGTAGAGTTTGCCCTCAAGAAGACCAGTGTGAAGCTCCGTGTGTTATGGGCAAAGTTGGTGAGCCCATTAACATCGGAAAGCTTGAGCGTTTTGTGGCAGATTATGCAAGGGAAAAAGGCATAGATGAAAAATTGCTTCAGGAAATTATTCCAAAAATTGAAAAGAAGAAGGAAAAAGTTGCTGTTATTGGGGCTGGACCTGCTGGGCTTACTTGTGCCGCTGAGCTGGCAAAAGAGGGCTACCAAGTTACAATATTTGAAGCCCTCCACAAGCCTGGAGGGGTTCTGGTTTACGGAATCCCCGAGTTCAGATTACCAAATGACACCATAGAAAAGGAGCTTGAAAAACTCAAAAAACTTGGCGTTGAGATAAAAACTGACTACATTGTAGGAAGGACTGTAACATTCGATGAACTCCTTGAGGAGTACGATGCTATCTTCATAGGAACCGGCGCTGGGACCCCTAAACTTCCAGATATTCCTGGAATAAACCTGAATGGTATCTATTCAGCGAACGAGTTCCTAACAAGGGTCAACCTCATGAAAGCCTATGCATTCCCAGAATACGATACCCCCATCAAAGTGGGCAAGAAAGTTATAGTCATTGGAGCCGGCAACACTGCAATGGATGCAGCGAGAACTGCAAGGAGGCTTGGAGCGGAGGTCACAATAGCTTATAGAAGGGGAGAGGAAGACGTTACGGCGAGAGTTGAAGAAGTTGCACATGCTAAGGAGGAAGGGGTCAAGTTTGAGTTCTTCCTCAATCCAATTGAGTTCATTGGCGACAAAAACGGAAGAGTGAAGGCAGTGAAGTTCATGAAAATGAAACCCCTTGAAGAGAGAGACGCAAGAGGAAAGAGAAAAATTGTGCCCACCGGAGAAACAGTAACACTTGAGGCAGACACGGTTGTGATAGCAATAGGTAAAACAACGAGCAAGCTTCTTAGGATGACACTTCCGCAAATAGAGGCTGATGAGTATGGAGTAATAAAGGTCGATGAGAACCTAATGACCAACATCCCTGGTGTTTTTGCTGGTGGGGATGCTATAAGGGGAGAAGCCACGGTAATTCTGGCAATGGGCGACGGAAGAAAAGCCGCAAAGGGAATAAAGCAATATTTGGAAGAAAAACGGAAGAACGCCTGATGTTTCTTCTTTATTTAATTTCTCGGCTTCTCCAATAATTTTTATAAGGCCTCTTCTAGATTTAGAGTAGGCGATGAAGAACTCTAGGGTATCTGAACTGTGATGATGGTCAACCCCTGAGCCGCTAAACGTATAAACTTTTGTGCCTTATCCTTTTCGATGAGTTATGAGCTTGGAAGAAATTTTAGAGGAAGAAGATTTGGGAATTGAAATCCTTCATCCCGGCGGATTGGAGATTACAAGAGAGTTAGCAGAACTCTGCGGCATTAATGAAAAATCCAAAGTTTTGGATGTGGCATGCGGCACTGGCGAAACTGCATGCTTTTTAGCGGAAACCTTTGGTTGTGAGGTCGTGGGAATTGACGTTTCTCATGTAATGATAGAGAAAGCAAAGAAGAAAGCAAAAATGAGAGGATTGGAAGGTAGAACTACTTTCATCTTAGCAGATGCCCACGAATTGCCCTTCCCAGATAACACTTTTGATGTTGTCATTTCAGAGTGCACGCTCTGTCTCCTTAACAAGGAGGTTGCATTAAAGGAAATGGTCCGTGTAGTTAAGCCAAATGGCTGTGTGGGAATACACGACGTTGCTTGGAGAGGGAATGTACCTGAAAAACTGAAGCTAAAACTTAAGGAGATTGAGGGAGAAGAGCCGGAAACTCCCGACGGGTGGAGAAGGCTTTTTGAGAAAGCTGGGCTCATAAATGTTGTCGTGATTGATAAATTCCACCTAATTCCCGAGTGGATGAAAGAAATGAGAAAAGAGATTGGTTTCTGGAGAGAGGTGAAAATATTCCTGAAGATACTTAGAAAAGAAGGATTAAAGGGTCTGAAAAATGCCTGGGAGTCAATGAAGATTTTTGAAAGCCCTTATACCGGTTATGTTATTGTCGTGGGAAGGAAGCCGGCTAAATAGTTGTCTTTTCCTCCTTTTCCTCTTCTTCCTCCTCTTCGATTTCTTCAAGTATGTGCTCAAATTTCTTGAACTCATCTGTCTGAGCGACCAGCGTAATGAATTCGTCTATTTCTTCTTTTTCAAGGAAAGAACCTACCAAAAGTCTTCCTGTGTACCGGTTGTTCTTGATCTCCCAGAACATATAAAATTCGGGGAACTTGTTCTTTATTTTCCTATAAGCTACACCGTACTTTGAATCCTTAAGCGGGTTCTGTTCGAGGAAGAAATGGTTCTTTGAGATTTCTATCATGTGGAGGAGAGCTCCTCTTCTTGTTCTAACTACTTTAATCTTCACGGGCTTTTCTTCCAGAACTCTCATGCTATCACCAAATAAAAAATATGTAATTGAATAACTTAAACCTTTCTTCAGACAATTCTTCCCACACCAAGCACTCTGGGAGATATAAAAGCCCCAAGTTCCTCTTTCTTCTTCCCTACTGCTGTTATAGACTTTACGAACTCAAAAACGTTTCCCACAAACATGTTGTCCTTGAATGGAATGACTTCACCGTTTTTGATAACATAACCAAGCTCAACCGTTAGTGAAAAATCTCCGCTTATTGGGTTTGCAGTGTGCTCACCAAAGACTTTCTTTATTATAACCCCTTCAAAATCCTCGAGGTTCTCTTTTTCTCCCTCCACGATTATGTTGCTCGTTCCTATGTGGGGAGGAGTCCTAAAGTCTCTCACGGCATTTCCCGTGCTCTCCATTTTAAGGAGCCTTGCATATGTTTCATCCAAGATAAAGTTCTTTAAAATACCGCTTTCAACCAGAACAGTTCTCTGAGAAGGATTTCCTTCGCCATCGAAAGAGTAGCTCGCGATTTTGCCTTCCAGCGTGGCATCATCAATGAGGGTGAACGCTTCACTTGCAACGCTTTCACCCAGTTTGTTAAATCTGCTCCTTTTGTGATATACGTTGTCCCCCCTTAGGTTTGAAATGAACAGTCCAAGGATTGATGCAACTGAGTGCGGCTCTAGAACGAGCCCTCCATCAAAAGACTCCAGCGGTTTTGCATTGTAGCTTAGCTCAACCTCCTGCATAGCCTTTTCTAGCCCTTCCTCAAGCTCTCTTTCGAAGTCCATCATAGTTCTTGAGGCTTTGTAGTAATCCCCAGTTCCAACTTTTCCATCTTTTCTAACGATGTAAACGCTAAAGCTCATTGCTGTGCCTTCTTCTTCCATCTCGATTCCGTTTGAGTTCGCTATGCCGTCTTTTGCCACACCAAAGGCCAATCTCCCCGAAAAAGTATAGCTTCTTCCATATTTATCTCTCAGCTCGCTCTCTTTTTTAGAAATCTCCCTTCCTAGCTCCAAAGCTTCTTCAAACTCCAGCTCCGCTATCCGCTTATCATAAATCCCGCTAACTTTTTTAATGGACTTTTTTTCGGGGAACCCGTAAAACTTTACCTCTCCGACCTTTGCAAGTTTTATGGTCTTTTTAACAAACTTTTCAAGGTCTTCTTTTGAGTGGGTTAGCCCGGTAATATAAGAAAAGCCCTGTTTTCCGTTGTATCCCACCCTAAGGCCAATGCCGGAATGATATTTCCTTTGGGCTCTCTCAAGCTCACACTTCTCAATTTTAAATGAACTTCCCCTACCAATCTCCCAGTAAACTTCCCACTCGACGTTCTCGCGGTTTAGGATTTTAATCAGCTCATCTATCATTTTTCCACCCGGCTTTCATAAGCCAGAGAAGATTATTAAAGATTTTGTGTTGCATCCCTAATTCTAATCATATTGGTAGGATGATTATGAAGTACCTACAGGTTTTCTTATTGGCAATTACGAACTGAAGAAACAGCACAACTGACTAATTCCCCGCCATTGGGGAAATCAGAATAAGAATCAGGAGAATAAGGACTTTTCATCCCTCCTCTCATCCAGTCACGATAGCTCGGCTACCACCTCACTAACACATAATTCTCAAGTTTTAAATAATTTGAATGCAAATTATTGGTGAGTGAAGTGAATGAAGAAGATTTTATTTGGAAGTTTGTTTTTCTTGGCGATTGGGATTGGAGTACTTAACATTCTTGTGCCCTTCAAGGAGTTGAATTACTTAACTTTATTCGCTCTCATAACTCTCATTCTCCTCCGTACGGTTCTCCCAAACAGGTTCAAAAACAGGATTATAACTTTCGCGTGGCATTTTGGGATAATATTCACAATAGGCTCCCTCATTTATCCATACAATAGACACCTTGCGTACTCTTACTTTGCTGGCGCTGGCGTGGCTGCAACATTCTACGCTTTTGGCGACAAACTCTTCTACTACGCCCCCCAAATAACTTACGCTTGGATTGGCCTTGCAGCGGGCTTTTTGCTTTCATTAACAGTCTTCAGGGATGAAGTTCGAAGGAATAATGGATTATTCTTCATTCTCACATTAGGGCTCAGCTTTACAACACTTCTCATTGGGAAACTCCTCAATTACAAACCATTCTCTGATAGAGTATTAAGAGTAAAAGTGCCTAAAGAATGGTGATTTTATCTCTAGCTCTTTCATACTCTTGTTTTAGAAATCCCTGTAACTATCTGAGAGGTTACCCAAAAGGGTGGTTAGGGGAAGCAATACGTCAAATCGCTTCAAAAGGTGATACCATAATTATCCCACCAGTCTCAAATAGAAATATATATCCCCTCAGCAGAAATTAGTATTGGCGAAAAACAATGAGACTTCCTTGGTTGGTCTTGGTTCTCATGGTTGTTATAGCAGGATGCTTGGAGATGAATGAGACCTCTAAAAGTACTCAAAGCAGTTCCTTGGAGTCATCCTTCTCGTGTCCAGTTATTTATCCAGGTTATGGGGAGTTCAACGCGAATAATCTCCTTTTTGAAAAACTCGACGGCAAAGTGCTGCAGACTCCAGCGTTTCTAATGCCACCCAATGCCACTATAAGAATTAGAGGCGAAATCTTTGCCAAGGAGTATAAAGTAGGCAACATAACGTGCTACTACGCAGGGAAAGTAGAGATAAAGGCCTTTCTGGGAAGTCCCAGTACGAGTGAAAGCTGGAGTCGTACGGCAGAGAATCTTAAAGATATTGAAAACATAAGCGTCGAGATAACTCCGAGAGAGCTTTTTATCCCCCCAGAGAAAAATGCGACCTTCGAGGTGGAAATCAATACTAAAAACACCCACGTTGGTCAGAAATATTATGTTTACATAGTGGCATTTGGAGAAAACGGGTGGAAGAGCTGGGGCAGAATTGAGATAAAAATCTGGGGATCAAAGGAATCCTCCCACTAGTGCCCTCGTCAAAACGTGGGGGCCTCCGTCGTCAACAGATACCCATTGACCTTTTCCGCAGTAGCCGGGGAACTCGATTTTGAGGTCTCTTCCTATGGCTCTTATGTTCTTGAGGACGTCTAGAATCTTGCCCGAGAGCGCTACATCTCTTATGGGTGTCTTTATCTCCCCGTTCTCGATTATATATCCCTCCTTTGCCCCGAACATGAAGGTTCCGTTAGCTATGTCCACCTGCCCGCCTTTGTCTCCTATGAGGTAGAGCCCGTTTTTGACCTCTTCAACCATCTCCTCAAAGCTCCAGTCTCTGGGCTCTATATAGGTGTTGCTCATCCTCACGAGGGGCTGATAGTTGTAACTCTGTGCCCTTCCATGACCGTTAGGCTCAAGCCCAAAGAATGTTGCAGTTTCTCTGTCGAGGAGATATTCTTTAAGAACTCCATCCTTTATGATTTCTACTTTTCTCGCCTTAATCCCTTCATCATCGTAGATGTATGAGCCAAATTTTCCTGGCAAAGTGGGATCGTCTACAACGGTGAGCTCCTCAACGGCTATCTCTTTCCCAAGTTTTCCTTCCAGTATGCTTTCCCCGTTTTTAACGGCATCTCCCTCCGCTGCATGCCCAAGGGCTTCGTGAATGAAAACTCCAGCAAGCTCGGGGTCAACTATTACGTCAAACTCTCCCGAGGGGGGTAGGGATGCGTTTAGAAGTTCTTTGGCTTTATTTTTGACAAAAGACGTCCAGTACTCGAAGTCTATCCCTTCTATCATTTCCCACCCCACAGTTCCTCCAAAGACCTTCCAGTAGGTCTGCATGTCATTGCCTTTTTTTGCAGTGACAGAGAAGCTCAAACGTATTTTGGGAACTACTGTTCTGATTTCACTTCCCACGGAGTTAAAGTAGAACTGCTCTTTCACTCCATCTCCGTAGGCTATCCTTCTGTTGGGTAGCTCTTTTTCCACCAATAGAGAATCCAGCTCCTTTAGAAGGGTTATTTTTTCTTCCAAATCCACATCAGAAAATGGCTTCTTAACACTTATTTCCGCATCATCCTTAACCGGGTCTCCGACATAGATTTTCGAGTTCCCCTTTGTGGCTTTTGCAATTTTCATTGCAGTTTCAATTGCTCTTTCTGCCCTTCTAATGTCATTTGCCGATGAGAAACCCCAGGAACCGTCAAAAGCTCTAACACCAATCCCAATTTCCATGTTTGAAGAGATGTCCTCAAAGTGAGAATTCTGCATTTCAATATGGGTTGCACTTATTCTGGCTATTCTCACCTCGTAGTAAGGTATTCCATACTTTTGACTGAGCTCTTCGGCTTTTTTGATTAGCTTTTCAACTTCCATAGAACCCCCAAAGAAGAGAGCTAAAGAGGGTTTATATTGTTTTTGGAAAAGGAGAAGAAAAAAGGAAACTCAGTAGTCAACTTCCCCTTTTTCCTTAAGCTCTTTGTACATTCTCCACGTTATAACTGGCTTTTTAGCTGCGAGCACATCGTCAACTCTTCTAATTGCCGTGTTGTGTGGAGCACTCTTGACGATTTCTGGGTTTGTATATGCTTCCTCGCTGATCTTCTTGAGTGCTTTAACATATGCATCTAATTCCTCTTTGCTGACAGTTTCTGTTGGCTCGATCATCAATGCTTCATGCACTATGAGTGGGAAGTAAATCGTCGGTGCATGCAGTCCAAAGTCGAGCAATCTCTTAGCAACGTCTAAGGCCTTTACACCTGTTTCCTTCCTCATAGGTTCCGCTGAAAATACCACCTCGTGCTTCCTAAGTTCTTTGTGAGGTAGCTCATATCCTCTTGTACCCTTTAGTTTTTGTGTGAGGTAGTTGGCATTCAACACGGCAACCTCGGCGACTTCCCTAAGTCCTTCTCTTCCCATCATCTTAAGGTATGTGAGCGCTCTAACAAGTACTGCGAAGTTTCCATAGAACTCCTTAACTTTCCCAATGCTCTTTGGTAGATCGTAGTTTAGATAGTATCTTTCTCCGTCGAATTCCACTAATGGCACTGGTAAATAGTCTACGAGGTGCTCTTTTACACCGACAGGCCCTGCTCCGGGGCCGCCACCTCCGTGAGGCGTTGAAAACGTCTTGTGAAGGTTTATGTGAACAACATCAAAGCCCATATCTCCTGGTCTTATCTTTCCGAGAATTCCGTTCAAGTTTGCGCCATCATAGTACAGTAATCCTCCAGCTTTGTGGACTATCTTTGCTATCTCCAAAATGTCCTCCTCGAAAATTCCCAAAGTATTGGGATTTGTGAGCATTATTCCTGCCGTCCTCTCGCTTACAGCATTTTCTAAAGCCTCTAAGTCTACCATGCCCTGTTCGTTTGAGGGTATCTCAATGACTTTAAAGCCAGCCATCGCTGCTGAGGCTGGATTTGTACCGTGAGCTGAATCGGGAACAAGCATTTCAGTCCTTTGGGTCTCTCCGCGGTCGAGATGATAGGCACGAATTATCATGACTCCCGTGAACTCACCATTAGCACCGGCAGCCGGCTGAAGGGTGAAGCGATCCATTCCAGTGATTTCTTTAAGCCACTGCTCGAGCTCCCACATTATCTGCAGGGCACCTTGAACAGTTCTTTCATCTTGGTAGGGATGTATGAAGGCCACTTTAGGATGGTTGGCAAATTCCTCGTTTATTTTGGGGTTATATTTCATAGTACAAGAGCCGAGTGGGTATATGCCGGAATCCACGCCATAGTTCATCTCGCTTAGTCTTGTATAGTGTTTGACTATCTCCGGTTCACTAAGCTCCGGAAGCTCAAGGCTTTTCCTCTTTAAGCCTTCTGGAATTTGAACATCAACATCCTCAATAGGTTCTGGAAGAGTAAAGCCGATTCTTCCAGGCTTTGAGAGTTCAAAAATTAGAGGTTCATCCCATTTAGCTTGCCTGAACATCTTTATCACCTCACAGCTCCGCCTCGTTTATTATCTCTCTAACATTCTCTATGAGTGCATCTATCCATTCTCTCCTGGTTGTTTCAGTCACTGCCAATAGGACACTCTCGCCGAGCTCCGGGAAGTGTGGTTTTAGGTAGAAACCACCGTGTATTCCTTTTTCGAGGAGTCTCTCATGGATAACCGAGTAGGGAATCTCGAATTTAGCTGGAACATCCTTGAAGTTGATTGCATCAAACGGTATTTCAGCGACTTCACTTAATCTCTTCTTGAAATACGCCGTGTTCTTCAGGATTATTTCTCCAAGCTTCTGCAGTCCCTTTGGCCCAAGGGAAGCTAGGTGAATTGCAGCTGCAACTGCTACAAGGGCCTCATTTGAACAAATGTTTGATGTTGCCTTTGCCCTCCTTATGTGCTGTTCCCTTGTTTGAAGTGTCATGACAAAAGCCCTTTTGCCTTCTGCATCTTTCGTCATTCCAATAATTCTTCCTGGCATCTGTCTTACGAGGGCTCTTTCATTTTTAGTGGCGAATATACCCGCTCTTGGGCCTCCGAAGTTTAATGCACTTCCGAGGAAAGACGCCTCACCAACCACAATGTCAGCTCCTAAGTTACCTGGTGCTTCTATTACTCCCAAAATCGTTGGGTCTACTCCTACAACAAATAGGGCGTCGTTTTCATGAGCAATCTCTCCAATTTCTTTTACCTGTTCTTCGATTATTCCAAAGAAGTTGGGAAGCTCAACGTAAACTCCGGCGGCATCTTTTACCTTTTCCTTCAGATCCTCAAGATCAATCTGTCCCTTTTCATTCCATTTTACGTATTTTATCTCCATGTCCGCTCCTTCTACAAAGGTCTTGAGAACCTTATTTCTTTCCGGATGAAGATGCTTTGGAACCACGAATTTGTTCTTTTTCTTAACCCTTGCTGCCATTCTTGCCGCTTCACCGAGTGCAGTTCCCCAGTCATACATCGAGGCATTTACAATCTCCAGTCCTACCAGCTCTCCGATCAAACTCTGGTACTCAAAAAGTGCCTGCAGCATTCCCTGGCTTATCTCCGCTTGATAGGGGGTATAGGAAGTTATGAATTCGCTCCTCTCTATGAGGTACTTTACATGAGCTGGTACATAGTGGAAGTAAGCCCCAGCACCAAGAAAAGTTGGCATCTCAAGGACAGTCTTGTTTTTGCTGAGAATCTCGTTCATCTCAAGGAAAACTTCATATTCGCTCTTGCCTTCTGGAAGATTAAATTCCTTGACAAAGCCTTTCGGAACATCAGAGAAGAGATCTTCAATGCTCTTAAAGCCAATCTCTCTAAGCATTTCCTCCTTGTGTGCCGAGTTTGGAATGTAGTGTTTACCCATGTTCACCACCTTTTTGAAATTATCATCTGAATATTTTGTTTCACTAAAATATATGCTTTGTGGAGGGCAAAACTTAAAGGGAATAGTATTCATTGAGCTAGTGGCAGAATAACAAGGGGGATTCAATAATGATAATAGCTTTCGACTTTGATGGAACGCTTGTAGACAGCTACTCAGTCATAGAGGAGGCATTTAGAAGGGCGTTAAAAAAACATTTCCCTTGGCTCCCTTTTAAAGGGATACTCGCTAAAATTCTCACTAAGATAGAGCTTTACTTTGAAAGACCTAAATTTGGAAAGCATACAGGCAAAATAAAACAGCCGAGGTTTTTCAAGACCAAATTCGCTCGTACATGGTTTGAGGAGAGGGCAAAGCTTTCAAAACCAATTGACGATTCAAAAGAACTTCTGAAAAAGCTTAAAGAAGAGGGGCATATAGTGATATCCTTTTCTGCGGAGGATTTTTTAGATGGCATGAAGGAATACAGACTGAAAATAGGGGGCTTTTACGAACTTTTTGATGACGTGATAATTTTTGGAAGGGAGATGACGCTCTGCGAGGCATTTCAGCTTGTCAGGGAGAAGTATGGAAACGAAATTTTTGTATGGGTTGATGATAAACCATGGCGCTTTATTGGAAGGGGAGACGAGAACACGGAGTACGTTTGGTACTATTTCCCTCCAACGGCAAAATACGTTACCAAAGAAATCTTAGACCAAATTCCGCACCTTCACGTTATCCAGGACCTATGGAGCATTTTTGATGTAATAGAGAGAATAAAAAGCGAGAGAAGCTAATCCCCGCTTATATATTCTAGGGTATCATCAATGAATTCGTTAAGATCTTCATCACTCACTTCTTCAATTCTGAGCTCAAAGATTTTTCCAAGTGCCCATCTTACCGCTATATTTCCTCTGTCACTCTCGACTATAACAAGACCAAATGGCATGTCTCCTGCCCAATGATGTTTGGAAAACTTTATCTTAAAGCCCCTTCGCTCCAGTTCTTCTAATATTCTGGTATAGGTCTCGTAAGGGGCTAAATCTGTCTTTGCAAATCCTATATAAGCCATACTATCACCAGCTTTAGCTCTCAGCTCAAATTTAAATATTTTTCGGTTAGCCTAACAAAATTCAATATGTTTAAAAATTCTGAGGAGTAGTTCCAACCATGTATAAGCTCCTTCCCCAGAAGGCAATTAAAATTAAAAATTCCATCATAATAGCGGATCTACACATTGGGTATGAAGAAAGCATGGCAAAAGAAGGCATCTATCTTCCAAAAGCCTTCAGACAGATGGTTGATTCCGCTGTTGCCCTTCTCAAAGAAGAACGACCAAAACGATTGATAATAGACGGCGACCTCAAGCATTCGTTCATTCCCCTCAAGCGAGAAAAGCTTGAACTCAAGGCGTTTTTTGAGAAGATAACTCCTCTTGTAGAGGAGATAGTCGTTGTAAGGGGTAACCATGACGTAGGGATAAGCTGGATCAGGGAACTTGGTGTAGAGGTGGTTGATGAGCTTGAAATCGGGAAGTGGAAAATAGTTCACGGTCACAAGCTTGTCGAGGGGGAGAAGTTTATAATCGGTCATGAGCACCCTGCAATAAGGCTTAGGGATGAAGTCGGAGCATTAATAAAAGTTCCGATATTTTTAGTGGGTGAGCCTCTAATAGTGCTCCCAGCTTTTTCTCCATGGGCATATGGAAACGATATTCTCAGGGAAATCGTTTCTCCCTTTCTTAGAGATGTCAATCTTTTCAACTTTAAGGTTCTTGTCCCCCTGGACAAAGAACTCCTGGACTTTGGAAAGCTTGGAGACCTAATCAGAGCACTCCAAAGAATTTGACCGCAAGGATTAAAATCAAAAAGAACTAAATTTCTTCTGGTGATGATATGGATGTATTGAGTGCTATAATATTCTTCGCCTATGCACCAGCTTTGGCACTGCTCTGGTATTTCTATCACGAGGATAAGTATGAACCCGAGCCAAAACGCTATGTTATGGCAACATTCATCTTGGGAGGCACTCTCTCTGTTGGCGTTGCAATGTTTTTAGAGGCATTTTTAGTACAAGGAGAGTTTGGATATGCCCTCTTACCAGCAACTGCATTTTATATGGCGCTTGTGGCCGGCATTGTGGAAGAACCGGCAAAAGCTCTAGCCATTAGGCTTCCATTTAAGGCAGGACAAATGGACGGAATAATGGATGGCGTGGTTTACGGTGTTGCAGCGGGATTGGGATTTGCAGCTACCGAGAATTTCTTGTACGGGATTGGCTTTGGGGTTGGGACTACCATTGTGAGGGCTTTCTTAACACCTTTCGCCCACGCAACCTGGAGTGCAATAGTTGGCGTTGGATACGGGTTGAAGGCGGAGGGGAAAATCCAAAGCCTTTCAAGCTATTTTGCCCTTGCAATACTGCTCCACTTTCTGTGGGACTATTTTGCATTTCTAAGCCTTGCAATCCCCTCGTATTACATCTTCACGATATTGCTGATTTTTATTAACATAGCCCTCATTAGGTATTTTATAATGCTTGGACAAAGGGAAGACCTCGAAAGAGCGTGGTGGTACTGGTTCGTTAGGAGGTGAAGGCATGAAGGAAAAAATAGAGAGAGCCCTCTTTGAGGTGAGGCCATATATTGAGTACTACGAGGAGCTAAAGAGAAAAGTTGAAGAGATAAGTTCAAAAGCCCAAGATGAAGTCTCTTTTGTAGAATCTTTGGAAGAAGAGATAAGGAATGCTCAAGAGCCCTTTAAAACAGACCTAAGGATATTTCTTCAAAAGTTTAGTTCTCTCTGAGGAAGCGCTCCTAATAATTTTCGGAATTTTCTGTTTTATTTGAAAATTTTTCTGAAATAACGGCAATTCTTGACCATCCATGTTTTATGAAGATACATTCATGAATTCCTTCCTTGCGTCTTGTGCTCTTTACATGTCTTATGATAAAAGTGCAACATAGTTGCTTTTTTGTAAGTTATATTGGTTTATAATTCTCGTTAACGGATATAATCGATCTAGAAAACTTTATATGTGCAAAAAAAGGCAGAATGTCTTGCTTTTGTATTCCTGGTATATAGAATAGACCACATGTACAAAAACGTACGGAGGGTTGAAAATGGAAAGGTATGTCGGGCAGAGCGTTACAAAGAGGGAAGAAAGCTATAGAGAAGTAACACCAGTTGCCATAATCTTAGGGGTTCTCTGGGGAGCATTTATGGCTGCAAGCTTTACCTACGCCGGAATGATTATGGGTTTCACCTCTGGAGGCTCTGCAATAGCGGCAATTGTTGGTTGGGGCATTCTTAGAGGACTACTCAAGAAGGGCACGGTCGTTGAAAATAATATAGTCCAGACAATTGCTTCAGCAGTAAATATCTCCGTCTCTGGTGTCATATTCACAATACCGGCACTTTACATAATGGGCCTTCACCAGGAGATAAACACCTTGTACTTCTTCCTGGCAACAGCCGCTGGAGCAATTTTGGGTATAACATTCATAATTCCACTCAGGAAGCAAATGATCGAGATAGACAGACTTAGATTTCCAACAGGTACTGCAGTGGCTACAATACTCAAAACTCCCGGTAGCGGTATAGAGAAGGCAAGATTGCTGTTCTTTGGTATGATTATCAGTGCCCTAGTTTATCTCATTCAACAGTTCCCTCTATTTGGACTACCACACATAATACCCGAGGTCGTTGACCTTGGCTCGGTGCTCCACCTTCCAGAATGGATTAACCTAACTATAGCCCTCTCACTCATGGTATTTGGTATGGGTTTAATCACTGGAAGGAACGGTCTGATAGTTCTTGCTGGTGGTATACTCTCCTACTATATCATAACCCCAGTGGTTAAAGCCCTTGGATGGATTCCAGCTGACGTTCAGGGTAGTGCTATAAGCGGCTACGTTTATGGAACTATGACAAGACCCCTTGGTATAGGAATGCTTCTTGGCGGTTCAATAGCAGGACTGATACTCTCACTTCCGGTAATTGCTGTTGCAATGAAGAGCCTTGCACAGGCGAGCAGAGTGAAAGACAAAAATGGAAATAGTGAGGAGCTTCCAATATACTATCTAATTGGTGGAGCAATTTTGGCATTTGCTTTGCTCTTAATAACAGCATACAAGCTTGGAGGCCTTGGACTTGGTAGGAGCCTCCTCACAGCTCTCATCGGTGTTGCATGGATTTTTATAGCCTCACTTCTCGTAGCAATGTCCACCGGAATGACTGATTGGAGTCCAGTATCGGGTCTTTCCTTAGTCTCGGTTATGATACTTCTCTATTTGACCCACAAGAACGTGCCGCTCACCATACTAATGGGAGCAACTGTTGGTGTTGCCATTTCAGGTGCTGCAGATATGATGCAAGACCTCAAGACTGGTCATATGGTGGGTGCTATTCCATCAAGACAGCAAAAGGTTGAGCTCTTAACTGCCTGGCTCGGCCCAATAATCGCTCTAACAGTTGTTGGCCTTATATGGAATGCCTATGGAATTGGAAACGACAAAGTTCCAGCACCTCAGGCAATGGCCCTCAAATCAATGGTAGATGCAGTGCTCGGTGGAAATGTTCCAATAGACAAGTTCATAGCGGGAGGATTACTTGGCTTTGTCCTTTCACTCAGTGGAATCCCAGGACTTGGTGTTCTTGTGGGACTTTCAATGTACCTTCCAATGCTTTACATCATTCCCTATGGAATTGGATGTATTGTAAATGAGATTGCAAAGAGGAAGAAGGGCTATGAGTTCATAGTTGAAAAAGTGCTCCCATTTGCTGCTGGATTAATGGTTGGAGAAGCCGCTATGACCCTACTCTTCGCAGTGCTCACAGTTGCTGAGGTATTACAACCATGAGGTGATGAACATGAAGAAGCTAGTTGGGAATGTTATGCTCACAGCCGGTTTAATCACAGGAGCTATAGCTTCCGCCAGAAATCCACCACTCTGGTTTGCAGTTGGTGGGGCATTATTTATCATGGGTGCTGGGATAGTCCTTAGAAGACAGGGAGAGAAGGAAGAACTTCACAGAAACATTACTAAAGGAGAAGGGGGAGAAGTAGAGCTTAAGAAGGTTTTAGAAAACGCACTTACAGAGATAGAAACAGTGATGAAGGAGAAAGAGACAGACCTCAAAAAAGCCAGGAAGAGACTAGGAAAAGTGCTAGAGACGTTGGAAACATTTGCGGAAAAAGCCCAGCCGCTTAGGATAAAAGGAATCAAGTTCTATGGAGAAATCATGACAAGTTTTAGCAAAGCCGAAAGACATCTAAACAGAGCCTGGAGTGCCTATGCAGATGGATACATTAGAGAAGGAGATACCTACTTAGAGTCTGGATATGCCCAGCTGAGGGAGACTTCAAAACTCTTAAAATCCAAGAACTGACTTTTTTTCTTTTTTATTTTTATTATAGTGGAAAAAAGATAAATACTCAAAAAACCAAGATAATTTTGGTGAACAAAATGAAGAAGTTCCTTGCTTTAATGTTGGTTCTCCTCATAAGTGTTAGTATTTCCGCATGTGTTTCAAAGGAGAGTTCTACTTCTCCCACAAGCACACCATCTACATCAACAACCCAACAAAGCACGAGTGAAACCTCCGGCACCTCTAGTGTTCCATCAGAGACAACTGCGACTCAAACTCAAACTACAACTACTATAAACAAGGCAGATATAATCAACGCTATCGAAAAAGTCGAGAAATATGGGTTCACTGTCAAATATTCCACAATTCTGGAGGGGAATACTCAAATAACTTCAAGAGGAGGATTTGACTATAGCAAAGGAGAAGCCTTTTGGGAGATTATCAGCAAAAGCGGAGATTTTATCACATATTCTAATGAAACCGTTTGGGATGACTCAGTTTATTACTCTGCTCTTGTTAAACAAGATAACGAGATAGTCCAAAAAGGAGAAGTAACCTCCACGATAGAAGATTACTTTGAAAAGGTCCTCAAAGGACATACAGAGATTGCAACGCCGGAAGAATTCAGGCAATGGCTTTTCAAAGGCCCCGATCCTATAAGGAACCCACTTTATTACGTTAGGGATCTCCTCACCAATGCAAACTCAGTTACGACGATCAAGGAAGGAAGTAATTACGTTGTAACGTTTACTTTCACAAAGGAGGAACGAACAAGCATTAATTCTGTGCAGAAAGTTATAGTGACTCAAGGAACGGGAAGATTGTGGCTCCAAAATAACTTGCCCACAAAAGGGGAAATAGAGATAACAAGAACAACAAGCTATGAAGGCTTAGAAGAAAGCACTACAACATCAAATGCTAGGATAGAATTTGAAATAGCCTACACTTACCAGTCTCCAGAGTGGGTTGCTGAAGTTACTGGATGATTTTTAAATTTTCCAATTTTTCTACCGAAAAATATATGTATTTTGAATACGTAATACATTTCGGTGAGAGGTTTGAAGAAATCGCTGGCTATCCTCTTAATCCTCTTTGTAGTAGTGAGCTCTTCTGCATGTATGCAAAAGGAACCGACGCCAGAGGCAATTATTAAGGAAATCGAAGACGTTGATAAGTATATGTACTCAGTGGATTATGTCGTTATAAGTAACTTCAGCAACACTACAATCCATTCTCGGGGTGGCTTTAACTATGACAGAGAGGAGGCATTCTGGGAGCTAACCACAATTCAGAACAACAATGAAGTTTCTTACTTAAATTGGACTCTTCTTGGAGATTTTATGTACTTTTCCTTTGCAATAGAAAGGAACAATAAAATAGTGCAAAGTAGCGAAGCAAACATGACAATTCAAGAGTACTTTGAAAAGCTGAAAAAAGGTCCGACATACATAGAAAGCCCAGAGGAGTTAAAATATGAGATATTAAAAGGTCCAAACCTTGCGAGAAACCCCCTCTATTCAATCCGAGACATGCTTCAGAATGCGACTAACTTTGAAATTGCAGAAGGAGATGGAGTTTACCTAGTTGTGTTTAACTTTTCCAAAACCTATGAATCCCCAATGCCAGAAAACGTCAGCCAGCACCTGCAGGATTATTTTGAAACTATAAGGTACGTGAGAACGGTAAAAGGCACTGCCAGACTGTGGATTAAAGATAACCTCCCTATAAAAGGCGAAGTTGAGGGGATTGAGATGTTCCACCTCCTAATAGAAAACGCAACCTCTACCAGAAGATTTTCAGCCAAGTTTGAGATAGAATACACCTACGAGAGACCTGAATGGATCAAAAAGGTGATTGAATGAAGAAACTAATTTTCCCTTTAGATGAAATGGTCGAAGCGATTAAAAAAGTTGGAGAATATCAATATCAAGTTTATATCTCAGAGATTGAGGATTCCAAGTTAATGTTTACCCGAGCTATAAGCGGAGGGATGAGCTTAGAGAGGAACGAAGGCTTTGAGGAGTGGAAAACCTACAGCCTAACCGGAGAGTTGAGAGAGATTTACAGAGTTGCTGTATTTGATGGAAAATACCACAGTTATAGATTTAGACGGGATGAAGAGAAAGTTCTTGAAAACGTAACTGAAGAGTATCCCCTCGAAGAGCTTGTATCTACAGAGAACACGACATCTTTTCTTAAGGACTACTTTGGCTGGCCACTCATGACCTTATCGGTTTTTCTTAAAAACGGAACCGCTGAATTTGTTGGAAGGAAGAATGAGTTCTACGTTTTTACCATCAGATACAACAGAAAAGAGCAAGACAAAGAGTACGTTTACATCTTGAACTCTACCGGAGAGCTGTGGGTAAATGGCACCCTCCCAGTGAGGTTCCTCGTTAATATAACCGCTACCACAATAGAAAGCAATTCAAATAGAACGAAAACAGCAATTTCCTTAGTTGAGTTGAACCTTTCCTATTCTTATTCAACTCCAGAATGGATTAAAAAATGAAGAGATCAAGCTGAATCGACTTTCCTGGTTGCGACTACCTTCACGTCTAAGTTTAGTGGTTTCTCTAAGATTACTTGACCAACCTCTACCGGTGCTTTAACCTCAATCTTTGCAAGCAGTTTCATGAGCTCGGGTATCTTGTCTTTGGGAACTGGCTTGTCAGTCTTAACACTCACCGTGGGCAGTTTGCCATCTTTAACCTTTATCACACTCATTACAACCCTTTTTGGGCTTATGACCTCTTCAATTGCCCACTCTTTTCCCCTAGGACATTTGTAGCCGCTTACTTCTTTAACTCTATCATTTTCGACTTCCACTTCAACTGTGCATCCCATGGGGCATACTATGCAGGTGAGCTTATACCTCACCCTTCCCCACCTCCATGGTTATCTCTTCCTCTGCTTTTTGTATTTCCTCGGCTTTGAGCTTTATTCTGAGCATCTCAGAGGGTTTAACCACCGGAAGTCTTAGTTCTTTTTCGATTTCTGGAAAAGTTACCCTAACGTTTTCCATTGGTCTGGAGACCCTTGCATAAATATAGACGTCCCTCTCTCCACTTATGTAATGTGGAGCCAAAATTCTGACATTTGAGCCTCTTTTCAGCTCTATCCACTTTCTTGAGAGGATGCCTTGGTTTTCGATGAACTCCTTGGCGCCTAAAGCTGCAAGTTCCCCTTGTTCCGCTACGTAATCCACGAGGTCGTTTATCAAGAGGGCATTTCCTGCCACAAATATTCCCGGGATGGTGGTTTCTAGGAATTCATTAACTATAGGTCCTCCGTTTAGAGGGTCTATTTGAGCCCCTATCTTTTTGAGAAGCTTTACGTTTGGTATTAGCCCTGCCGAAATAAGCAATGTATCGCATTCGATCCAGAATTCACTCCCGGGGATTTCTTTCAGGTTTTCATCGACTTTAACTACCTTTACTTTCTCCACTCTTTTCCTTCCTCTAACTTCCACGACCTTGTGACTCAAGTAAAGAGGAATTTCAAAGTCTCTGAGAATCATAACGTTCCTTGCAAGACCGCCGGGGTAGGGCATAAGCTCAATGACCGCCTTTACTTTTGCTCCTTCTAAGGCAAAGCGGCGCGCCATTATTAAGCCAACGTCACCAGAGCCAACTATAACCACTTCTTTTCCGGGCATTACTCCGTAAATGTCCATTAAAGTTTGAGCCTCTCCAGCCGTGTAAATGCCTGCAACTCTATCTCCCACAATGCCTATCTCGAAAGCGTGCCTTTCCCTTGCCCCAGCAGCATAAATTATTGTCTTTCCCCACACCTCCTTCACGCCTTCTGGAGAAGAAAAGACAACCTTCTTCTCCAAGTCGGAGTAGTTCTCAATCTCAAGAACGTATGCATTGGTATAGTGCTCTATGTTCAGTTCGTTTATCTCTCTGATAAACCTATGTGCAAATTCCGGCCCGGTAAGTTCCTCTTTGAAGTAGTGCAGTCCAAATCCGGGGTGTATGCATTGAGGCAAAATGCCTCCCAGGAACTCATTTTCATCTAACAGAAGAACTTTTAGGCCGAGCTTCTTTGCCTTAACTGCAGCGGCTAGACCCGCTGGACCTCCACCAATAATTATGGTGTCATAGATCACTCTACATCACCCCTGAGGAGAACCTTTACATCTCCGATACCAATCTCGCTTCCCTTTCCTTTGAGGGTCACGTTCCAAAGGTCTACTCCATATTCTCTAGCTAGTATTCTGGCTATTCTTACCCTGCAGAAGCTTCCCTGACATGTCCCGCTTGTGGCTTTTGTTCTTACTTTGATTGAGTCGATGCTGGGAGTTTTGACGCCTATAAGTTTCATTCTTTCAATAGCCTCCAGAATGTCCCCTTCACTCACGTGGTTGCACTTGCATACGATCTTTCCATAAGATGGATTTTGCTTCACGAGCTCATTTGCTTTTTCCTTGGAAAGCATGAAGAAGTGCGTTATGTCTTTGCGGTAGGGGTTCCACTTTTTCTTTTCAACTAACTTTATCCCGAGATCGCGCTTTATTATATCCCTGACCTCATATGCTATGGCAGGGGCACTTGTTAAGCCTGGAGAGCGGATGCCAGCAACGTTGATAAATCCCCAAACTTCCTTTTCCGCCCTTATGATGAAGTCCCCTCCTGTAGGTTCAGGCCTCAATCCGGCAAATGTCCTTATTACCTTGCTTCTTGGAGGTAAGTTGGGCCAGAGCTCCTTAGCTTTCTTCCAGACCTCTTCGAGTCCCTCCCTAGTTGTTGCTAGATTTTCCTTCTCTTCCTTTGGTAAATCTTGAGCATTCGGTCCTATCATCAGATGGCCGCTTATCTCCGTGGTAACAACTACACCCTTGCTCTTTGGCGTTGGTGTAGGGAAGAGAACCCTTCTTGGGCCGGGTATATCGTCATCAAAAATCCAGTATTCGCCTTTTCTTGGGTGAATCTCAAAGTCCTCTACTCCTACCATTCTGGAGATTTCATCCGCATACAGCCCTGCGGCATTTATGATTATATCCGCTTCAATGAAGCCGTTGTTAGTTTCAACTCCTTTCACTTCTCCTCCTTCAACTTTTATCCCTCTAACCTCTGTTTCCAGGTGAAGCTTCACTCCATTTGCCACGGCATTCTCTACTATTGCAATAACCGCTGGGATTGGGCCTATCTGACCAACTATAGGGACCCAAAGCCCACCAAGAGCCTCTGGATTCAGGTTAGGTTCCAGATGGAAAAGCTCTTCTTTGTCTACAATTCTCATCTCGGGAACTCCGTTTTTTCTCCCCCTCTCTAAGAGCTCCTCAAGTTCCTTGAAGTCTTCATCCCTTAGGGCAACTATCAGCGCACCATTCCAGATGTGAGGAATCTCAAGTTCTTTTACCCACTCATGCCAGAGGCGGTTACCCTTTATGCAAAGCTTTGCCCTCACGGGATATTTCTCTGGGTCATCATCGTAGCCGCCGTGTATCAAAGCGGTGTTTGCTTTGCTCACGCCCCATCCTACGTCGGCGTTCTTCTCAATCAGATGAACTTCCAGATTTTCGTATTTACTCAAAACACGTGCTATGCTCGCACCACTTATTCCGGCACCTATTATGGCAACTCTGGTCTTCATACTTCATCCCCCAATTTAGCTTAGGATAAGACTTTCACCATTTTAAAGCTTTCTCTGAGCTTTAGTCCAACTCAACGAAAAGGAAAGAACAGCTTTGGACATAAAAAGAGAGAACATGGATGAACATTGAATTAGTGGACATTTGTGATGAATAGCTTACTGAGTTTCAACAATCCTTGCCCATCCAAGTGCCCTCTTCACTGCCTCTTTCCAGCCCCTGTAGAGTTTTTCCCTTGTTTCTTCATCCATCTTTGGCTCAAAGACTTTTTCAGCCTTCCAGAGTTCCTTTATCTCCTCAAGGTCTTCCCAATAATCAACTGCCAAGCCGGCGAGGTATGCTGCTCCTAGTGCGGTGGTCTCCTTTACTACCGGCCTTATGACATTTTTATTGAGAATATCTGCTTGGAACTGCATGAGAAAGTTGTTGGATGTAGCTCCTCCGTCAACACGAAGCTCTTTAATCTGGACAAGCTTTTCCATCTCCTCGATAACGTCTCTCGTAAGATAAGCAATAGCTTCAAGAGTAGCTCTCGCTAAGTGTTCTCTCCCGGTACCACGAGTTATGCCTATTATTACACCCCTTGCAAACTGATCCCAATAAGGCGCTCCAAGACCAACAAAGGCCGGGACAAAGTAAACCCCCTCGTTGCTCTCAAGCTTCGTTGCCAGCTCTTCTGTCTCGGAAGCATGGTTGATTATCCTTATCCCGTCCCTAAGCCACTGTACCGCTGCTCCCGTCACAAAGATGCTACCCTCAAGAGCGTAGCTCACCTTTCCATTGAGACCCCAAGCAACAGTTGTGAGTAGATTGTCCGAGTAGAGTAGCATTTTTCCAGTGTTTACAAGTATGAAATTGCCCGTTCCATATGTTGCCTTGACCATTCCGGCTTCAAAGGCAGCCTGACCAAATAAAGCGGCTTGCTGATCTCCGGCATCTCCACTTACGGGAATCTCAGCACCGAAGAGTTCTTTTTTAGTGTAGCCGTAAATTTCGCTTGACTCTCTAACCTCTGGGAGAACGCTTTCCGGGATGTCAAAGAGCTCAAGGAGTTCCTCATCCCATTTGAGCTTTTTGATGTTGAAAAGCATCGTCCTTGAGGCGTTGGAATAATCCGTCACATGCTCACCTGTGAGGCGGTAGATGAGAAAAGTATCAACGGTTCCGAACTTAACCTCACCCTTCTCGGCTTTCTCTCTCAAACTTGGAACGTTGTCGAGGAGCCACTTGAGCTTTGAAGCGGAGAAATATGCATCAGGCACGAGACCGGTCTTTTCTTTTATTATCTCTCCGTACTCCCTCTTGATTTCCTCGACCATTTCAGCGGTTCTCCTGCACTGCCAGACTATCGCGTTGTAGAGAGGCTTTCCTTCTTTATCCCAAACGAGCGTTGTTTCGCGCTGATTGGTTACACCTATTGCCGCTATCTGGTTTGGCTCGATTTTTGCCCTCTCCAAGGCGGTCTTTATGGCCCTAAGCTGGGCATCCCATATCTCTTCCGGATTGTGCTCGACCCATCCCGGCTTCGGGTAGTGCTGGGGGAACTCGTACTGGCCAACGCCAAGAATGTTGCTTTCTCTATCGAAAACAATAGCCCTTGCCGAAGTAGTGCCTTCATCTAACGCAAGAACGAACTTCTCCATTTTCCCACCAAGAAAAGAGATAGAGTTTTGATATATTTAAGTTTGGCGCTACCTCAGCCCAAGTTTCTTGAGGTACTCTATCATCTTTTCAGGATCGTCTGTGATTACGATATCAAAAAGTCCCTTAAGTTTTGCAAGATTGTCGTTTTCGTAGTATATTCTCTCATTTGCAGGCCATAGGGCTATCCTAAGACCTAAGCTTTTAACCCATACTAATGCCTGTTTAAACCTCTCAAAGCCAATTACGGGTATGCCATCTATGGGAACATTGACCGAGTAAAGGGAAAGCTCATCTTTAAGCTTTGGAATTAGAGGGACTACACTCTCCTCTTCCACAAGGAGCCCTAAGGCTATATCTCTGTTTACCTCCCTTGTTTTCCTCAGTGCATCTATGTTGAAAGAGGAGATCATGGTTCTCTCCACGGCATTGAACGTATCCACTATCTCAAGCACTTTTTCCACGACTTCTATATCCTTTATCTCAACGTTAATCAGTGAATCTTTTGGCAAAGCTTCAAAAACTTCCTCAAGAGTTGGTATTTTTTGTCCCATTCCAAGGTCTGCCTTCTTGAGCTCATCTAACGTCATTTCCTTCTGCTTCCCCCTTAGATTTGATGTTCTATCTATGCTCTCGTCATGCATGACTATAACTCTGCCGTCTTTGGTTAACCAAACATCGAGTTCTACTCCATCAGCTCCAGCTTTTATTGCTTCAACAAACGCAAGTAGGCTGTTTTCTGGGTACTTACCTATTCCTCCCCTATGCCCAATAACCAATATTTTCTCGGTTTCCCAGTGGGACATGTCTTATCGCCAAACCGGAGGTAATCTAACAGGAGTTAAAAACTTTTCTTCAGACGAGCTAAAAGGGTTCTAACTTCTACTGGATTGTTGGAGATGAAATAATCTCCTAAATCAATCAGCAAAGGGAGGTATCTTAGTTCATCCGCTTCATAGCTCCAGAAACCGATCTTTATTCCCATACTCCTGACCCATTTTAAAAGAGTCCTGAAGTTTGCAAAGCCCACATAAGATATTCCATCTATGGGGACATGGAGAGCAAATATCTCAAGACGTCGTTTTAGGAGGGGCACTTTTGGAACGCTGCTTCGCTCTATTATAGAAAAAGCCAACTTTAGCCCCTTATCACGAGCCCTCAAAGCTTTGAGTATCTCGACATCTGTTGTTGATACTATCGCTTTTTCAACTTCGTAATTGCGAATAAGCTCTGGTAAATCTTCAACTACCTCTGCATCCTTTACATCTACATTGAAGAGGGCATTGGGGAATTTTCTGAATAGCTCTTCTACCCTCGCTATACGAGCTCCCAAAGGTGCAAGTGCTTTGAGTTCTTTAAAAGTGAGTTCCTTTACGGAGTGCTTCTCCCCATCAATGATTATCTCTGGATCATGTAGGCTTATGAGCTCCCCATCTGCAGTCTTCCAAACATCGAACTCTATCCCAAATCCTCTCTTAACAGCCCTTTTAAAAGAAAGCATGCTGTTCTCAGGTTCTCCAAGACCTCTGTGGGCTATTATCATAGTTCTCACTTACAACTTAAAAGTTAGAAGGAAGAGCTATTCAAGCTCTTTCAATCTCTTTTCAACTACACTCCATATCTCTGGGTACTTTTCTCTTATTGCTTTTTCCAAAAGCTTGCTTGCTTCGTTTGAGATGCTGAATTCGGGAATAGTTTTCCTCAGATATCTAAGCACTGCCGCAGCTTCGGGAGACCACAAGGTAATCCTTGGATTTTTTAAAGCCTCCTGCAAGCTTCTTTCGAGTGCTTCTCCATTTATCTCCTCCTTTTGGGGGCTTTCTAACTTGGGCATCGGCTCGGAGATTATTGCTTCCAGTCCCCTCCCAAGGGCTTTTTTCTTCTTCATACACCATCAACCTCCTCGGCAAGCTTCATATATGCCTTAGCACCTCTGCTGTCCGGTGCATATAGAAAAATTGGCTTTCCATGGGAAGGCGCTTCAGCCAGCTTTACGTTTCTTGGGATCATAGTTCTGAACACCTTTTCTCCAAATATTCTCTTTACCTCTTCCCTGACTTCCTTGGATAAATTGGTTCTTTTATCGAACATAGTGATTAAGAACCCTCTAATCTCGAGGGGAATACCCAATCTTTCCCTAACAAGTTTTATCGCCTTTAGCAGGAGACCGATTCCCTCTAGAGCATAGTATTCTGCCTGAATCGGTATTATCACTTCATCGCTGGCGACAAGGGAATTCATCGTTAAAATGCCGAGAGAGGGAGGAGTGTCTATTATGACGTAGTCGTAATCATCCTTAATTTTAGCAAGTTTGTTTCTTAGGATGTACTCCCTCCCTATTTGGCTGCTGAGCTCAATTTCAGCACCGCTTAGTGCAATGTTGCTTGGGATCAGCTCAAGCCCTTCTATTTCAGTGGGGATTATTGCATCTTCAGTATCCACTTCGTCTAAGATCACGTTGTAGATAGTTGGAGTAGCATCTCTAAACCCAAGTCCGACTGTCGTTGCTCCTTGGGGATCCATATCAACGAGAAGAACTCTTTTTCCTTTGAGTGCCAATGCAGCTGAAAGGTTTATTGCAGTGGTGCTCTTTCCTACTCCACCTTTTTGATTTGCAATACTTATCACCGGCATGCCTTTATCTACGAGCTTAGAAGTTATAAATCTTGGCAGTTATAAGATATAAGTTATAACTTATAAGTTAGATGAACCGAAAGAATAATAACCTTCCTTAACGTACAGCATCAATGCGCTGATGTACTAAGGGGGGTGATTAAATGGTCGAGTTCAACTATAAACGTATTTTCTTGCTCGGATTTGGGTTCTTTGGAATAAGTATAATATGGTCTCTGTACAATGCATACATCCCGATCTTCCTTCAAGACACCTTTAGGATGAGCAGGACTGTTACTGGTTTCGTCATGACCATCGATAACCTCTTTGCGGTGCTGCTGTTGCCTTTCCTCGGTGCTTTGAGCGATAAAACAAGAACAAGGATCGGCAGAAGAAAGCCCTACATCCTACTTGGGGCTCCTTCAGCAGCGTTGCTCTTTGCACTTATTCCGGTAGCAAGGAGATATGAGAACCTTGCGCTCTTCATGGGTACGATAGTCTTCATGAACTTCTTCATGGCATTGTTCCGTTCTCCGGTAATAGCCTTCATGCCAGACATAACTCCAAGTGAAAAGAGAAGCCAAGCAAATGGAATCATAAACTTTATGGGAGGTATTGGAGCGCTTTTGGCTTACTTTGGGGGGAAGCTTCTCTATGACATAAACTACGCCTACCCGTTCTTTGCAGGAGCGGCAATAATGCTCATTGCCAACCTCCTTGTGGTCTTCTTTGTACCGGAACCAGAAGAATACCGCGTTCCGGGAGAGAGAATAGACCTCAAGAAGCTTATAAAAGAGACCTCAAAGAAAAGCTTTGGCGAACTCAAAGAGAACCTCAAGGACGTATTTGCAAGTAAAGAAAAGAGCCTCCTATTCATTTTGCTCTCGATATTCCTATGGTTCATTGCCTTTAACTCAGTAGAGACGTTCTTCACGAGTTATGCCAAATACCATCTTGGGATTGAAGAAAGCACTGGAGCGTTCATGATGGGCGTTGTTTCCCTAAGCTTTATGCTCTTTGCAATTCCAGCTGGATTCATCGGAGGAAGGATAGGAAGAAAGAAAACAATAACCATGGGCTTAGTGCTTACAACAGCTGTGATGATATTGGCTTATCTTCTGGGAGAGGCTTCAAAACCCAAAAGCAGCGCCCTTACGGACCCCGTGGTGCTTAAATTTATGGTGCTCTTCTTCCTTGGCGGCATTGGCTGGGCGATGATAAACGTTAACTCCCTCCCAATGGTCGTCGATATGACTACGGAAGAGAAGCTTGGGGGCTACACCGGGTTATATTATTTCTTCAGCCAAGCGGCAAACCTTGTAGCTCCGCCTTTAGCAGGTGCATTTTTAGATGTCATTGGTTACAGTACTCTGCTGCCTTTTGCAGCAATTTTCTTCATACTAGCCACCATAACGGTTCAGTTCGTTAAAAGAGGAGACATAAAAGGAAAAGTTGGCGATGTTTATGAGCTGATACCAGATATGGACTGAGGTGATGAGAATGGAGAGGAAAAAGTTTAGCTGGGGTGTTGTAATAGGATTAGCACTGTTGGGCTTCAGCAGAAGCACGGGATGGGCATTAAACAAGGGGCTCTCCTTCCCCTTACTTTCCAGCTATACAGAATCAGCCTTCATTAAAGGCACGATATTAGCCCTCGAAGGATTCATTGGGATTCTAATTCCACCTCTGCTTGGTTATTATAGCGATACCCTCAGATCAAAACACGGGAGAAGAAGGCCATTTGTAATGATAGGAGGTCTTCTTGCTGGCATTGCGGTGTTAATGATCTATACAAGCTATGCCCTTGGAGTTCCTCTGGCAGGATTTGCGCTTACATTGGCAGTATTTTACTTCTCCATGCACATCTACACGGCTCAATTCAGAGCTTTAATGCCAGACACCATAGAGAGTGGAGAGCGAGGAAAAGCCAGTGGAGTCATAACCTTATTTGAATGGGCAGGTAATCTCTTCCTTTTTGGACTAGCCGGGTTTTTGATAGCAAAAGCAGTGGCAGAAACGGGCGAAAGTGAGAGCATAAAGGCTCTAGCTCAAACCCCTTACCTTAAGATACCTTTCATTGTAACATCGCTCTTCCTCATAGGGGCTGCTTTGTTCGTTTACTTCATAGTTAGAGAGCCAAAGGCACCTGAAATCATGGAAGATGAAAGCCTGGTGAACTACCTCAAGAGCATCGTTACGAACAGGGATTTCCTTAAATTCTATGCTGCCCAGACTCTTTGGTGGATGAGCTTTGAGTTTGTGGCGATATTCCTCTATGGGATACTTGCTTTTATCCTCCACGGAAGTGCAAGTGAAGAAAACGTAAAAGCCGTTACTTCACTCGGCCTTTATTTAATGGCACTGTTCAATGTGACTGTCTTGCTTGGAGCTCTGCCCGGAGGCTTAATCTACGACAAAATCGGAAGGAGATTGAGCATCATAGTGGGTGGGATTGTATTTGCCCTACCCCAGCTGTGGGGATGGTTCATAAAAACCCAAACTCAAATAGTGATAGCACTCGCACTTGCTGGACTTGGTTGGGGAATACTGATGGCGGCATCATATCCCGTTATCGGAGATTTGCTGACCCAGTATGAGAAGGAGGCCTTCACCGGAAGATATTATGGGTTCTTCGAAGCAACACGCTCTTTGCCAGTACTGCTAGCTGGAACAATAGGTGGAGCTATCGTTGATCTAGCGGGAGGAAACTATAGGGTTTTGTTCCCCATAGGAGCTATCATGGTGCTGGTGGCAATGCCAATGATATGGAGCATGAAAAAACTTGAGGTGGGCAAGAAATGATCCTGGAAATAATTCTCCTTGCCTTGATTTTGTTTTTTGCTTTTATCTTTGTAGTGGCTTATAAGATGGTCACTCCTCCCAGAGAGATCAAGAACTGGACGCCTAAGGACGCTGGGATTGAGTACGAAGAGGTAACAATACCTACTTCCGATGGACTCAAGCTCAAGGGATGGTGGATAGATAGAGGAAGCGAAAAGACTATAATTCCCCTCCATGGTTACACCTCAAGCAGGTGGGGCTTTTACATAATTCCAATGATAGAAACCCTCGCAAAAAGCGGCTATAATGTTCTGGCCTTCGACTTTAGAGCCCACGGAGAAAGTGAAGGCAAATACACCACCGTAGGAGACAGAGAGCTTATAGACCTTATCTCCGCCATCAATTGGCTTAAAAAAGAGAAACCCAGCAGTGCCAAGCGCATTGGTTTAATAGGCTACTCCATGGGCGCTATGGTGGCTATTAGGGCTCTTGCAGAAGATGAAAGAGTCTGCTGTGCCGTTGCTGACAGCCCTCCTATGTATCTTGACAAGACAGGAGCCAGAAGCCTGAAATACTTTGCAAACCTGCCCGAATGGCTTTACTACTTTGTGAAGCCCATATCAAAGATGATCACCAGTGCTAAGGAGGTAAATCCAATAGGATATGCCGACAGAGTCAAGAAGCCCCTCCTTTTGATAGCGGGCAAAAAAGATCCAATAGTCAAGGTTGAAGAAATTAAAGAGTTTTACGAAAGGAACAAGAAAATAAATCCAGATGTTGAGCTTTGGATCACTGAAGCGGCACACGTAAGGACGATTCAGCTTATGCCTGAGGAGTATAAGGGAAAGGTTTTGCAGTTTTTTGAGAAATACCTCTGATTTCTTTTTTTCACTCCCAGTGAAAACAATGCTTAAGTATTTCCCTCTTTTAAGATAATTTGGGGTGAGAAAATGAGAGTCAAGGTAGGAATTAACGGTTACGGGACTATAGGAAAGAGGGTTGCTTACGCAGTTTCAAAACAAGATGATATGGAGCTAATAGGAGTTACAAAGACGAAGCCAGACTTTGAGGCTTATCGTGCTAAAGAGCTCGGAATACCTGTCTATGCAGCATCCAGTGAATTTTTACCTAGATTCGAGAAGGCTGGATTTGAGGTAGCAGGCACTCTTGAGGATCTGCTCGAAAAAGTAGATGTAATTGTAGATGCCACACCCGGAGGAATGGGTGAGAAAAACAGAGCCCTCTACGAGAAAGCAGGGGTTAAGGCGATATTTCAAGGGGGAGAGAAAGCGGAGGTTGCGGAGGTTTCCTTCGTTGCACAGGCAAACTATGAAAAGGCTTTGGGCAAAAATTATGTTAGAGTTGTCTCCTGCAACACCACAGGCTTAACGAGAACTCTCAACGCAATAAAGGACTACATCGACTACGTCTACGCTGTGATGATTAGAAGGGCTGCGGATCCAAATGATATCAAGAGAGGCCCCATTAACGCCATAAAGCCCACGGTAGAGGTTCCATCCCATCACGGACCGGATGTTCAGACGGTTATCCCAATAAACATCGAGACAATGGCATTTGTTGTGCCGACCACATTAATGCACGTCCACAGCGTAATGGTAGAGCTCAAAAAGCCCCTTACAAGGGAAGACGTCATCGACATCTTCAAAAACACCACGAGAGTTCTGCTCTTTGAGAAGGAAAGAGGTTTTGACAGCACAGCCCAGCTGATAGAGTTTGCAAGGGATTTGCACAGGGAGTGGAACAACCTCTACGAGATAGCGGTGTGGAAGGAGAGCATCAATGTAAAGGGCAACAGGCTATTCTACATCCAAGCGGTGCATCAAGAAAGCGACGTCGTTCCAGAAAACGTTGATGCAATAAGGGCGATGTTTGAGCTCGCAGACAAGTGGGAGAGCATCAAAAAGACTAACAAGAGCCTTGGGATTCTAAAATAGCTCCATGGATTTTATTTGTAAAAAAACTTTTTAACTCTTTTCTCATTAATTTTTAATTGTATGAAACATGATAGCATTATTGATCTTCCCCTAATCACTAGAGAGGACATCAACTCTAAACTTCAGGAGATGTCAAATACATTGGATTTCATAAAAACATTACGTCCTTCTACTTTCAGGAGTATCGGTGCTATAGTATCGTTTTTTGCATTTTTGACGTCATTTGGCCTGTTTAGTGACTCATTAAAATCTCTTCTCGGAGAGACAGCATATTTTATGCTAATTTTCGCGTTCTTTTTTGTACCTTTAATGTTTTTCTATTATCTCGTAAAAATTGATTCCACACTTTTAAAATGGCCAGAACTATTTGGGTTATACCCAACCCCTAAAAAAGATCCAGTATATTCGAAATATCGTAGCTACTTAATTGCCGAGAACCTTGCTACATTTATATTAGCAACGTTAATACTTGTGTTTTTATTGTTTATTTTGTTAATGTTTGCAGCTAATATCAAATTAGCACCTGAGCTAGAAACAGTAGAAAATTACCTCTCGAAAGAAACTTATGATGCTTTCATCATTTTAGTTAAATGGATTTTGATGTTTTTGTCTATTCCATTATTGTGGTATTTTGGGTCTAAGATTAATGAAATACTTTCTAGCAAAGTAGAAAAATTGAAACTAAAAAGGCCTTGGAGGCGTTCATCAATCTTTTTTTATGGCATTGTAATATCAGTTGCTTATTGGATTTTGTTCATTATTCTGTTGGTATACACCCAAAACTTAAGCTATGACAAAATCCAAGACATATTTACGAATTTGTTTAAAATCACAATAGATTTGCTAAAAATACCTGCATTTTATGTATCGTTTATTACACTAATGTGGATCTTTGGAGAGATATTATCACAATTAAGCAGAATGTTAGTCGAATCACGGTTGCTCAATATGTATGCTACGTTACACTATTTAGCTAATATGATTGAAAACAAAGAACCTACAGATCCAGCGGAATTTATGGTACGTTATTATGAGAGTGTTGAAAAATACAGCAAGGTTTCAGTAATGAATATCTTCCTGTTTTTCCCTATATTGGTCTACGTGCCCTCTATGGACTATTTAATGTACTTGAAGAAGATGAGGCTGCTGCCTAGTATTACTGATGATATAAAAGCGATAATCAAAAAGAAAATTAAGAAAAATAGAAGCTAAGCTTGATCTTGAAGAAGAATCTGAAAAGGAATGATTAAACTCGGCTGGTGTTGTTATAATTAGGTATATTCTCAGGCATCAGTGAGAGTTCAAGATTTCAACTTTTCCTTCACTTCTTCTGCAGTGAGCCCTTTAACTAGCAAATCTTTCTCCCTACTTGTCTCTCCCCTCAAAAGAACAACCTCCGTCCCAAGTAGCTTTGAGAAGAACTTCACAACTTCCTTATTTGCCCTTCCTTCTACTGGCGGAGCTTTTACCTTGACCTTCAGCCTTTTTCGCCATTCATCTACGCCTTCAATTTCGGTTTTCTTCGCATTTGGCTGTACGTATATCTGGATTATCACTCCTTCTTTGGCGTCTTTTATCATTGCAATCACCGTAAAGTATTTGGGAAGAGAAGGATATTTAAAGGTGAGGGGGCTCAATGAGGGTGCTGGTAATTTTTCTTGTTATGCTACTTTTTCTTCCCTTAGCAAGTGCAGCTCAGCTAACATTTGTTGGGGATGAGAGCCTAAAAGAACTCCCTGGCTCTGGAACTCCAGATGATCCATACCTTCTTGGAAATCTCTTCATCAATGCCAGCAATGACACTGCTATTTTAATCAAAAACACCAGTTTATTCCTTTTAATAAAAAACGTGAGCATAGTGGGAGAAAACAAGCGCCCAGGAATAATCCTTGAGAATACAAAAAACGTCAGGATTGAGAATATCCGAATAGTTAGATGCAGCTATGGAATAAAAATCATCAACTCCGAGAACATCACGGTTGCCAATAGCACATTTAAGGGAAATCTGTACTGCTATTGGAAAAGCAAATTTGCTGGAGATGCTGATTGTAAAGGTGGAGCAATTTTTGCTGACTATTCAAGAAACCTGCACATAATAAATAACACCTTTGTCCCCCATTCCTACCTCTTTTCAAACATATACGGAGTGTATCTGGTAATGGTCAAGAACTCCACGATTTATGGCAATAGATTTGTAAGCTCCGTCAAGTGCTTTCCATCAGCAGCATTTGGTGGGTACTGTAAAGGAGCAGCGGTTTATCTAGATCGCTCCAGTGGCACCGAGATAATTAGAAATACAATTTACCTTCCTTCAAGTGGTGGTATGGAGTATGCGGCAGAAGTGTATGGGATGTACATTTTTGGTATTAATAACAGCATTTACTTAAATGATTTCTACGGGAAAGAAGTTCCGTATACGCCAGAAGGAGCAATAGGTTTTTACTATGTTTTTCCCCAAGTTGGGAATAAAAACACTTTTCACTCTCCCAGAGTTGTCTATAAATTTGCGAATGTAACGTTTGAAGGATTTTTGGGCAACTACTGGGATTCTTATAGAGGATCAGATGAAAATGGTGATGGAGTTATAGACCAGCCTTTCAAAGTCGATAAATATCCATTGATCCTTCCCTCAGAAAACTACGAGGTTCTGGGCTTAGTGAAAGAAGAATTAAACACTACCACAAGCTCAACACAGGTTTCTTCACCGTTGAACACTTCATCTCCTTCTGCCCCATCCCCACAAGAAGAAGAGAATCTCACCTACGTAAGCTTATTGGTAGTTATAGGACTGGTCTTGATCGTCCTTTGGAGAAGAAAGTGAATACTGCCACACAACATCCGGAGGGAACAAGCCTTTTTCGAATTTTTCTATGATCTCTCTCGCTTTTGAATATGCAAAATCGAACGTTTCTTTGTCTATAAGCTCATAGAGAAGTGCCATCTCAAGCTCCTCCTCATCAAGAAGGAAGACTTCTCCATTGGGGAAAATGAAAATATCCAAGAACAAATCCAGCATCTCCAAGGTGTTACCCTCTCGCTTGGTATAAGCTAGGATATCGACGTATAACCCCTTAAAGTTGCCTTCCTTATCGTAAACCTTCAGTATATCATAGTTCTCGCCAATAAAGGCAAAATATATCATGATGTATCCGTTCTCTATGACCTTGACACCGTTTACAAAAAGCGGAGTTAGCATTCCTTCAAACTTAGATTTCGCAACGATTATATCTCCTAAGTCCGCAATAAGCTCATCATCCCTCTCAAGAATTCTGTTTGGAATGCGCTTGTAGAGGAGGTGGATTTTGTTAGCCATAATAACTCACGAGGTTTCATTTTATAAGAGAAAAAAGGATTGGAATCAGCTTCCAAAAATCATCTCCTTCAGCTTCTCTGGAAGCTCCTCTATCTTCACCCTTATCTGCTCCCTCGTGTCCCTGTCCCTTATCGTCACGGTGTTGTCTTCAGGCGTCTGGTTATCTACTGTTACACAGTAAGGCGTTCCTATCTCGTCGTACCTTGCATATCTCCTTCCAATGGTGTCCTTCTCGTCATAGACAACTATGAACCCCTCTTTTTGCAGGGTTCTGAAGATGTCATAGGCTATGCTCGTTAGGGGCTCCTTGGCCACGAGGGGCAAAACGGCAACTTCTATCGGTGCCATGTCCTTCTTTATCTTGAGATAAACTCTTCCGTCTTCGTCCATAGCCAAGGAGTTCTCAAGGAGCAGGTAAAACGGTCTATCGATACCAAAGCTCGGCTCTAAGACGTGGGGCACTATCTTTTCGCCGGTTATCTTTTCTTCAACCTCTTTGATGAGGAAGTCGTCTTTTTCAAGTTCATAGCCGTCAATGATAACCTTTCCAATCCGCTCAAGCCCTTCCACTATTTTCTTGAGCTCTTCCTGGCTCATCTCCTGGAGCTTCTGGTTAATCCTTTTTGCATCTTTCTTAAGTTTAGGCCCAACTTTTTTCATGTTGAGGGAAACCTTAAGCTTCTTAACTATCTTGGGCTCTTTGTAGTGGATCATAACTGTTAAATCTGCCCCGCTTTCTTTTATGTGCCTGCTTAGATCGTAGTCTCCCCTGTAGGCTATACCAACGCACTCAATCCATCCAAACCTTTCGCTGTGAATCTCCACATCCCATGTGTCGCTTGAGTAGTGCGCCCTCTCCTCTGGCAACTGCTGTCTGAACCTGATCTTATCCTCGGGGATACCTATGTCAAGGAGAATCCTCTTCACCATTGCCATATAATAGGCAAAAAAGGTGTTCAGCACGTAGCCCTTCTTCACAGCCTCTTCTAAGGTGACTTCAATCATGCCTAAATCTTTAAGCTGGTGCTCTATTGGATAAAGCCTGACGATCTCGTCTTTAACCTCATCAAAGTGCGGATGCTCGGTCTCATTGGGATTGAAGAAAATCTCGACCTCTGCCTGAGTAAACTCTCTGAGTCTCAACATTCCCTGTCTTGGGGAAATCTCGTTTCTATAAGCTTTTCCTATCTGAAAGACCCCGAATGGTAGTTGGTTTCTGGCAAAGTTATTCAACCTCTTGAAGTTCACGAATATCCCCTGGGCAGTTTCGGGCCTCAGATAGCCCTTCTTATCCTTGTAAGGTCCGATGTAAGTTTCAAACATCAAGTTAAAGTACCACACATCGCTGAGCTCTCCGCCACATTCTGGGCACTTTATGTCGTGCTCTCTTATGAGTTGCGTGAGATGCTCGGCACTAAGCCCCTCGGTGTCTATGCCAAGAGCTTCTTCAACAAGATGATCGGCTCTAAATCTTGAGCCACACTTTTTACACTCAGTTAATGGGTCAACGAACTTCTCCACGTGTCCCGAGGCAATAAAAACCTCTTCCGGGGTGATATCGGGAGTTTCAATTTCAAAGAAGCCCTCCCTTATAAAGGCTTCTCTGATTTTCTTCTCGATTTTTCTTTTTATTGTAGCCCCCAAAGGACCGTAATCATAAAAACCTCTCGCTCCACCGTAGATTTCAAAACTACCCCACGCAAAGCCCCTTCTTCTCATCAGGTCTTGAAGAACTTCATACTTATCCATGAACACCACCTTAGTGCATGAAGGCAAAGCACCTAAAAAAGTTTTGCTTCAGAGGTTTGGATTTTTGTTAATTGCTACTACCAAACTACTGTTGCATAAGCGTTACGGCTAATCTTTTTGTTCCTAAATCTTTAAGAACATTAAACAGTAAAATATGAAAAGGTGGCTTGTCATGAGGGAAGTTATTAGAAGAGTTTGGGAGTCAATACTATTTGGAGAGAACGTACTTATCGAACACGACTCATCAACACCTCCTCATATAGGATTTGCTCACTTGTTAAATTGGGCATACAAAAAAGATTATGCTGTGGTTGTTGTGGACATTCTCGATACGCTTTACCTGTATAAGAGCCAGATGGAACTCCAAGGGCTAAACTCTGGCTTACTAGACAATGTTAGGGTTATCAAAATTGGGGGACGGTTGCACGTGGGGAATGTTATTACAAGACTTTCTCTTGGAGAGCCTGTTGTTCAGGAAAAGGAAGCATTTGGCATTGTTGAGTCAATTCTAGATGTAGGGGATAAAATAGTAAGCCCAGTTTTGGGATTTGATAAACTTTTCTTTGTAATAAATTCAAGAACAGAAGCATTGTCTATTGTGAATATCGTTCTGGGGTATACCGGAAATCCCAAGGGAATTGGCTACTACTTCATTAATACTGAGCTGTTAGAGAAGAATACTCCCAATATCCTCCCGCTCCTAGAGGAAGTTGCAACTACTGTCGTTGAGATAAGAAAGAAGGGTAAAAGTTTCTTTCTTAATGTCAAAAAATCAATCAACAGCGAAATTGATGGAGTAGAGGTGAAACTGTAAACCTTAGAATAGTGGTGGACCGGGCGGGATTTGAACCCGCGGCCTACGGCTTGCGAAGCCGTCGCTCTCCCAGGCTGAGCTACCGGCCCATCCCGATTTTTATCTTTAGAGTCAACTTAAAAAGTTTTCCATGCATTAAAACTTCTCGAGCGTTATATCTTTTACTTTTTTCTTTTCTTCATCAAAATCTATTGTGGCATAATGTCCCCTCGACAGAGGACCTGGATTTACAATTATGGTTTCTCCAATCTCATCTATTCCAATTGCCTCATGTATGTGACCGCATATAACTAGTGGAGGCTGCTTTTCCTCAATGAATTTTCTCAGCGACTTGCTTCCGGCATGTGTTCCCACAAAGGTTTTGTCAACCTTGGTGTTTTTAGGCGGAACGTGAGAAAGCACTATATCGCCATCTTGATAATTTTTGGTCAGAATTTCCCAAATTTCCTCTTCGCTGAACTCCCATATTGTCGAGAAAGGCGTTATGTTTGAGCCCCCTATTCCAACAATGCCGACGCCATTAAACTCCACCCTTTTGTCGTGAAGGCTGATATGAAGTTCTTCAAGCAGTTCAAGAACATCTCTCCCATCACAGTTCCCCATAACTGCATAGAAGGGCTTTCCAAAGTTAATAAATTCCTTCAGGATATTATAAGCTGCATCTCTACCCCTGAAATGAGTTATGTCACCAGCTATTAGAATAAGGTCAGGCTCTTGTCCCTTGATGTGTTCTAAAAGTTCTTTAACCTTGTTTCCCCTCCCGTGAATGTCCGTTACCGCTATTATTCTCATCTCACCACCCTTACAAAATACATGAGAGAGCTTAAATGCTTGATGGTTAAATTTAAAACTTGAAAACCAATTCATAAAAGATATGAGCAGATGGAAAGAAACCTTAAAAGAGGAGGGGCTTCTTGAGGTGGGGGATTTCATAATTGAAGTAAGCATAGACTCTGAATGCCCGTGCAAGGATGACACCCTTTACCCGGCAGTTTTGATATACGACCTCAAAAACGAGGAAATTTATTACCTTGATGAACCATTTGAACCTGTAAGCAACTTTAAGGAAGCCCTTGAGCAGGTTTTTGAGTGGATTGAAAGATATAAACATGGAGAGCTGCCGAGAATGAAGAGAAGTCCCAAGAAAGATGCTCCCGAAGAGGTGGTGCAGAGATTTTTGGAGGTTATAAAATCACTTGGGTAGGGCAAAAACTTTAAGTTCTTTTTTCAATGCTCCTTGGAGGTGTGAGATTTGGATCCAAAAAAGTCCGTTCTTAAGGAGTCATCAACCGAGGGAATCGAGGAAATTCCTGTCATCGGTCCATGGCTTGAGAACGTGAGCAGTTTAGAGGAAGTCATTGATTATTACGAGAGAATAGGTTTTCAAGCTACACATTTGGGAAAAGCCATCAAAATATGGAAGAAAGTGGAGAAAAAGAGAAAAAACGGGGAAGAAGTTAGAGTTTTCCTTGGCTACACATCCAACATAGTTTCTTCTGGCCTGAGGGAGGTTATAGCTTATCTCGCGAAGCATAAGAAGGTCGATGTAATTGTAACCACCGCTGGAGGAGTGGAGGAGGATTTCATAAAAACCCTGAAGCCCTTTATCCTCGGAGATTGGAACGTAAACGACGCCGAGATGAGACAGAGGGGAATAAACAGAATTGGCAACATCTTTGTGCCCAACGACCGCTATATAGAGTTCGAGAAGTATATGATTCCTTTTTTTGAGAGGCTCCTAGAGATTGAAAGGGAAGAAAAGAGACCTTTAACAGCGAGTGAGGTTATCTACGAGCTCGGCAGATATATGGACGAAAAGCTGGGCAAAGAGAAGGAAAGGAGCATCCTCTACTGGGCATACAAGAACAACATTCCGATCTTCTGCCCTGCCCTGACTGATGGTTCCTTTGGGGACATGCTCTACTTCTTCAAAGAAGAGAGGGGCGACAGGGAGCTCATTATAGACATCGCCAACGACATAGTGAAGCTCAACAACCTTGCCATTACGGCAAAAGAAACGGCATCAATAATCCTCGGTGGCTCATTCCCCAAGCATGCCATAATCAATGCAAACCTCTTTAGGGGTGGGACTGATTATGCAATTTACATCACAACCGCAATTCCGTGGGATGGATCTCTCAGCGGAGCTCCCCCAAGTGAAGGCGTGAGCTGGGGCAAGATAAAGGCAAAGGCGGATTACGTGGAGATATGGGCAGATGCAACGCTAGTGTTTCCGATCCTTGTGTGGATGGTTATGAAAAGGGAGTGAAGGGCAGATGCTCAATAGAGTGTAACCCAAACCTCTTCTCCCTCTTTATACCCTTCGCTGTCCTCTGGGATTTCGAGGTAACCATTGCTCTCAACTATTGCGCTCATTATTCCGCTTCCCTTCTTCTTAATCGGCACAGCTTCGCCATTTTCATAGTAAACCTTCACGAACTCATATCTGCCGAGGGAAGAGGGGACTTTTTCCTTGAGCTTTGCTTTGACCCTTATGGGCTTGTAATCAGCTCCGACAAGCTTTGCAAGGGCGTATTTGACGTAGAGGTGGAACTGGGCAAAGACAGCTGCAGGATAGCCGCTCATTACAAAGGTTCCCTCTCCATACCCTATCGGCCTTCCCGGCTTGTTCGTACATCCATGGAAGAGCAGACTGACAAACTTGTGGGCATAGTCCTTCTCCCCAAAGGCACTTCCACCGGTAATTAAGACGAGGTCGCATTCTTTTTTAGCTTTCTCGATTGTTTTTCCAATTAGTTCTTCATCATCCGGAAGCACACCATAAAAGACAGGCTCGCCAAAGTACTGCCTTACAAGGGCTTTCAGCATTGCGGAGTTGCTTTCCAGGATTTTTCCTTTGTTCAAGGCTTTTTCATCAAACTCTTCTATAAGCTCATCACCTGTAACTATTATCCCGACTCTGGGCTTTCTTTTTACTTTGATAGTTTTAATCCCAAGGCCTTTGAGCATTCCGAGGTCTTGAGGTCTTAGAATACGTCCCTTCTTCAGGACGACCTCTCCCTTCTTCACGTCTTCACTTTTGAAAGCAACGTTTTGTCCGGGCGCAACGGGTCTGAGGACATAGATTTTGTTCCCTTCTCGCTTCACCTTTTCTTGCTCTATGACACCATTGGCTCCCTTTGGCATTTTGTTGCCTGTCATTAGCTTCACAGCTTTTCCATTTGTAACTTCCTTTTCGCTTTCCATCCCTGCTGTTATCTCATCAATAACCTCAAGCTCTACTGGAGCGTACTCTCTCGCCTGAAATGTATCTTCAGCCCTAACGGCATATCCATCAACGGCAGAACGGTCAAAGGGAGGCAAGTCTATTGGTGAAACAACGTCCTCAGCGAGCACCCTTCCGAGAGCTTCGTCAAGAGGAAGTTCCTCAGTTTCTTCAATTTCTTTTAAGTCGTTTAGCATCATTTCAAGGGCTTTTCTGTATGGGGTGAGCTGTTTGAATTCTCTCATCTTATCACCTTCTAACTTTTAAGTTAAAAGTTATAACTTATAATCACTCCCTCGCATGCTTGAGTATGTGATAGGCTTCCTTTTTGATAATTTCAAGTGCTGTTTTCACTGCGTTTAAGCTTCCAGGCAGGCAGAAGACAACTTTGCTCTCCTTGTCTCTTATTATTCCGGCTGTTGCCCTGCTTAGAACCGCTGCAGTTCCAACTTCTTCGTAGCTTTTTAGCCTGAAGATTTCCCCAAAGCCAACAAGCTCCTTATCGAAGAGGGGTCTTAAGGCTTCAATCGTCACGTCTCTCCTTGTGATTCCGGTTCCCCCAGTGGTAATGACAACATCCGCCTTTTCGAGGGCTTCGATTACAGCCTTTATTATCTTGAGCTTCTCATCTGGTACAACCGCATAGTAAACGTTTTCGTTTCCTTCCTTTTTCAGCTCCTCAATGATATAATAACCGCTTAGATCTTCCCTCTTTCCAAGACTTGCCGTGTCGCTGACGGTTATAACGGCGAACTTGAACTTTTTGGGTGCTTTGGCTTTGTGCTCTTCAACTCCCATTTTACATCACCATTTAACATTCGGCTAAGAGGTTAATAACTTTTTAGCTAGGGTTCCTCAACACTTTTTAAAGGCAAAAGGCAATATTTACTGGTGGCTCCTATGCACGAGCTCTACACGGTCTTGGCGGAGTATTACGATGCCATCTATCGAAAAAGGGCTGAGAGAGTTAAGATGGAGATCGACTTTGTTGAGGAAATATTCAAAAACGATGCAAAGCGAGAAGTGAAGCGAATCCTCGATTTGGCCTGTGGAACGGGGATTCCAACCCTTGAGCTCGCAGAGAGGGGCTATGATGTTATCGGCTTAGACCTGCATGAAGAAATGCTTAAAGTTGCAAGACGAAAAGCCGAAGAAAGAGGTTTAGGCGTTGAGTTCCTTCAGGGAGATGCCCTTGAAATAACCTTCGAGAATGAATTCGATGCTATTACAATGTTCTTCTCCAGCATCATGTATTTCGATGAGGAAAACCTTAAGAAGCTATTTAATGGTGTTGTTAAAGCTCTTAGGCCCGGGGGAGTGTTCATCGCAGACTTTCCATGCTGGTTCTATGGAGGGAGCAACGGCCCAATAGTGTGGGACGAACAAAAAGGTGAAGAAAAGCTGGTAATTACAGATTGGCGTGAAGTAGAGCCAGCCTTCCAAAAGCTCCGCTTCAAGAGGCTCGTGCAGATAATTAAGCCAAATGGAGACACCAAAGCGTTTTTCGTTGATGACGAGCTCCAAATCTACACTCCAAGAGAAATGAAGCTTCTAGCAAGAGAGCACTTTAGCGAAGTTAGAATCTACGGAAATTTAAAGAGGGAACTTGCCCCAAATGACAGAAGATACTGGCTTGTTGGGATTAAGTAAACTTTTTAAACTCCAAATTTGTTTTATTTTCTGGTGGTGCATATCGTCAATCGCCACACCAACTGCTAGAGTTATTGAAAAACGATTCTTCCTTTTCTGGTTAGTGAACTTTCTCTCACCACCGCCGGAAGGATTAACCTTTTTAAGGTACGCTTTTGATAGGTTAAACATCTTCAGAAGAGGTGATAGAAATGCTCCCGAAGACCTACGATCCAAATGAGATAGAGCCAAAGTGGCAGAAGTTCTGGCTTGAGGAGAAAGTCTACAAATACGAGCTCGATGAAAAGAGGCCGGCTTATTCCATAGATACCCCACCACCGTTCACGAGTGGTACTCTGCACTTGGGCCACGTGCTGAGCCATACCTGGATTGACATCGTGGCAAGGTATAAGAGAATGAGAGGTTACAACGTCCTCTTCCCACAGGGATTTGATAACCATGGCCTTCCAACGGAGCTTAAAGTGGAGAAGGAGTTTGGAATAAGTAAGGATCAGCCAGAGGAGTTTCTCAAGAAGTGTATAGAGTGGACATGGCAGGCAATTGAGGCAATGAGAAATCAGTTCATTCGCATAGGTTACTCTGCAGATTGGGATTTGGAGTACCACACGATGGACGATGACTACAAAGCCTTGGTGCAGAAATCCCTCCTCGAGTTTTACAAGAAGGGTCTTCTTTACCAAGACAAGCACCCTGTTTACTGGTGCCCAAGGTGTAGAACTAGTTTGGCAAAGGCAGAGGTAGGCTACGTAGAGGAGGATGGTTACCTCTATTACATCAAGCTTCCTATCGCTGGAGAAGATGACTACATACCAATAGCCACTACAAGACCAGAACTCATGCCCGCTTGTGTAGCCGTATTCGTGCACCCTGAGGATGAGCGCTATAAAGATAAGGTTGGCAAGAAGGTAAAGCTCCCGATATTTGAGAGAGAAGTGCCCATATTAGCGGATGAGGATGTAGATCCAAACTTTGGTACAGGGGCTGTTTACAACTGTACTTACGGTGATGAGCAGGATGTAGTGTGGCAGAAGCGCTACAACTTGCCCGTGATTATAGCGATTGATGAAAACGGTAGAATGAACGAAAACGCTGGCAAATACAAGGGATTAACGGCTGAAGAAGCTAGGGAGGCAATAGCAAAAGACCTTGAAGAAATGGGTCTCCTGTATGACAAAAAGAAAGTACATCACCGTGTATTGAGGCATACGGAAAGAAGCTCATGTATGGCACCAATTGAGCTGTTGCCAAAGAAGCAGTGGTTCATCAAGGTGAAGGATTTCACAGATGATATAGTTAAAGTGGCAGAGCAGATTAAGTGGTATCCGGAGGACATGTTTCTAAGGCTCAAGGACTGGGCAGAGAGCATGGATTGGGATTGGGTAATAAGCAGGCAGAGAGTCTTTGGAACCCCAATCCCCTTCTGGGTCTGTAAGGACTGTGGCGAGATAATTCCCGCAAGAGAGGAAGACCTCCCAGTTGATCCGAGATTTGACAAGCCCCCTGTAGAAAAGTGTCCAAAGTGTGGAAGCACAAACCTGGAGGGTGTAAAAGACGTTCTCGACTGCTGGGTAGATTCGAGCATAACCCCCTTGGTCATAAGCAAGTGGCAAAGGGATGAAAAGTGGTTCAAGCACAACTTCCCGACTTCACTAAGACCACAGGGAACTGACATTATAAGGACATGGGCGTTCTACACCATCTTCAGAACTTATATGCTCACCGGGCAGAAACCTTGGCACGACATCCTTATCAACGGTATGGTGGCCGGACCAGATGGAAGAAAGATGAGCAAGAGCTATGGTAACGTTGTCTCACCAGAGGAAGTGATTCCAAAGTACGGAGCAGATGCCCTAAGGTTATGGACAGCTTTGGCACCTCCGGGAGAGGATCACCCCTTCAAGTGGGAGATCGTCGACTACAACTACCGCTTCCTCCAGAAGCTGTGGAACATCTTCCGCTTTGCCGAAAGACACATCAAGGACTTTGACTATGAGAAATACAAGGGCTTAGAGCTCGAACCTCTCGACAGGTGGATACTCTCAAGACTCCACCGCCTGATAAAGTTTGCTACAGAAGAGCTTGAAAAGTACCGCTTCAACCTTCTCACAAGAGAGCTTATGACCTTCGTATGGCACGAGGTGGCGGATGATTACATCGAGATGATAAAGCACCGCCTCTACGGGGAGGACGAGGAAAGCAAGCTCAAGGCTAAAGCTGCTTTATATGAGCTCCTATACAACATAACACTCTTACTCGCGCCTTTTGCTCCGCACATAACGGAGGAGCTCTATCAGGAGATGTTTAGGGATAAAGTTGGAGCTAAAAGTGTGCACCTCCTCAGCTGGCCCGCTTATAGGGAGGACAGAATAGACGAAGAAGCAGAAAAGCTTGGGAAGTTTGCCAGTGAAATAATTGGAGCAATGAGGAGATACAAGAACTCCCACGGCTTAGCTTTGAACGCCAAGCTTAAACACGTGGCGATCTATGTAACTGACAGCTATGAGATGCTGAAAGCCCTTGAAAAGGACATCGCCGGAACAATGAACATTGAAAAGCTCGAAATAATCAAAGGAGAGCCGGAGCTTGAGGAGAGGATTACAGAAATCAAGCCGAACTTCAAGACCGTTGGGCCAAAGTATGGAAAGCTCGTGCCAAAGATAACCGCTTACCTCAAAGAAAATGCAGAAGAGGTCTCAAGAGCACTTAAGGAACAAGGAAAAGTCGAGTTCGAAGTGGATGGGCAAAGGGTTGAGCTCGGCAAAGAGGATATCGTTATCAGAAAGGCAGTGTTCAGCGAAGGTGAAGAGGTAGAGACGGCAGTCGTTGGCGATGCTGTTATCCTCTTCTTCTGACACTTTTTATTTTAGGGTGCTTTTTGGAATTGTGGTACCGTAAGTTACTTACGGGGGCGTAAGTTATACGGTTTTCGGAAATAAAAATAAGTAGCTTAGCAGTTATAACAGAGCATCATAGCCCTTTTTAAAAGAACAACTCTATAGAGCTTGCCATTGATTAGCCTGGGAGTTGAGATCTTATTAAGATGCTGGATTCTCTTCCTTTCAAGGGCTACAAAGCCAAGCTCCCTCAAGACCTGAACGAAGTCTTCCCACCTTATATTGAGCCACTTTGAGTACTCATCAAAGAGCTCTTTTTCAACAACCAGAAACTTCTTTCCGTCTATCAAGAACCTCTTCTTGTGCTTTGGAAGCTCCTTTCTCAGCCTCCACTTTGCGTGGAGAGGCGATTGAACTTCTAAAACAGCATCGTCCATAGGTTTGTCCTCCACAACCATTTTGAGCAGGATTTCAAGGATGAGGTTTATCCTATCGGGAACACCAATTATGTCCCCTTTTAGTGAGATTTTTCTCCTCAAAACTTTTATGCCTCTCTTTTCGAGCTCCTCCCCTATTTTTGGAGTGGTTTTCTTCTTCGTTCCACCGGTATCGACGATTCCGCCGATTATAAAGGCACCCGCTGAGAAGTCCTCTTTGCTCAGGTCTTTCTCGGCCCACGGATCGAGAAGTACAACCTTTTCTATGCCTTTTTCGCGAAGGAACTCCCCCGTCGGCCCCTCGTAGGCAGTTACCTTATCTAACGGAAAGTTCGCCATTTCCTTGAACTCTTCGTTGACCCACGTAAGAGCCAAGCGTTCACCCCAAAAGTAATCTCTAATAACCCCGTAGCTTTGAGACGCCTGAAGAGCAACCTTCTTCTTTTCTTTTTCCGTGTGCTTCTCCCAGTGCATGAGGTCGATTATGAAATAAGGGTAGCTAAGCTGAGAAAGCTTTTCCTTGAGGTCTTTACCGGTAATTATGATTTCAAACTTTTCGAGATGAGAAGAGGTCAGAGGTATGTATGCAAAAAGCGCTCCTCTTGTGGGCTTCCCTTCCAAGTCCCATGCTATTGTAGTGGGCTCCCTTACTTTTACGATTACTCCTTTTTCCTCAAGAAGGGCTAGGGCAATTTCTTGGAGTGGTTTTTCTGAAGACCTTTTGGGGACTCTTCTAGAGAGGCTCCCGACTTTATCTATGCCCTTCTCCTTTAAAAGTTCCTTGAAAACGTCACTGAGCTTTTTCATGGTCATCGTTCTGAGCTGGGAAGAGAGTTTTTAAGGCTTTCTCTCGAAAAATTGAATAGCTATTCACTCCTTAGCACTACTGCCTGAACATACTCCCCAAAATCTTCTTTCACCTTTTGCAGAGTTTCTTCACTAAAGTCTGGAACGTAAACAAATATCAGCTGTTTTTTCTCCTCCCAGGGGTACCCTTTTCCTTCTGCAATTGCTAGGACTTCTTGATTAAGCCTCGTCTGGTTGTATCCATACCTTCTAAAAAGTTCCCAAGGATAAAGGTGGAGGTAAGGATTGCCAATGTCTTCAAGTGCCTCTCTTGGTGGAAGAGCAAAAAGAACCCTAATCCAGCCGTCTCTATAGATATACATCTCCTCTCTTTTTTCAGAGTCTTCATAAAGAACCCAAAGAGGCCTGTGGGAAAGGTCGAACGTATAGATGCCTGTTCTTTTTCCTTTCCAAGTATCTGCCAAAACAATCACCTGAACTCTTTGATAGTCTTTCAAAAACTTAATTTCAAACGATGGAAACGTGAGGTCTAAAGTGCACACAACGGATGCGGGATTGCACTTCCACAGCCTGAAGGTGAGCTTTAACTCGTTTCCCTCCTCTTCACATGAAAGCAGTTTGAGATAGTACATTCCGCTTGTTCCAAAGCTTGTGTATATTCTCACGTCCCCTTCAACGTCCTCCGCTCGGTTGTGGGTATAGTTTACGGGACAAAGAGGTTCCGGTTTTGTGAAATCCTCGTCGTATTCTCCCCGGACTTCTATTTTAACGGCCTCAAGAGGAATGCCTTGCTCTTCAATGGCTTTTATAAGGGCTTCTTTATCCCCATAGGGACTTATTGCAATGTGGATGTAGTTATCCCTTGCAATGCTGTCCTTTCCGAGCCATACTACACCGATCCCATAGCTTGAATTTGTGGCTAAGTGTTCAATTTTTGTTCTCCAGAGGTAGAGATCGTTTTCGTCCCACGTTTGAGAGTTATCCCTAGAATCATTCTTAAGTGTGCTAGCGTAATATGTCGAGAAAAGCAAGATTGTCGTGAGAACCAGTAACACCCATCGTTTCATGTTGATCATCAACAAAATCTACACTTTAAAAACATAAATCAATTTCGATGACTTCAAAGAAATTGGAAATAAATCAAAAGGCAATTCCCATCTCTTCCGCAATCTTCCTGAGCCTTTCGATTCTCTTCTGAGTTGGCGGGTGTGTTGAGAACAGCTCTGCAAAGCTAACTCCTCTGAATGGGTTTACTATGAACATATGGGCCGTTGCTGGGTTTCCGTCTTTGAGGGGTCTCATTGAAACTGCGTATTCAATTTTCTCTAGTGCTCTTGCTAGGGCCCATGGTTTTCCGCTTATTTTGGCTCCGGTTTCGTCTGCCAAGTACTCCCTCGCCCTGCTTATTGCCATTTGGATGAGCATTGCGGCTATTGGAGCTAAAACTATTAGCAGTATTGCTCCCAAGGCACTCCCTGCATCTCTATCCCTATCTCTTCCTCCAAATCCTCCGAGCCAGAGCATCCATCCGGCCCATCTTGCCACCATAATTATTGCTCCGGCCAATACTGCCGCTAGAGTTTGGATGAGTATGTCTCTATTCTTTATGTGGCTTATCTCGTGGGCTATTACTCCTTCCAGTTCATCCCTATTTAGGAGTCTCAACAGCCCCTGAGTGACTGCCACCACAGCATGCTTTGGATTTCTGCCGGTTGCAAAGGCGTTTGGTGTTTCAGTTGGCACTATTGCCACTTTTGGTGTGGGAATTCCTGCTTCCTGAGCGAGCCCCCTCACCATTTCGTAAAGCTCAGGGGCTTCGTCCTCTTCCAGTATTCTTGCCCTATACCATGTGAGAACGATTTTATCACTGTACCAGTAGCTGAAGAAGTTCATAACTAAAGCGAAGATAAAAGCAAAGAGCATTCCGGTCTCACTGCCTAAAACATAGCCTATGGCCATTAATAGGCCGGTAAGAAACGCCATTAGAATTCCCGTTCTAATCCACAGCCCTACACCCATTCGTCGTCACCTCCGAGTTTTAGGTAGGGAATTATTTCGTCATAGACTTTAGTCCAGTCAACAATACCGATTCTTCTTTTTATTCCCCTGTTGAGAAGGTCTAAAATCTCTTCTACTATTTCCTCCGGGGATTTGTCTGTGGTGTCGACCTCTATAATGTTCTCGTTCTCATCTATAGCCTCTAAAAGACACACGTCCACGAGCTCTGCCTCAACATTCTCTGCTATTTTCCCCTTGCTGTATCCTCTCTCCTTTAAACGTTCGCCTATTAGTTTCGGATGGGCGCGGAGGATTATAACCTGGTCGACTGGCATTAGATGGCTTAGGTGTCCGTCAAGCACCACATCTTTGCCTTTGAGCTTTCTCTCAACATAATACGCAAGTTCATCAATGCTGACCTCAAGTTCTTCCCCTCTCATCTCGCCCACACCGTGTTTTAAGGCAAACTCTCTGAGATCTACATAATCGTAACCTAATCTCTCAGCCAGAAGTTTTGCCACAGTTGTTTTTCCAACTCCGGGTGTCCCGCTCACGGCAATTATCATTCTCTCTCACCTCTATCTAATTTATTAACCCAAGGTTTTTAAAGATATGGTTTTTTACGTCTTTTGTCGATGTAAACTTAGGCATTAAGCGGAAGGTTTTTAAGGAAGAAAGACGTATACATTCTGGTGATTTCCTATGAGGGATGATAGGCTTTTGCAAAAGAAGCTTGAAATTATTAAGAAGCAAAAGGAAAAGCTATTGCTTGAAGAGGCTAGAATCTTGAGAATTCTTATGCAAGAAAAGATGAAAAAGAGCAGTAGTTAAATCAGAAGACGTTAATTTTGTCTTCCAATATCATTTTTTGGATTTTTGTTATGTTTGCAAGCCACTCATCCGCTATTTCATAGGCTTGTCTTTCGAACTGCTCCACTTTGTAGCCTGGCTTCGGAATTGCTTGGATGCTTGCCACGAGAGGTTCATCAATTGGCTTTCCTATCTGGCTTAGAATTCTCACGTAGACCTCTTGTACGCCTTCTATTTGCTCGGCAATGTCATTGGCTATTAAATTGGCAAGAATGTTGTAAATCTTACCTACGTGGCTGACTGGGTTCTTACCGGCTGCTGCCTCCATACTCATGTGCCTGTTTGGAGTAATTAAACCGTTTACTCTGTTTCCTCTGCCAACACTACCATCGTCTCCTGCTTCCGCTGAAGTTCCCGTGACGGTTATGTAGTAAATGTCTTTCTCCGGATCATCGGCGGTGTTAACGTAAATGTTGACCTTTCTGTCTGTGTATTGAGAAACGAGCTCTTTAACAGCACTGTATATTCCCTCCTTAACTTCCATGTACTCTTGTGGATTTTGAACTTCGCTGTCAACTATGGCAGCGGCAATGGTTAGGTCGATTTCATCGTCTTTCCTAAGCCCCATTACCTTGATGTCTTCTCCAACAGCAGGCCATTCTTTTTTGAACTTTTCGCTGTTGAGTAACCTCTCAGTTTCAAGGACTATCTTCTCAGTCTCACTTAATGGTGCATACCCTACGCCAAAGGAGGTGTCGTTTGCAAGGGGTATTGGGTTCTCCTTAACTTTGTTGAAAACACCAACCAGATCAACGCTTCCCTGCCCTATTCTCGAGTCAATAACTACGTGCTCTTCTACATCTAGGTGTCTAACTGCTTTCCTCAAGTACTCCTTAGCTGCTTTTATTGCAACTTCATGAACCGGAAACATCTCCTTATCAACAAACTCAACGGCTCTACCAGAAAGGAGGATATATATTGGCTTTATTACCTCTCCGCCACCGAACCTTGGATAAGCCCTTCCACCTACAACTTCAACCTGGTCTGTGTTGTGATGAAGAATAATTCCATATCTCTTTATATACTCCCTTGAGAGCGCCCTGCTGATGGCTTCCGCTATTCCATCGGCTATGCTGTCTGGGTGTCCTATTCCCTTCCTTTCTACAAGCTCTACCTTCTGCATCTCAACGGGAGTCCTCACGAGCTCTTCAACAATGATGTTCCTCCTCTTTTCAACCATGATCATCACCTCAAATGAATTCTTACGTGCATAGTCTGAAGGTGCCTTTATATATTTTTCGGCATGATATTGGGGTCAATATATAACTGACAGTTATTAAGAGGAGAAAAATTAAAATTTCACCAGTGGAATATTATAACGGCATCCGGCACGCCCGGTAGCCCGACCGGAGGAGCGTCTGGGCAGCTGTGAATCTGGGGGACGATGCCGGGCGCACAGGGCTTGGCCTCCGGGGCCGCTTGAGGTTGCCGAAAGGCTAACGATGAGGGCGGTAGGATAAGCCAAGCCCACATACGAAGGTTTTTATTCCAAATAATCAAAATTTCTCTGGTGATAAGGGTGAACATTTCTGAAATAATAGAAGAGATAAGAGAAGTTCTCGACAAAAAGGATGAGCTGAGAGAGGAAGCACTCAAGCTTACCAGAGAAATCGTAAGGGTGAGCGGAGACTCAATAAAAGCCCTACATAGGGGAGAGATAGAGACTGCAAAGGAGAGACTGGAAAAAGCCGAAGAGCTCGTTAAAAAACTAAAAGAGAAGCTTAAAGGCCATGAGGATCTTTACTTTACAGGTTACGTTCAGAGCGCACATCAAGAGTATGTTGAGGCATTACTTTTCTACTGCTATCTCCTTGGAAAAGAGTTTCCATCTCCGAGAGAGATTGGAATTCCTGAGGCAGACTATGCCCTTGGAATTGGAGACTTCATTGGAGAGCTAAGGAGATATTTTCTAACTCTCCTGCTAAAGGGGAACTTAGAAAAGGCTCAGGAAGTTTACACTTTCATGGAAAAGGTTTACGATGAACTTGTTACTCTCGAGTATCCAAAGGGTCTCGTAAACATAAGGCAGAAGCAAGATCAAGCAAGATACATTCTGGAAAGGACCCTTGAAGACTTAACTAGGGCAAAGATCAACAAAGACTTAGAAAAGAAGCTTGAGGAGTGGAGAAATGAACTTTAAAAAGATTGCAGAAATTCAAAGAAAGCTGAGCAGAAAAATCGTAGAAAAGCCGTTGGATATCTCAGAGGTTAAGAGGATTGCTGCAGTTGACGTATCATATAAGGGCAACCACGCGAGAGGAGCTTTTGTTTTATGCTCTTTCCCTTCCTGCGAGGTGGTAAAAACAAAAGTTATCGAAACGGAGGTAAATTTTCCCTACATCCCCACCTACTTTTTCTTGAGAGAAACAAGACCAATTTTGCTGCTGATAAAGGGTGAAGAGTTTGATGTCCTTCTCGTGGAGGGGCACGGAAAGGCACATCCGAGGGGATACGGCTTGGCTTCACATATAGGTCTGCTTATCAACAAACCCACGATAGGAGTTGCAAAACGTCCTTTGCATGGTACAAAGGATTTCGTGAAGGTGGGAAAAGCTTATGTAAGTGTTGGTAATTTAATTGACCTTGACTCTGCGAAGAAGATTGTTGAGATAATTAACGAAAACGGCTATCCTAAGCCCCTGAGAATTGCGGATAAACTCTCCAAGGGTGCTGGAAATGGAAGAAATTAAACTGCTCATTTCCCTTGCCAGGAAAGGTGCTATTGGGGATAAAGTTAAAATTACCTTAAGGGAACTTTCAAAGGAGGTAGGGATTTCTCCCCAGTCCGTAATGAGAAAGCTCGAGAATATGGAAAAAATGGGCTATCTAAAGCGAGAGGTTTCTGGAAAGAAAACTTTTGTAGAGGTAACTCCCGATGGATTGAGGCTTCTTGAAGAGATATTTGACGAGATCGGAAAGATCTTGTACGGGAAATATATCTTGGGAGAAGTTGTTTCCGGGATTGGAGAGGGAAGATATTATGTGGAGCAGTACAAAGATAGAATAAAGGAGTATCTCGGCTTCACTCCTTATCCAGGGACTCTAAATCTTCTGATAATCTTCCCAAAGACGATTTACGATGCCCTCTACAATGTGGAACCCATAATAATCCCTGGTTTCACCAAAGGAGGTAGAACTTTTGGAGATGTAAAGGCTTACAAAGTTAGGATAAATGGAATCGAAGGAGCAATAGTTGTTCCTTCCAGAACAATACATCCCCCAAGAGTCGCAGAGATAATAGCCCCCGTATGCCTTAGGGAGAAGCTTAATCTAAAGGACGGCTCAAAAGTTAAAGTGGAGGTAGTAAAGTGAAGGAGAAGATCCTTTCCTCTCTGGGGTATGGTGGCCTTGGAGTGACTCTAAGCTTTTTACTGATAGTCCTCTTTTATCCTCCCTACACTGCGATGGATACCCTTATCCCAATTTACATTGCTGGGTTATTTCTAGGCGGAAGTTTTGGGGTTCTCAAAGGAAAAGTAAGAGCAAGTGGATATGCTTTTCTTGTGGGATTTTTCTTAACCCTCATCCTTTATATCCTCTGGCTTAAAGTGGAGTTTTCCATGCTTTACTCTTTCTCCCTTTTGGTGGCTGTTGTGTTTGTTATGGGGCTTGTTTCTGCAGAAAGCACACTTGATGTGTCCATAGTTCCTTTTGCTTATTTCGGTGGATTCATACTCGCAAATTTACTTTTCATGAACTCCAAAATCTCGGAAATTGAAGGATCGGCAATAAGCATTGTGCTGGTAGGAGTTGCAGGAACTGTTATTGCAACTGTAGTCATTTTCCTCAAATCTTTCCTTGAAAACACTGCAAGGATGAGTAAGAAAATTTAAAAGGAAAAACTTCCAATTTCAAATGGTGAGCGATATGGTAATGAGGCTGTCAAAGCTTTATGGGAAGCAGATATACAACACCAAAGGATATTACATCGGTTACGTTGATGAGGTATTGATAGAGATCGACAAAGGAGAGGGAAGAATACTAGCGCTTGGACTCCCGGGAGAAAAAGTTGGAATCCCCTATGAAAGGGTAACCGCAATTGGGGACATAATATTAATAGAAGCTAAGAAAGACTAGCTCTCTTTGGCATTCAATGCCTCTAAGAATTTCTCTGTTATTGCTTCTTCTACCAATTTTAAGAGGGAATCCTTGTCCTTAGCGAGTTTGAATATCCCCAATGGAATTCTCGCTCCCCCTGATTGCGGATGCCCTCCACCGCTACCTATGTCTCCAAAAGCCTCCTTTAGAACCTTGCCAACGTTTACTCTCACATCTCTTGTTCTGGCAGAGATTTCAATCCTATCATCGACTATTCCAAAGACTAAAACGGTATTAACTCCCTCTAGCCTAAGTAAAAAGTCTGCAGACTCAGGGATAGCGTCTCTGTTGGTTATAAAGCCCACGTTTGAGATAACGATGTTCTTGTACATTTTTCTGTTCAGGATTGCCCTAGCTAGGACCTCTGCAGTTTCAGTTGAGATGTCTGGAGATTCTATCTTTTCCAAGATGTCATAATCAACTTTCCCTGCCAAAAAGGCTAGTGCTTCAAGATCGGTATGGTTAAGCTTTGAGAACTTCTTTGTGTCTATGTAGATGCCATAGAAAAGGCTGGTGCCGAGCAATTCATTGACCTCTATGTTGAGATGTTTTAAGTATTCCACCATTATCGAGGATGTGGCATTTACTTCCGGCCTAATATCAAAAAATGCATTCTTGGGAAGCCTTTCTTCTAGATTTTGGAGAAGCTGATGGTGATCAACGAGTATCTCTATTTTCTTAAGATCTTCATCGTCTAAAATGCTCAAATTTCCATTTGGCTGGCAATCCACTAACGCTATGGCGGAATATCTTTTAATTTCATAAGAACCCGGAGAAACCTTCCTCATATCCAGCCCGAGAAGGTTTACGAAAGCTCTGTTCTCATGGTGTGTTATCTCTCCTCCATAAACAATAGTCGCCTTTAGCCCCATGTTTTGGGCTATGACCTGGAGAGCAGCAGCGCTAGCCATGGCATCCGGATCGGGATTATCGTGCATGACTATTAAGAGTGAATCCGTCTTTTGTTTTATTTCTGAAAGCTTCTTGGCAAGTAAAACGGCGTTTTTCCTTTTTCCAATATCTTCTACCATTTCAACAATTGCCTTGATCACTGCTTCTCTTGGAGAAATTGCATAATCTATTTTGACTTCATTTTCAAATTCTTCCTTTATTTGAGATGCCAGCTCTTCAGCGGTTATATCATCAGGTAGAAGAACTAAAATCGGCACTTCTGGGTTGTTGTTTTTAATTGTCTGTATTGTTCTCTTTATCTTGCTTATGTCCATTGTGGTTATTATTACAAGGTCAGTTTTATCAATGCCTGCCTTCAACAAAGATGCGGTATATGAGAAATCACCTTGAATAACGTGAAATCCACTTTCACTGAGAGACTTCGCTCTAATATCATCTTGCTCGACAATAACAATGTCAAATTCACCTTTAAGCACTTGTGCAATGCTTCTTCCTATTGTTCCTCCACCGAGTATTAATACTCTCATGGTGCTCACCTTATAAGGACAATAATGCTTAAATATATGCTCAGATGGACTTTAATTGTAGTGGCTTCCAAATATCACACCACTGGAAGAGAACATCGTATGCACCAAAAAACAAGAACTGCTTGATTTAATCTACAATGCTTTCTCCAATCAGGAGTTTAGTGGACTATTTCTGAAGATGTTCACAAAAGATGAAAAAGAAAAATACTACGCCACGATTTTGCTGGACAGAAAAAAACTTCTAGCAGCTCAAATAGACCTCCTAAACTCCAAGAAAAAGTTAATCGGAAGCGATAGCATTGAAACTCTGAAGAGAATAATAGACTATCCTCTCGTAGTAGACTTGTACGGGCTTGATGAGATATCCTTGAAGCTTTCAATAACTGACAACTTGGAAATCTACAATTTAACTCCGAAAGTTGAGCTTGAAAAAATATTCGGAGAGAACAAAATCGAAAGTGCCGAGGTACTAGAAAAAGAGAAATTGCTAGAGAAAGCCCTTGAGAGAAAAAAAGAGGAAGCAAAAACAGAACCTCAAGTGAAGGTACAAGAGGTGGCTAAAAAAGAGGTCCCTCCAAAAAAGGAGGAGAAACCCCTTGAGAAAGCCCCCAAAATTGAAAAGAAACCCAGTGCCCCAGAAATTGAGGTTAAAGTGGTAGGAGGGGAGATCTTCAAGCCGGTTCTTCAAGAATATGCCGAAGAGATTCTAAAGGAGATAAAAAGCTTAAATGGAGTTTCTGTAGAGAGAGTTGGAATAACTGGGGAAGTGGGCTCTGGAGTAATTTACCTTCACGTAAACATCCATGGAACAAGCGAGAAGGACAAGAGCTCAAGGGAAATCTTAGAGAGAAGGGTATTATACTTCGTCAACAAGCACCTTCCGATAATCTGGAGAAAAGCCGGACTTAAGCCAATCTTAAGCAACGCTCAGGCAAAAATAACTGCCCCTGGAGAGTCAGAAGAAGAGAAAGAAGAGAAAAAGGAGGTTGTCATCCCACGCAAGGTTGAAAGCAACATAATAGTGGAAGCACATGAGAGCGTCAAGCCTTACTTTTCTGCTTACGCCAGAGTACTCTTCAAGGATATTCAAAGTGCAGGCATTGATATTGATAAGATGCTCCTGGACATAAAGGGAAGAAGTGAGCATGAAATTAACCTGACGCTCTGGGGAAAAGCTTCGGGAGTTAGTAAAGAAGAAGCAGAGAGGATTGTTAATAGAATTCTAAGGACTCACGCAAGAGAAATCGGAAAGGCGTTGAACAAATATGTGACCGTCCACAGAGTGGAGCTTTATCTAGAAGAGGAAGAAGTTTCAAGTAAGGCCAAGCAAATAATGAGCAAAAAAGAAGAGCTAGAAAAAGAGATAGAAAAGCTCCTTAAAGAAGCTGGAGTGGAGGAACTCTCTTACATAACTGAAGAGAAGAAGAAAGAAGCTGAAGAGGCCTTGTTAAAGAACAAAGTAGAACCGGCAATAGAAGACTTGAGGAAGAGACTGCAAAGAGAATTCACAGAGCTTCCAAATTCAATATTTAGGTGGATGAACCTTGATTGGGAGTTTAAAGATGGAACAGTACTTGTTGATCTTGAAGCAAGTTTTGACAAAAGGAGCACACTGCTAGGAATTGTCTCCGACGAAAGGGTACGTGAAGATATCACGAGAACCCTAGAAAAAGTAACAAAAGAAGTATCGGCAGAACAGAACATCCCAATAAAGCTCAGAAACACCGAAATTAGGATCAGATGAGATCAGCACTCAAGATCGTCATCATAGCAACGCTCAGATTTGCCGAGATCATCACTACTTTATTTTTAATATCCGAGAGTTTTTAAGCCCTATGGTGTGGGAGTTAAGATAATTTTCGAAACGTTAAGTTTTTAAATTAAGTGGTCTCTCTTCTCAACATGAACACCTTACTCGGAGCATTACTCGCACTGATTTCGGCATTTGGATGGGGAACTGCTTCAGTTCTAGTGAAAATTGGAATGAGAAACAAAAGTGCAGTCACCGTTAATATAGTTAGGCTCTACATTACGGCACTTTTTTACGCTTGTTTGTTCTTGTTCACTGGAAACTATGCCGAGATATTATCTCTCAATTGGCGGGTTCTCGTGATCGCGTTTATCTCTGGACAGTTTGGCTTTGTTATAGGTGATTACTTCTACTTCAGTGCTCTCAGGTTGATGGGAGTATCAAGAACAGTCCCAATAACCTCCTCTTATCCCCTTTGGACTATATTATGGGCCTGGTTGTTTTTAGGTAGAAGCGTAAATGCCCAGATAATTGTTGGAGCATTCCTCGTATTTTTGGCAATTGTCATCGTCAGAAAGGGAGAGATTGAAGAGCACCTAGATGGCAAGGGGTTTGTATTCGCCCTTTTAGCACCCATTTCATGGAGTATTGCAATAACACTGCTCGATTTTCTTTCTTCACAAGTTTCTCCTCTCTCTTTAGCTGGTATTAGAATGATATTCGCCGCATTTGGAATTAGTGCATTCCTGCCTAAATATTCTGAGGAACTTAGGGAAATTACGCGGAGGGAAGTTGCAATACTCTCGGGAGCAGCTTTACTTGGATTGATAATTGGGCAATACGCATTCGTTAAATCTGTAAGCCTAGTCGGCTCCCAAATCTCTGCCCCAGTAAGTGCTGTAAATCCCATTATATCTTCTCTTCTTGCGATAGCAGTTCTAAAAGAGCCGCCAAACGCCAAGATAATCCTAGGATTAGTATTAGCCGTTGCTGGTGTAATCTTAATAACAACAGCGTAAAGAATTTAACCTTCCATTCATATCTTAGAATGCCGACAGCGAGGGGACAATTAGTCTCCTCGCATGGGCTCGGTCAAACCCGCCTCCGCAAGGTATCGGGCTCTATGAGCGGAGCGTGCTCACGCCGAGCCCACAGGGCCGGTGCATCCACCCGCGCGAAAAGTGAACGCGGGCCTCTGTTGCCGGCCCACAACTTCCAAAAAATTCTTATACCACCCCTCTAAAGGAATTGAGAGGGATATCATGACTACGCTCATAATTGCAGAGAAGCCCAATGTAGCCAGAAAAATAGCCTATGCACTTGCCGAAAAGAAACCAATAAGGAAGACCATCGGTAAAGTTCCCTACTATGAGCTGACAAGGGATGGGAAAAAGATAATAGTTGCTCCAGCTGTTGGACACCTCTTCTCTCTCGCTCCGAAGGAGAAAACTTACGGCTACCCGGTTTTTGATATAGAATGGGTCCCCGTTTATGTTGCGGAAAAGGGAAAAAGCTACGCTAAGGATTACATAAAAGCCCTTAGGGAGCTTGCAAAGAGAGCGGATGAGTTTGTCGTTGCGTGTGACTACGATACCGAAGGTGAGGTAATAGGGTATACGGCATTAAAATATGCCTGCGGCGTTGATCCTTCAAAAGCCAAGAGAATGAAGTTTTCCGCACTCACAAAAAAAGATCTGCTAAGAGCATGGTATAACCTAGAGCCGACGATTAACTTTGGAATGGCAGATGCAGGAATAGCAAGGCATGTACTTGACTGGTACTGGGGAGTGAACCTCTCTAGAGCATTGAGCTCGGCTATAAGAAAAGCCAGCGGCAAGTGGATAGTTTTAAGCACGGGCAGGGTTCAAGGGCCGACGTTGAAGTTCTTGGTTGAAAGGGAGAGGGAAATAGCAAATTTCGTCCCCACGCCGTACTGGGTCATAAAAATGATTCTCGAAAAAAACGGCCAACAGTACACAGCCGTCTACGAGAAAGACCGTATTTTTAATGAGGAAGAGGCCAAGAAAATCGTTGAAGAGGCTAAAAAAGGATCTGCATTTGTAGAGAAAGTGGAGATAAAACAGCAGCAGAGAAATCCTCCTCATCCCTTTGACCTTGGGACACTCCAAAGAGAAGCTTACTCTGCCTTCGGCTACAGCCCAAAGAAGACACTCGACATAGCACAAAGCTTGTATGAAAAGGGCTATTGTCTACATCCTGATTCTCTAATACCAACTCCCCAAGGAATTAAGAGAATAAGGGAGCTACCCAAAGAAGGAGAGGTTTTTGCCCTTGATTTTGATCTAAAACTATCAAAAGCTGGTTATAAGCTTTTGGAGAGGGACGCGGATGAACCAATGTACAAGGTCACACTAACTGACAGGACGGAACTATATCTCACCGCAGATCATCCAGTGCTAGTGTATAGGGAGGATAAGCTTATGTTTGTTCCAGCTGAAGAACTAAGAGGGGATGACCAAGTTGTTCTTCTTATAAATAGGGACAAACCTCCCGAGAATGAGGAACCTCCAACACTTTTGGACTTCCTCCTTGAAAACGCTGTCTCCATGAAGGACTACATAATCTACGACCGAGAATTTGGGGAGATTATAAAGAAAAGAGTAAAAAGTGCAAGCTTGAAAACAGAAATCCTGTGGAAATTCGAAATAAAAGAACCAACATACTATAAATATCTGCGAGGCAAAATGCCGGTTCCACTTGTTAAGTTCTTACTACAGAGAGGTATCATCTCTGATTCTGAACTAAGGAGGACATTTAAAGGGTTCTCTTATAGCACAGCTACCACTCCGATTACCTTTGAATTTAGTGAGGACTTTTGGTACTTATTTGGTCTTGTAGTAGGTGACGGTCATTTGAACAGAAGAGGAGAGATAACAATCTCTGCAAAAGAAAGAACAAAGGATACAATAGAAGCCGTTAAAAGTGTTACAAACTCCTTGGGACTATCCTTCACGTTCAATCCCAAATACCTCATAATTGCAATCAATAACAAGTCGTTAACAAGACTTCTTGAGCTGCTTGGCTGTCCCTATGGAAACAAAACAGAAATTTTCAGAATTCCTGGGATAATAATGGCAAAACCTGAATGGGTGGCAGCATTTTTAGCAGGTTATTATGACGCTGACTCCCACATTGGTACAAAGCAAACTGGAAGCAAAAAATCCCTCTCCCCTCAGATAGTTCTTACCTCTAAAAACCGAGAAGCGATATACACAGTTAAACTGATGTGGCAGTTTCTTGGAGTCGGTACATATCTCTGGGAAAAGAAAGATAAGAATGGTAGCGTTATAGCTTATGAGCTTAAAATATATTCACGTGATGCTCAAAGGTTTTATGAGATAATGAAAGATCGCTTGAGGATCAAAAGACGCGATTTGGAGAGTGTTAAAGATACCGCTATTAGGGAAAGAAAACCCTATTCACACCACTATAGCCTCATTAAGGTAAAAAGCTGGGAAGGAAAAATACTATCAACCAACGCCTTATGGAAGAATTTTGATATGTCAAACCAAACCGCCCACGGTAGAAGAATCAGCCTCGACAAGCTTCGAAATATTGTAAGATACTTAATCGATCAAGATCTCCGCAGAATAGCAACCGGAGACGTTTATATACTCGGAATAAAATCCATTGAGAAGTTCCACTACCGAGGCAAGGTTTATGATCTTGTCGTTGATACATACCATAACTTCATCGCTAATGGTGTTGTAGTTCACAATTGTTCCTATCCAAGAACCTCGTCCCAAAAGCTTCCAAAAAACTTGAACTATGAATCGATTATCCATAACCTTGCCAAAATTCCGGATTACAAGCCCCATGCTCATGAACTTTTGGGTAAAGGAGTTTTAAAACCCGTAGAAGGCAAAAAAGATGATCCTGCTCATCCGGCAATATATCCCACCGGTGAGCTACCTAAACCTGGAGATCTAAGCAAAGATGAGCAAAATCTTTACGATTTGATAGTTAGGAGATTCCTAGCTGCATTCGCTGATCCTGCCGTAAGAGAGAGTATGAAGGTAATCATAAACTCAAACAACCACCGCTTTATCCTCAGTGGTTCGAGAACAGTTAAAGAGGGATGGCTGAAGATTTACGGTAAGTATGTTAAATTTGATGAAGTTCTGCTTCCAAAGTTCGAGAAAGGAGAGAGAGTCAAAGTTATTCAGATAAAGAGGGAGAAGAAGAAAACCAAACCTCCGGCAAGGTATTCTCCAGCAAGCGTTATCAAAAAAATGGAAGACCTAGGCATTGGAACTAAGGCCACAAGGGCTCAAATCCTAGAAACTCTCTATTCGAGGGGATACATAGAGGGCAAGAAAAAGATAAAGGTGACCCCTCTTGGTATGAAGGTGATAGAAGCCTTGGAAAACAACGTCCCTGATATAGTAAGTGTTGAACTAACGAGAGAGTTCGAAGAAAAAATGGAACAGATAATGCAGAAGAAAATAAGCAAGGAGAAGGTCATTGAGGAGTCTAAGGAAGCCTTAGTAAGAATTCTAAAGGAGTTCAAAAAGAAAGAGGGAGAAATAGGGAGAAAACTTCTGGAAACGTTTGTAGAGAGCCAGAAAAACAAAAAGAATAAGAAAAGCGCCGATACAAAAGAACTAACTGCCGAAGAAGAAGAGAGCATCAAAAAATCTGTTGAAAAGAGAAGATCTATGGACACTATAATAGTGGGGAAGTGTCCTAAATGCGGCGGCGACTTAGTGGTGAGATATAACAGGAAAACAGGAAAAAGATTTGTGGGCTGCTCCAATTGGCCTAACTGTGACGTTACTTATCCCCTTCTCCAAAGGGGCGAGATAATTCCAACGGGAAAAACATGTCCTGAGTGCGGAAATGCCCCAATAGTGAAGATCAAGGAACGCAACAGGGAATACGAGGTATGCCTTGATATGAACTGCTACAAAAATCGGAGAAAAGGTAAAAGTTAGAAGTTATAACTTAAAAGTTAGAATCATAGGAGTTCCTTGAGGAGTGCTATCCTTCTTTTGCTCATGAGCACTTTTGGATGTTTAAGGAGGGCTTTTATGACCTCTACGTAATCTCCACCCGCGATTTTCTCCGCATCTGCCCCGCTTAGCACTTGAATAAATACATCCAGATCTTCATCAGTTAATTTTTCCACGGCTTTTCTGATTTTAAGAACTCTCTCCAATCTTCTACCGTCTTTTTCCCACCATTCTCTTGTGTAGTTCTTTAGAAGCTCGAGATTCTCCTCTTCAAGCGCCTTTACTATCCACTTGCTTGCTATTGTTCCTGCTTCCATAGCCTCTGCCATTCCACCGCCATGCATGGGGTTTACCTGTCTAGCGGCATCTCCTACAACGACCACGTTGTCTTTAGCGAGTTCTTTTACAAATCCTCCTACGGGAACAACACCTACGTTTATTTCAAGGAGCTTCTTTGCTGGAATGTTGTTTTCTTCGAGCCACTTGTCGAGGTAGTATTTAGCTGTCCTTGGATTATCGGAGTTTATACCTATTCCAACGTTAGCTCTGTCCTCATCTTTCGGAAAGACCCATACGTAGCCTCTCGGTGCAATTTCGTTTCCAAACCACAGATGGATCATATCCGGATCAAATCCCTCGATGAGCATTTCGTACTCATATGCGGAGTCAAACTCGTGGGGAGGAGCGTATGTATTAATACCCGCTTTTCTTGCTATGGTGCTTTCAACACCATCCGCTGCCACAATGACGTCAGCGTATATCTCAAGAAGCTCGCCTTCGTGTTTTGCTTTTATACCTTTTATAACCCCATTTTCCCTAATAACGTCGAGAGCTTCAGTTCTGGCGAGTACATCGGCTCCAGCCCTTGCGGCATAAAAAGCCAGCATTTTATCAAATACCTTTCTTTCCAAAATAACCCCGCTCACTTTGTCGTACCTTATTTCAAGCTCGTAACCGCTGGGAGAATACAGTTTTGCCCCATAAATCTCACGGTTTATGAATCTCTTATCATATGGAATATCGTACTTCTCGAAAACGTTTATGTTGATTCCCTCGGCACACTGCTTTGGAGCTCCTATGGCAGGCTTTTTATCTATGAGAAGAACGGAGTACCCTTCTTTAGCAACGTTTCTAGCGACTATTGGGCCCGCAATTCCTGCCCCGACAACAACAACATCGTATCTCATAGCTCTCCCTCCAGAGGCTCAGCGCTTAAAGCTCCCACAGGACACGCGTTTATACAAATCCTGCAAGAAATACACTTATCTTGGAAGAACTCCCATTTTGAAGAGGACACCCTTATCGCAAGGGCTGGACAAACACCAGCACAACCACCGCAAAGGTAGCATCTATCTTCGTTCACGAGGATCCTGATTTTCTCTGGCATAGCAACCCCCTCACTTTGCTTCTTTTTTCCTGAGCTCTTCCTCATCAATTTCTATGAGGTTTTCTTTTATGTTTAACGGTATTACCCTTGAGAGTTCTTCGGCCTTTTCCTTAATTTCCCTCTCTTTGAGATTCAAAACATCGCTTAACTGCTCAACTGTTGCTTTTTTATAGAGAAGCAGGTAGTGGAGTATAGCAAGCTGGGTCATGTCGCCGATTTCTTTCAAATACCTCTCTTTGATGTTCTTCATGAGATTGTTTCTGTAGCTCTCAATAGTTTTCAAAGCCTCTACTATCTGATCCAACTTTTTGTTTGCATCTATAAAAGCTGTTACCATAGAATGTAAGCTTTTTGGGGATTTGTTAAGTTCATCAAGCCTGATTTCAAATCTTTCAAATCTCTCTGGAGAATCTAAATCCAAGCTTTTATACCAGAATATATTGGGTGTGACAGTTACAAGAAACGTTTTTGAAACGGCTATGGAGTAGTATTTCCTTGTAGGTCCAATAAACCCTTCCTCTTTTTCATAGGACTTCAAAACTCCTTCTCTTTCCATTATTTTCAGGTGTTTTGAAACAGCAGTGGAGGAAACGTTAACCTTGCTGCTGAGCAGGCTGAAGTAGCATTCGGTACATGTCAAGTGGCTGAGTAAGTCCCTCCTCACCTTGTTCCCTAAGATGTAAAATATATCTGGTTCAGACATGTTGCCCACCTACCCAAATCTGTATCGTAAAGTTTATATACCGTCATCCTAACCTTTGGTTGAAAACTCTAAATTTGTAAAGTTTCCGTAGATATGTTGCATCCAAAGGTTAAAAAGCTTTAGTTTGAAACTGATTGGAGGTGTATGGAGATGGCGCTTATTAGTGATGGGGACAAGAAAATAATTAAAGAGGAGTTCTTTTCAAAGCTCGTTAATCCGGTTAAGATTATAGTCTTCACAGGGAGAGAGCACTGCCAATATTGTGACCAATTGAAACAGCTTGTTGAAGAAATTAGCGAGCTTAGCGACCTTATAAGCTATGAAGTGCATGATTTTGACAGTGAAAAGGAGCTTGCCGAGAAGTACAGAATCGATAAAGCCCCAGTAACCATAATAACCCAAGATGGGAAAGACTTTGGAGTTAGGTACTTTGGCCTTCCAGCAGGGCATGAATTTGGAGCATTCTTAGAGGATATTGTTGACGTTTCAAAAGGCGAAACCGACCTCATGGAGGACACTAAAGAGGCAGTAAGGAACATTGACCAAGACGTTGAAATATACGTCTTTGTAACCCCAACCTGCCCCTACTGTCCAATGGCCGTTAGAATGGCACACAAGTTTGCAATTGAGAACTCACTTGCAGGAAAAGGTAAAATCCTTGGAGACATGATTGAGGCAATAGAATTCCCCGAGTGGGCCGACCAGTACAGCGTCATGGCAGTTCCAAAGGTCGTTATAAGGGTCAACGGCGAGGACAAGGTTTCATTCGAAGGTGCTTACCCAGAAAAAATGTTCCTCGAAAAGCTTCTCCAAGCTTTAGAGTGAACCTTTTTAACCCTTCTTTTCTTCTTGCATTCAGGTGTCCGTCGTGAGGACTTTCATAATAAAGGCCAACAAGGCCCATACAAGAGCGGATTTTAGCCTGAAAGACCTTCCGGGAACGAGTGGGAGGATTGATTTACTTTGCAGGTCTTTAAATTCAGCATTTCTTCTTTCCCATGGGTTTAGGAAGAACGTTAGAGTGTGGCTCAACCTCAACGGGCCCCCCGATCCCCCAAAGACCATCAGATTTGAGGGGAGTGAAATCAAGCCTAAGACAATAAATCCCGACGAAATAAGCCTTGCGAAGATAATCATAAAAGCCCTAAAAGTTGGCGAGGGCATAAAAGAGCCTGCAAAGGAATATCCCGTCCTTCCAGGGGTTTATGTGAGCAATCTAAGGTTTGAAGACATCATAAGGAGAACCATTAAGAATTCAGCCCTCTACTACCTTCACGAAGAAGGGAAGCCGATTAAGAGAGTAAACTTCAAAGGCAACGTTGCCTTTGTTCTTGGAGATCACGAAGGGTTAGCAAGAGAGGATGAAGCTTTTCTTGAAGGAATAGCGGAAAAAGTTAGTGTAGGAAGGAAGAGCTATCTAACATCGCATGTAATAGCTTACGTCAATATCTTCCTTGACAACGTTCTTTAGTCGTTGAGCAACCTCTCAATCTCCTCTGTTTTTAGGAATCTTCCTTGATCGTATATCAGCTCTCCTCCCACAAATACCTTCTCCACATCGCTCCCCTTTGCCGAGTAGACAATGTGCGAAAGCACGTTTTCTCTTGGCAAGAAATGGAGCTTCTTTGTGTTTATCAGAACCAAGTCCGCTAAGTAGCCTTCCTTTATGAGGCCGGCTTTTAGTCCCAGTGCTTCAGCCCCTCCAACGGTTGCCCAGTAAAATACTTCCTTCGCAGTTGGCTTTGTGGGGTCTTTTCTCTTCACCTTGTTGAGTATTGCCGCAAACTTCATTTCGAGTATCATGTCAAGGGAGTTGTTTGACACGGCACAGTCATTTCCGAGGGCAATTCTTCCACCGAGCTTCCACAGGTCTATTATAGGGGCAATTTCCCCTTCGAGCTTTGCCAAACTCGTGGGACAGTGGACAAGGGTTGCATCGCTCTCTGCATAAATTTTAACCTCGTCTTTTGAAAAATAAACACCATGAACCCCTATGAAGTTCTTTCCCAGCATTTCCAACTCCTTTAGATATTCAACCGGTGGCATCTTTTCCCTTCTCTTGACCCGAAGGACTTCTTCTCTGCTTTGAGAGACATGCATATGAATCAATGCATTTTCTTTCTCTGCAACCTCTTTGACTTCCGCTAGCAACTCTCTTGAAACGGTGTCCGTTGCATGGGGGGCAAGCGTTGCTCTCACAAGAGCGCTTTTTTTCCATCCTTTGAAGAACTTAAACCCCAGTTCAGGCTCCGCTATGGGCATCTCAACAAGATCCATCATTGTCTGCCCGATAAAAGCCCTAACGCCCAGCTTTTCAGCAGCTTCCGCTATTTTCCATGCAAAAAAGTAGTGGTCGTTTATTACGGTTGAACCGTTTGCTACTGCCTCGGCAATCCCTATTAATGCCCATTTGTAGATTTCCTCCTCAGTCCATTCCTTTTCCATTGGCCATATTACTTCTTTAAGCCACCTGTCGAGGGGCATGTCATCGCCAAATCCCCTAAATTTACTCATTGCAACGTGAGTATGAGCATTGACAAGCCCAGGCATGAGAAGATACCCACTTCCCCCAAAGGTCTCATCCACGTCAAATTCGTTAAGCTTTTCACGGGGGACAATTCCGATTATTTTGTCTTCCTCTATAAGAACGGCAACGTTCTTTTTAATCCCCTCAACATCGAGGGCATAATCGGCCACGATGGCTTTCACTCTTACCACCTCCCTGTGGGGATTAACTTTATGATGCTTGAGTTATTTAAACCCTATGGCAAAATGGCAAAGAAAGAGGCGAAGGATTTAAATATTCATCTGCATTCTAGGGATGTGATAACCATGCCTGTGGTATTTGAGGTTAAAGGCAAAAGGTTCCTTGCAAAATTTCTCTGGAATAATTGACTCTTCTGGGATAGATTAATAAAGCCAAGGTTAAAAACTCAAGCAAGATTGGAGGTGTTTTATGATGATCGAGAAGGTTTATTGTGCAGATGTAAAGCCTAAAATGGAAGGAGAAAGGGTAAGGCTTGCTGGATGGGTCTATAGAAAGAGAGAAGTAGGTAAGAAGGTTTTTATAGTACTTAGGGATTCAAGCGGCATAATACAAACAGTCTTCACAAAAGAACTTAGCGAAGAGGCTTATACTAAAGCAAAACAGGTTGGAATAGAGTCAAGCGTCATAATCGAGGGAACCGTTAAAGTTGATCCAAGGGCCCCAACTGGAGTGGAGATTCAGGCGGATAAGATAGAGATCATTCAAAACGTTGAGTTCTTCCCGATAACGAAAGACGCAAGTGACGAGTTTCTTTTAGATGTGAGACATCTCCACCTTCACTCACCTAAGGTAGCCGATATCATGAAAGTTAAAGGTACATTAATGCAGGCAGCAAGGGAGTGGCTCCTTCAAGATGGATGGTATGAGGTGTTCCCCCCAATTTTAGTCACAGGCGCAGTTGAGGGTGGTTCAACTCTTTTCAAGCTGAAGTACTTTGATAGAGAAGCATACCTAAGCCAGTCAGCCCAGCTTTACCTCGAGGCAGCAATATTCGGACTTGAGAAGGTGTGGAGCTTAACTCCAAGCTTTAGGGCGGAAAAGAGCAGAACAAGAAGGCACCTCACCGAGTACTGGCATCTTGAGCTTGAGGCAGCATGGATGGATTTATGGGATATAATGAAGGTTGAGGAGGAGCTCGTAAGCTATATGGTCCAGCGCACTCTAGAACTCAGAAAAAAGGAGATTGAAAGGTTTAGGAAGGATCTCACAACCCTTAAAAACACAGAGCCCCCGTTCCCAAGGATAAGCTATGACGAGGCTATAGATATCCTCCAGAGCAAAGGGGTTAAGATAGAATGGGGCGAGGATATGGGAGCAGATGAGGAGAGAGTTTTAACCGAAGAATTCGACAGGCCTTTCTTTGTTTACGGCTACCCCAAACACATTAAAGCATTCTACATGAAGGAAGATCCCGAAGATCCAAGAAAGGCCTTAGCTGCTGATATGCTTGCTCCCGAAGGATACGGTGAGATCATTGGTGGAAGCCAGAGGGAGGATGACTACAACAAGCTTGTGCAGAGAATACTTGAGGAGGGAATGGATCCCAAGAACTACGAGTGGTACCTCGACCTTAGGAAGTATGGGAGTGTCCCGCACAGTGGTTTTGGACTTGGGTTGGAGAGGCTCGTTACATGGGTGCTAAAGCTCGACCACATCAGATGGGCAACGCTCTTCCCGAGAACACCCTCAAGAATTTATCCATAAAGGCTCTCTTTCCTTTTAAATTTCCAAAGATACTGTTAGGATAACTGGGGTATCACCTCCTGAAGCCATTCAGTAACATCACCCGGAGGTCCACCAAACCTAGAATGAATTCTGACAAAATTATACCAAAAAGCAAACAGAAAAACAAACCTATGAACTCTTTTCCAGT